>NZ_JBFXIO010000156.1:0-10800 GCF_050175855.1 Piscinibacter sp.
TGACGGTGGACATCGGGGTCTCCTTCGCAGGCGTCAGGCCTGCTTGCCGACCAGCCCGGCCGGGCGGAAAAGCAGCACGAAGATCATGATCACGAAGATCACGACGGCGGAGGCTTCGGGGTAGACGACCTTGGTCAGGCCCTCAACGAGGCCGAGGCCGAGACCGGTGAGGATGGCGCCGGCGATCGACCCCATGCCCCCGATCACGACGACGGCGAACACCACGATGATCAGGTTGGACCCCATCACCGGGTTCACCTGCACCACCGGCGCGGCGAGCACGCCGGCGAAGGCGGCCAACGCGGTGCCGGCCGCGTAGGTGGCGGTGACCAGCACCGGCACGTTGATGCCCAGCGCCTGCACCAGGTCCGGCCGCTGCGTCGCGGCGCGCAGCGTCGCGCCCAGGGAGGTCCGCTCGATCACGTACCAGGCGGCCAGGCACACCACCAGCGAGGCGACGATCACCCAGCCGCGGTAGATCGGCAGGAACATGAAGCCCAGGTTCACGCCGCCAGCGAGCTGCTCGGGCACCGGGTAGCTCTCGCCCGAGACGCCGAAGTAGTTCTTGAACAGCCCCTCCAGGATGAGCGACAGCCCGAAGGTCAGCAGCAGGCCGTAGAGGTGGTCGAGCTGGTACAGGCGGCGCAGCATCGTGCGCTCGATCACGACCCCCAGGGCCCCCACCACCAGTGGCGCGACGATCAGCGCCACCCAGTAGTTCATGCCCAGGCGGTTGAAGGCGAGCAGGGCGACGAACGCGCCCAGCATGTACTGCGCGCCGTGCGCGAAGTTGATGATGTTGAGCAGGCCGAAGATGATGGCCAGGCCGAGGCTGAGCACGGCGTAGAACGACCCGTTGATCAGGCCCAGCATGAGCTGGCCCATCAGGACCTGGATCGGGATGTCGAAGAGCGGCATGGCGGCGTGTCCTTCCAGAGCGCACCGGCCCGGCCCGCACGGGACAGGTGCGGGGCGGCGGCCGGGTGGAGCGCATGGGCGGGGCGCCCCGGCGGCGCCCCGCATCCGGCGGCGGTTACTTCTTGACCAGCGGGCAGCGCGACTGCGACAGCGGCTGGAAGGCGTCGGCCGCGGGGATCGTGGCCTTCACGCTGTAGTAGTCCCAGGCGTACTTCGAGTCGGCCGGCTTCTTGACCTGCACCAGGTACATGTCGTGCACCATGCGGCCGTCGTCGCGGATGCTGCCGTTCTTGGCGAAGAAGTCGTTGATCGGCAGCTTCTTCATGTTGGCCATCACCGTGGCCGCGTCGTCCGAGTCGCCCGCCTTGACCGCCGACAGGTAGTGGTACACGGAGCTGTACTGCCCGGCCTGCACCATCGTGGGCATCTTCTTCTGCTTCTCGAAGAAGCGCTTGGACCAGGCGCGCGTCTCGTCGTTGCGGTCCCAGTAGAAGCCCGTCGTCAGGTACATGCTCTGCGTCGGCTTCAGGCCGAGCGCGTGCACGTCGGTGATGAACATCAGCAGGCCGGCCAGCGACTGCGTGGGCGTGACGCCGAACTCGGCCGCCTGCTTGATCGCGTTGGTGGTGTCCGCGCCCGCGTTGGCCAGGCCGATGATCTGCGCGCCCGAGGCCTGGGCCTGCAGCAGGAAGGACGAGAAGTCGGAGCCCGGGAACGGGTGGCGCACCGAGCCCACGACCTGGCCGCCGTTGGCCTTGATGACGGCACTGGAGTCCTTCTCCAGGGCCTGCCCGAAGGCGTAGTCGGCGGTCAGGAAGAACCACTTCTTGCCGCCCTGCTGCGTCACCGCCTTGGCAGTGCCGTTGGCCAGCGCGTAGGTGTCGTAGGTGTAGTGCACCGTGACGTCGTTGCACTGCTCGTTGGTGATGGGGGTGGAGGCGGCGCCGCTGATCAAGGCGATGCGGTTCTTCTCCTTGGCGACCTTCATCACGCCCAGCGCCACCGACGTCGTGACCAGCTCGGTGGCCGTGTCCACGCCCTCGCGCTCGAACCACTCGCGCGCCTTGTTCGACGCGATGTCGGCCTTGTTCTGGTGGTCGGCGGTGAGCATCTCGACCTTGAACGACGGCTTCTCCTTGGCGATGAAGTCGTCGATCGCCATCTGCGTGGCCAGCACGGCGCCGCTGCCGGCCAGGTCGGCGTAGGTTCCGGACAGGTCGGTCAGCACGCCGATCTTGACGACGCCGCCGGACACGGCGGCTTGGGCGCCGGCGGCGGCGAGGGCGAGGGTGACGGCCAGGGCGATGGGGCGCAGTTGCATCGGATGTCTCCTTGTGGATGCGGTGGGGAGGGATGGGGTAGGACGCGGACGCGGCGCGTTGTCACACGCCGAGCAGCGCATGCAGCTCGTCGGTCTTGGATGCCAGCTCAGCCTGGTCGATGGTCATGACAACGCGGCCGTGCTCGAGCACGTAGTGGCGGTCCGCCAGCGGGGCCGCGAAACGGAAGTTCTGCTCGACCAGCACGATCGTGAAGCCGCGCGACTTGAGCAGCCGAATGACCTCGCCGAGCTTCTTGACGATCACCGGCGCCAGGCCCTCGGTGATCTCGTCGAGCAGCAGCAGCCGTGCGCCGGAGCGCAGGATGCGCGCCATGGCCAGCATCTGCTGCTCGCCGCCGGACAGCCGGGTGCCGGGGCTGTGGCGGCGCTCGTACAGGTTGGGGAAGATCTCGTAGATCTCCTGCACCGTCAGGCCGCCGGAGCGCACGATGGGGGGCAGGCGCAGGTTCTCCTCGGTCGTCAGGCCGGCGAAGATGCCGCGCTCCTCCGGGCAGTAGCCCACGGCCAGCCGCGCGACGCGGTGCGGCGCCATGCCGACCAGCTCGTTGCCATTGAACATGATCGAGCCGCTGCGCCGCCCGACCAGGCCCATCACGGCCTTGAGCGTCGTCGAGCGCCCCGAGCCGTTGCGGCCCAGCAGCGTGATCAGCTCGCCCTCGTCGACGTGCAGGTCGATGCCATGCAGCACGTGCGACTCGCCGTAGAAGGCGTGCAGGTCGGCGACGCGCAGCATCTCGTTGCCCCAGGCCTTGTGTGCCGCGGGCCCATGCGACCGTGCGTGGCGGGGGGTGGCGACCGTGCTCATGCTTCGACTCCGACATAGGCCTCGAGCACGCGCGGGTCGTTCGAGACCTCCGCGTACGTCCCTTCGGCCAGGATCTCCCCGCGCTGCAGCACCGTGATGCGGTCGCACAGCTTCTCGACCACCGACAGGTTGTGCTCCACCATCGCGACGGTGCGCTTGGCGGCCACGCGCTTGATGAGCTCGGCGACGCGGTCCACGTCCTCGTGGCCCATGCCCTGGGTGGGTTCGTCCAGCAGCATCAGCGCCGGGTCGAGCGCCAGCGTCGTCGCGATCTCCAGCGCGCGCTTGCGCCCGTAGGGCATCTCGACGGCCAGGGTGCGCGCAAAGCTGCCCAGATCCACCTGCTCGAGCAGGTCCATCGCCTGGTCGTCGAGGACGCGCAGCGAGCGCTCGGCACGCCAGAAGTGGTAGGACGTGCCGAGCCGGCGCTGCAGCGCCACGCGCACGTTCTCCAGCGCCGTCATGTGGCCGAAGGTGGCCGAGATCTGGAAGGAGCGCACGACGCCACGGCGGGCGATCTGGGCCGGCTCGTCGCGCGTGATGTCCACGCCGTCGTAGAAGATGGTCCCGCGCGTGGGCTGCAGGAACTTGGTCAGCAGGTTGAAGACCGTGGTCTTGCCCGCGCCGTTCGGTCCGATCAGCGCGTGGATGGTGCCGCGCTGGATCTTCAGGTCCACGTTCTGGACCGCGGCGAAGCCCTTGAACTCCTTGGTCAGGCCCCGCGTCTCGAGGAGGTAGTCGCTCATCGGGGTGCCTCAGTCGATCGCGCTGGCGGACTGGACCCGCGCGCGCAGCTGAAACTTCTGGATCTTGCCGGTCGAGGTCTTGGGCAGCTCGCCGAAGACCACCCGCTTGGGCACCTTGAAGCGCGCGAGCTGGCTGCGGCAGAACTCGAGGACGCCGGCCTCGTCGGCCTGGGCGCCGGCCTTGAGCTCGATGAAGGCGCAGGGCACCTCGCCCCACTTGGCGTCGGGCAGCGCGACCACGGCGGCCAGCATCACCGCCGGGTGGCGGTGCAGGACGTCCTCGACCTCGATCGACGAGATGTTCTCGCCGCCGGAGATGATGATGTCCTTGCTGCGGTCCTTGATCTTGACGTAGCCGTCCGGGTGCATGACCGCCAGGTCGCCGGTGTGGAACCAGCCGCCGGCGAAGGCCTCCTCGGTGGCGCTCGGGTTCTTCAGGTAGCCCTTCATCACCACGTTGCCGCGGAAGAAGATCTCGCCGATGGTCTCGCCGTCGGCCGGCACCGGCTGCATCGTCTCGGGATCGAGCACGGTGACGGCCTGCTGCAGCGGGTAGGTCACGCCCTGGCGCCCGTTCAGACGTGCGCGCTCGTCGGCCGGCAGGTCGTCCCAGGCGGCCTGCTTGGCACACACGGCGGCCGGGCCGTAGACCTCGGTCAGCCCGTAGACGTGGGTCAGCGAGATGCCGGCGGCCTCGCAGCCCTCGATCACGGCGGCCGGCGGCGCGGCGCCGGCGATCAGGCCCTTCACCTCGTGCGCGATGCCCTCGCGCAGGCCGGCCGGGGCGTTGATCAGCATGCTGTAGACGATCGGGGCGCCGCACATGTGCGTGACGCCGTGCTCGCGGACGAGCGGGAAGATCACCGCCGGGTCGACCCGGCGCAGGCACACGCTGGTGCCGGCCACCAGCGCCATCGTCCAGGGGAAGCACCAGCCGTTGCAGTGGAACATCGGCAGCGTCCACAGGTACACGGGGTGGTGCGGCAGGCTCCACGCGATGACGTTGTTGGCCGCGTTGAGGTAGGCGCCGCGGTGGTGCGTGACCACGCCCTTGGGGTTGCCGGTGGTGCCCGAGGTGTAGTTCAGCGCGATCGCGTCCCACTCGTCGGCTGGCAGCTGCCAGGCGAAGGCCGGGTCGCCCTCGTCCAGCAACGCCTCGTAGGTGATCTCGCCGAGGCGTTCGCCCGGCGGGGCGAGCAGGTCCTCGACCTCCACCACCAGCGGGCGGCGCGCGCCCAGCATCGCCAGCGCCTTGCCGACGACGGGCGCGAACTCGCGGTCCGTCAGCAGCACGCTGGCCTCGCCGTGCTGCAGCATGAAGGCGATGGCCTCGGGGTCGAGCCGGGTGTTCAGCGTGTTCAGCACGGCGCCGCTCATCGGCACGCCGAAGTGCGCCTCGAACATGGCCGGCGTGTTGGGCAGCATCGCGGCCACGGTGTGGCCGACGCCGACGCCACGCCGGCTCAGGGCACTGGCCAGGCGGCGGCTACGGGCGTAGGTGGTGCGCCAGTCCTGGCGCAGGTCGCCGTGGACGATGGCGATGCGGTCCGGGTAGACGTGCGCGGCGCGTTCGAGGAAGCTCAGGGGCGACAAGGCCACGTGGTTGGCCGCGTTCCTGTCCAGCCCGATCGCGTACGGATTGGCGAGTGCCATGGTGTCTCCTGTGGCGTGCGCAGCGATCAGGGGTCGCCGCTGCGGACGCAAGGATGAGAGACGACCTTTGCATCACCTCCGATGCAATGTGACGAATGTTTGCGTGGCCCCTCGGGGCGTCGCCCGGCTTCCTAGAATTCCCGACATCACGCCGAACCTGGCCGCCATGTCCACGCCCTCTTCGCCCATCGAGGACCCGCTGAAGCGCTACCGGTCGCTGCAGGCGGCGCTGGACCTGATCGACCAGGGCTTCACCTTGATCGACAACGACCTCGGGCTGCTGGCGTGGAACCGGTCGTTCCTCCGACTGCTGGACTTCCCGGACACGTTGGCCTTCCCGGGGGCGCCGTTCGAGGGTTTCATACGCTACAACGCCGACCGCGGCGAGTACGGGCCTGGCGACGCCGCCGCGCAGGTGGCCGAGCGGGTGGAGGCGGCGCGGCGCTTCGAGTCGCACGAGTTCGAGCGCGTGCGCCCGGACGGCACGGTGCTGAAGGTGCGTGGCGTCCCGGTGCCCGGGATCGGCTTCATCACGCTGTACTCGGACATCACGGCACAGAAGCGCGCCGAGCGGCAGATTCTGGAGCATGCCGCCGAGCTCGAGCGCCGCGTGGCCGAACGCACGAGCGAGCTGAGGCTGAGCGAGGCGCAGATGCGCCTGATCACGGACAGCATCCCGGCGCTGATCGCCTATTTCGACCACCGCAAGGCCTACCGCTACATCAACCGTGGCTACCAGGACTGGTTCGGCCTGGACCCGCGGCGGCTGGACCGTGTCAGCGCGCGCGAGTTCCTGGGGGACACCACCTACGAGGCGATCCGGCCCAACGTGACGCGTGCCTTTGCCGGCGAGGCCGTGACCTACGAGTACGAGGCCCGCTGCGTCGACGGCCGCGTCCGCACGGCGCGCACGACGCTCATCCCGGAGAAGTCGGCCGACGGCGCCGTGGTCGGCTGCTTCGAGCTGACCTTCGACATGTCCGAGCTGCGCCGCACGCAGCAGCAGCTGGCGCAGGCCGAGAAGATGGAGGCGCTCGGCCAGCTCACCGGCGGCATCGCGCACGACTTCAACAACATGCTGACGGTCATCATCGGCAACTTGGGCGCGCTGCGCGAGCGCATGGGCGACGGCGAGCAGGCCGCCGACTTCGTCGACCCGACCTTGGCCGCCGCGCGGCGTGGCGTGGACCTGATCCGCGCGCTGCTCGGCTTCGCCCGCAGGCAGCCGCTCAACGCGGGGGCGGCCGACATCGCGCCGCTCGCGGGCACGGTGGTTAAGCTGCTCCGCCGGTCGATGCCCGAAGGGCTGAAGCTGGAGGTCGACGCCGGCGAGAAGCCGCTGCGCGCCTGGGTGGACGCCAGCCAGTTGCAGGACGCGCTGGTCAACATGATCCTGAACGCGCGCGACGCCAAGGCCAGCCGGGTCACGGTGCGCACCGCGCCGGCCGTGCTGACGCCCGAACGCGCGGAGGAACTGCAGGCCACGCCCGGCCCCTGCGTGCGCATCGACGTGGCCGACGACGGCCAGGGCATGGACGCCGCCACCCGGGCGCGCGTCTTCGAGCCCTTCTTCACCACCAAGCGCCACGGCGCCGGCACCGGCCTGGGCATGTCGATGGTCTACGGATTCGTGCGCCAGTCCGGCGGCGCGATCGACATCGACAGCGCGCTCGGGCGCGGGACCGTGGTGTCGCTGTGGCTGCCCGTGGCCGCCGGCGCGGAACGGGCCGACATCGAGGTCGAGGCCGCCGGGGCCGAGCGCGTGGCCGGGCGCTCGCTGGCGCTGCTGGTGGAAGACGACCCCGACGTGCGCAAGGTGGTGCGGCGATCGCTCATCGACCTCGGGTTCGCCGTGGTCGAGGCCGAGAACGGCACCGAGGCGATGACCATCCTCGACCACACGCCCCAGATCGACCTGCTGCTTTCCGACGTCGTGATGCCGGGCCCGGTGGACGGTCGCGAGGTGGCACGCCACGCGCTGGCACGGCGCGTGCCCCGTGTGGCGCTGATGAGCGGCTACGCGCCCGGCGAGATCGGGAACGGGCCGGAAGGCGTGCCCATGCTGGCCAAGCCCTTCACCCAGCGGCAGCTGGCCGACCTGGTGCGGCACCCGGCCCGTGACTGAGCCCCACCGCGCGCTCGTCTTCGTCGTCGACGACGACCCCGAGGTGGTGCGCCTGGTCACGCGCACGCTGGGCGAGTTCGACTTCGCGACCCAGGCCTTCCGAGACGGGGCCTCGGTGCTGCGGCGCTTGATGACCGAGCGGCCGGACCTGTGCATCGTGGACCTGGGCCTGCCGGACATGGACGGCATCGAGCTGGTCCGCGAGATCGCCCGCCGCTGCGACTGCGGCATGCTGATCCTCACCGGCCGCGGCTACACCGCCGACCGCGTGATGGGGTTGGAGGGCGGCGGCGACGACTACGTGGTCAAGCCCTTCGAGCCGCGCGAGCTGGTGGCACGGGTGCGCAGCATCCTGCGCCGCCGCGGCGGCGGCGCGTCGGTGGCGGGCGCCCTGCAGCGCCGCTATGCCCGCTTCGGCGACTGGACGCTGGACTGTGCCGCCAACACCCTGCGCGGCCAGGACGACGGCGAGCAGGTGCTGGGCACGGCCGAGGCGCAGGTGCTGCGCACCTTTCTCGAACGCCCCAACCAGATCCTCACGCGCGAGCAGCTGATGGGCACGCGCGACCTGTCTCCCATGGACCGCAGCATCGATGTGCGCATCTCGCGCCTGCGTCGGCGTCTGGAGTCCGATCCGCACAACCCCAGGATGATCAAGACCGTCTACGGCGCCGGCTACATGTTCTGCGCCGTCGTCAGCTGGTCGTAGCGCGCGCCGGCCTCGGGATCGGCGCCACAGGTGAACCATGAACACTGAACAGATCGTTGCGCAGCACGGCCCGCGCGAATCGATGGAGTACGACGTGGTGGTCGTCGGCGCCGGCCCGGCCGGCCTGGCCACGGCGATCCGTCTCAAGCAGCTGAGCGCTGACCTGTCGGTCGTGGTGCTGGAGAAGGGCTCGGAGCCGGGCGCGCACATCCTGTCCGGCGCGGTGATGGATCCGCGTGCACTGACGGAGCTGCTGCCCGACTGGCAGGCGCAGGGGGCCCCACTGCTGCAGCCGGTGACCGGTGACGAAGTGCTGTTCCTGAACGCCCGCGGCGCCATGCGCACCCCCGACTGGCTGGTGCCGGCCTGCCTGCACAACGACGGCAATTTCGTCATCAGCCTGGGCGCGGTGACGAAGTGGCTGGCCGAACAGGCCGAGGCGCTGGGCGTGGAGATCTTCCCCGGCTTCGCGGCGGCCGAGGTGCTCTACGACGATGCGGGCGCCGTGCGCGGCGTGGCCACGGGCAACCTCGGCGTCGGCAAGGACGGCCAGCCGCACGGCGGCTTCCAGCTCGGCATGGAACTGCTCGGCAAGTTCACCGTCTTCGCCGAGGGGGCGCGCGGCCAGCTGGGCAAGCAGCTGATCGCCCGCTTCCAGCTTGACGAAGGGCGCGACCCGCAGACCTATGCCATCGGCGTCAAGGAGCTGTGGGAGGTGCCCGAGGCGCAGGCCCGGCCCGGCCACGTCGTGCACACCGCCGGCTGGCCGATGGACGAGCACACCTACGGCGGCGGCTTCCTGTACCACATGGCCGGCCGCCAGGTAACGCTCGGCTTCGTCACCGGGCTGGACTACATCAACCCCTGGATCAGCCCCTTCGAGGAGATGCAGCGCTGGAAGACGCATCCGTCGATCCGGGCCCACATCGAAGGCGGCAAGCGCATCGGCTACGGCGCGCGCGTCATCACCGCCGGCGGGCTGCTGAGCCTGCCCAAGCTGGTCTTCCCCGGCGGCTGCCTGGTGGGCTGCGACGCCGGCACGCTGAACGCCGCGCGCATCAAGGGCAGCCACGCCGCGATCAAGACCGGCATGCTGGCCGCCGAGGCCATCGCCCCGGCGCTGGCCGCCGGGCGCAGCGCCGACGAGTTGAGCGCCTACCCGGACGCGTTTGCCAAGAGCTGGCTGCACGCCGAGCTGGACGCCAGCCGCAACTTCAAGCAGTGGTTCAAGAAGGGCAACACCGTCGGCGCCGTGATGACTGGCGTGGAGCAGTGGCTGCTGCCCAAGCTGGGCTTCCAGAGCCCGCCCTGGACGGTGCGCCGCCACACGCCCGACCACGCCCGCCTGTGGCCGGCGTCGGCGTGCGAGAAGATCGACTACCCCAAGCCCGATGGCCGGTTGACCTTCGACCGCCTGAGCTCGGTCTTCATCAGCAACACCAACCACGAGGAGAACCAGCCGGCCCACCTGACGCTGAAGGATGCGTCGGTGCCGGTGGCGGTCAACCTCGCGCAATACGCGGGTCCCGAGAGCCGCTATTGCCCGGCCGGCGTGTACGAGTTCGTCGACGACGAGGCCTCGGCAGGTCAGCGCCTGCAGATCAACGCGCAGAACTGCGTGCACTGCAAGACCTGCGACATCAAGGACCCGACGCAGAACATCGTCTGGGTCGCGCCGGAAGGCGGCGGCGGGCCGAACTACGCCGGGATGTGAAGGCGTCGATGGCCATCGCCCAGTGTTCGGGGCTGCGGTCCCAGGCGCGTGTGGATCGGCGGGTGCTTGGCGGGGCCAAATGCAATCGCGATCGTGCCTCTTGTTGCACTGAAGTGGTCAACCTACCTGTGACCACCCTTCTGGGCGTCGCCTGACAATGGGCTTCCCGGGGGCAGTCATGGCCGGATTCCGGCGCTGCGCGGCAACCCAATCGCGCGGTTGATGGGCAACCCGGTCGAGTTCGGTGTCGCGCGAAGTGCCGAGCCGGTGACCGACTTGGTCGCGAACAGTGTCCTTCGGCGTGAGCCACCAAACGCATCATTGGTCAGTGAACTTCCCGCGCAGTTGATCAGCACGCGTTCGAGCTCTGTGCGGAGGTTCTTCAATCGGCGAAACCCAGTGTCAGCAGATGTCCTGGTCGAGCCGAAGCGGCACTCAGATTCGTCGCCGGAAAGTGGACCTTCGCCGGCGCTCCGGACGAAGAAGCTCGAGCACCACGGCTAGGACCGCTTGTGGCCGAGTGGAGCCGACCGGTTTTCGCCGACGAACGGCCGGTGTATGCCAGGTTGCCGACCTTCGGGTTCGGACGGCAGTGCCCTCAGACCGCGGTGACGTTGAACCGATCGCAGAGGTCATCCACCTGCCGAGCCTTGAGCTTCTCGGCGCGCAGCTTGCGGAGCCCGCTGCGCTCGAAGATGGCGTAGGCAAACCCCTTGTTCATTTGCCGCGACACGTACCGAATTCCATCCCAGCGCGGACTCGCACCGTGGATCGCCCGTGCCCAGGCC
>NZ_JBFXIO010000157.1:0-10752 GCF_050175855.1 Piscinibacter sp.
GCTGACGGACATGAACCAGATCGTCGAGGCCACACTAGACGCGCTGGTCGACGAGATCGATCTCCCGTTCGCCTTGTTCGGTCACCGCATGGGTGCAGTGGTCGCAGCGGAGCTCGCCCACGCACTCGTGGCACGCGGGGGGCCTCTGCCGGGCCACCTGGTGGTGTCGGGTCGCCGCGCCCCACATTGCCCCGAGACCGACCCGCCGCTGCACACGCTGGGCGATGCCGACTTCTTCGCCGAACTGAATCGCCGGTATGGCGGCATCCCTGCGGAAGTGCTGCAGCACGAGGAACTGATGCAGTTGCTGCTGCCGGCCTTGCGCGCCGACCTGCAGGCCCTGGAGACGTCCGCAAACGCGGCGGGGCGGGCGGCCCTGCCGATGGCACTGAGTGCCTTCGGTGGCAGCGACGATCGCCGAGCGCAGCGCGATCAGCTCGAGGGCTGGCGGTCGGAAACACACGGCCCGTTCCGCGTGCGGGTGTTTCCTGGCGACCACTTCTATCTTCAGCCCCGGCGCGCCGAGCTGCTGGCCGACCTGTCCGTGACCCTGGCTCCGCTGCTGTCGGCTCCGCTGCCACGGATCCACGCGTGACCGTCGGGGCCGCCATGCACAGTTCACCGCCGGTGGCCATCGTCGGCATCGGCTGCCGCTATCCCGGCGGCGTCGCTGACGCTCGTGAGTTCTGGCGCCTGCTCTCCGACGGGCGCGATGCCATCGGCGAAATCCCGCGCGACCGCTTCGACCTCGATCGCTTCTACGATGAACGGCCTGCAACGCCGGGCCGCGTGATGACCCGCTGGGGCGGCTTCCTCGACAACCTGGACCGGTTCGACGCTGCCTTCTTCGGCATCTCGCCGCGCGAAGCCGAACGCATGGATCCCGCCCAGCGCCTCGTGCTCGAGACGGCGTGGGAAGGTCTGGAAGACGCGGGCCTCGACATCGCGGCACTCGACGGCAGCGATACGGGCGTCTTCATTGGCCAGTGGTTGAGCGACTTCGAGGCGCGATTGTTCGACGACCCGGAGCAGGCCGACTTCTACATGACCACCGGCAGCGGCCGCTACGCCACTTCGGGGCGGCTGTCCTATCTGCTCGGCCTTCGCGGCCCGAGCTTGACGCTGGACACCGCCTGCTCGTCGTCGCTGGTGGCGGTGCACGCCGCACTGCGCAGCCTGCGCAGCGGCGAGTGCCAGCTCGCGCTGGCCGGCGGTGTCAACGTGATCCTGCAGCCGCACATCAGCGTCGCCTACTCGCAGAGCCGGATGATGGCGCCGGACGGGCGTTGCAAGTTCGGCGATGCACATGGCGACGGCTACGTGCGCAGCGAGGGTGCCGCGCTCGTCGTGCTCAAGCCGTTGGCGCGTGCACTGGCCGACGGAGACCGCGTCTATGCCGTGCTGCGTGGCAGCGCAGTCAACAACGACGGTCGCAGCAGTGGTTCGATGGGCACGCCCAGCCGTGCCGGTCAGGAGGCGCTCCTGCGCAGCGCCTACGCCGATGCCGGTGTTGCCGCCTCGGAGGTCAGTTGCATCGAGGCCCATGGCACCGGCACACGCGCCGGTGATCCGGTCGAACTCGGCGCACTCGCCGCCGTGCTCGGCGAAGGGCGCCTCGGAGCGGCCCGTGCCCGAGTCGGCTCGGTCAAGACGAACATCGGTCACACCGAGGGCGCAGCCGGTGTGGCCGGCCTGATTAAGCTCTCGCTGGCCCTGCACCACGGCCGCATCCCGGCCAGCCTGCATTGCCGCGAGCCGAATCCGGCCATCGACTGGGCAAACGCTCCGTTCGAACTGGCGCGCCGCCAGGATAACTGGCCACCCGGCCCGCGGTTCGCGGGGGTCAGTGCATTCGGAATTGCCGGCACCAATGCCCATGTGGTCCTCGAGGCCGTGTCGGCCGGCGCAGGGGACGCCGCCGTCCCGGTCGCCCTGCCCGATCGTCCCGCGATGCTGCTGTTGTCGGCGCGCAGCCACGAGGCGCTGGTGGCGCTGGCGCGCGCCTACGCCGAACAATTGAACGGCGCCGACCGGGCCCTGCTCGACGACCTTTGCTGGGCGGCGGCCACCCGCCGCACGGCGCTGTCGCATCGAGCCGCGTTCGTCGCCGTCGACGCCGCAATGATGGTCTCGCGCCTCGAGGCCTTCGCCGCCGGTGAGGCCGCCGACGCCGCGGGCGTGGTGCACACCGCCCCTGCTCGCGGCCCGGTGTTCGTGGTACCCGGTCAGGGTGGGCAGTGGGTCGGCATGGCGCGTCAGCTGCTCGACGCCGAGCCGGCGTTTCGCGATGCCCTGGAGGCCTGCGATGCCGCGGCACGCCCCTGGCTGCATGTCTCCATCGTGGATCATCTGCGTTCGACGACGACGGCGCCGGAGCGCATCGACGTGATCCAACCGGTGCTGCTGGCCGTGGCCATCGCGGGCGCACGCTGGCTGGAGTCGGTCGGCGTGGTGCCATCGGCACTGATCGGCCACAGCATGGGCGAGGTCGGCGCCGCTCACCTCGCCGGTGCACTCGACCTGGCCCAGACGATGCGCATCATCTGCCGCCGCAGCGCGCTGATGTCGCGCGAGAGCGGCCGCGGTGCGATGGCGATGGTCGAGCTGCCGATCGACGACGCGGGCCGGCGGCTCGCGGGACTGGAAGACCGCCTCTCGGTCGCCGTGAGCAACAGCCCTCGATCCTGCGTGATCTCCGGAGATCCGGAGGCCTTGCGCGGCCTGCTCGAGCGGCTCGAATCGGAGGGCGTGTTCTGCCGCCCGATCAAGGTCGATGTCGCTTCGCACAGCCCGCAGATGGACGCCGCATCGGCCGCGCTGTCTGCCGAACTGGCCGACCTGCAGCCTCGGCCGCCGCAGCGCGAGCTGCTCTCCACCGTGCTGGCGCGCAGGGTGCAAGGCGCCGAGCTGGATGGCGGCTACTGGGGCCGCAATCTGCGCCAGCCGGTTCGCTTCACCGAATGCGTGCAGCTGGCGCTCGACGGTGCGGCCGGCAGCTTCGTCGAACTCGGCCTGCATCCCGTCCTCGTGGCGGCAGTGGAACAGACCGCACAGTCCCGCTCGCATCGCGTCGCGGCGATGTGCTGCGGCCGGCGTGAAGAGGCGGAATCCGTGCGCCTGCTGACGGTTCTGGCCGGACTGTGGGTCGCCGGCCATGCACTCGACCTGCGGCGCGTGCTGCCGGCGGCGCGGCGCTGGGTCGATCTGCCGCACTACCCGTGGCAGCGCGAGCGTCACTGGATGCGTCTGGCCGATCCGCTGGAGCAGCGTCGCGGACGCGGCAGTTCCCCCGCCGCCGTGCCGGCCGATCAGCAGCGCTGGCTGCACGCATTGCGATGGGAGACTGCCGGCGCGCCGGCCGCAGGCGCGGAACCCGGCCCATGGTGGGCGACCGGGCACGACGCCGACAGCCTCGTGGCAGCCTGGAACAGCGCCGGCCACAACGCCCGCGCCGTCGGTGCCGAGCAGCTGGAGGCTGCCTTGCGCAACGGTCCGTCGCCGAGCGTCCTGGTCTGTCTTCCCGGCGACGACGCCGATGCAGGCTGGCTGCCGGTGGCCACGCTGCAGGCCGTGGCACGTTCGGGCCGGCTGGACGGCAGCCTGCGCCTGTGGGTGGTCACACGAGGCGCGCAGGCGCGCGGCGGCCGCGTGGCGGTACGCGCTGCGGCGGCCTGGGGCAGCGGCCGGGTGCTCGCCGACGAACACCCCGACAGCTGGGGCGGGCTGGTCGATGTCGATCCTCAGGCCACGCCAGAACAGACCGCGGCGGCGCTGGCCGGTGAATTGGGCACACCGGGAACGGCGCAGGTGCTGTGGGACCACGGCCAGCGGTTCGAGTTGCGCCTGCGGCCGCTGGTCGACGGGGAACTCGAGCCCGCCCCGTTGCCCTGGCGCAAGGACGCGTCCTACCTGCTGACCGGCGGACTCGGCGCCGTCGGCCTGAAGGTGGCCGCCGCCATGGTGGCGCAAGGTGCGCGCCGCCTGCTGCTGCTCGGCCGCCATGGCCTGCCGCCGCGCTCCCGCTGGCTCGATGCCGGCATCGCTGCGCGCGACCAGCAGCGCATCGCCGCTGTCCGCGCGCTGGAAGCAGCCGGCGCAGCGGTGCATGTCGTCGAAGCCGACGTCGCCGACCCCGCATCGCTCGAAGGCGCGCTGCGGCGCCATGACGCCGAAGCCTGGCCGCCGATCCGCGGCGTGGTGCACGCCGCCGGCGAGTTGGACAACCGGCTCGCAACTGCGATCGATCGAGACAGCTACGATCGCACCGGCGCAGCCAAGCTCACCGGTGCGCTGCACCTGGACCGCCTGTTGCCCGAGCTCGACTTCTTCGTTCTGTTCTCGTCGGTGAGTGCCGTGCTGGGCTTTTCGGGCATGGCGAACTATGCGGCGGCCAATGCCGGTCTCGACGCGCTGGCCGCCGATCGGCGTGCACGTGGACAAGCTGCGATCAGCCTGCAATGGGGACCGTGGGAAGGCACCGGAATGCACGGCGGCGACAACGCCGCGGATGAGATGGAAGTCCTGCGCCGGCGCGGCGTGCGCAGCTTCGGCCCGGATCAGGGCGCGGCCCTGTTCGCGGCGCTCGCGGGCCGCGCCGAGGCCGCAGCCATGATCGTTCCGATCGAATGGCCGACGTTGCGCGCGGCCGGCCATGGCGGCTCACGCGGGCTGTTCGCCGGCCACAGCGAACTCGGCGAGACGATCGCGGGGGCCGGACTGGCGGCGCGACTCGAGACGCTGGCACCCGAAGATCGCCGCCGGCTGGCCGAGCCGCTGGTGCGCGAGGCCGTCGGCGCAGTGCTCAAGCTGGCGCCGGCACGCATCGATCCGGCGCAACCGTTCGGGACGCTGGGGCTGAGTTCGCTGCTGGCCATGGAATTGCGCAACCGACTCGAGACCTTGTTCGCGCGCCCGCTGTCGGCAACGCTGGCCTGGAACTACCCGACGGTCGACAGCCTGGTCGGCTTCCTGTGCGGCGAAAGTCCCGTCGCCGCCAGGCCCGCGGCAGTGGCCAGGCCGGTGGAGATCCATGCCGACGTCGGCAGCCTCAGCGAGGCCGAGGCCCTGCAACTGCTGCGCCGCCGCCGCTGAGCCTGCGATGAGCACCGACACCCCGACCCCGACCTTGCGCGAGCTGTCACCGCTCAAGCTCGCTCTGCTGGCCGGTCAGGCGCGCGCCGCCAGCGAGCCGCTTCTGAAGGCCGATCCGATCGCCATCATCGGCATGGGCTGCCGGCTGCCGGGTGGCGTGTTCGATGCCGAGGGCTTCTGGCAGCTGCTGCGCGACGGTGTCGATGCCGTGCGCGAGGTGCCGCCGGGGCGCTGGGACACCGACGCGCTGTACGACCCCGATCCGTCGGTGCCCGGCAAGATCGCCTCGAAGTGGGGCGGCTTCCTCGACTCGATCGATGGCTTCGACGCTGCCTTCTTCGGCATCCTGCCGCGCGAGGCAGAACGCATGGATCCGCAGCAGCGGCTGTTCCTCGAGGTCGCGATCGAGGCGCTGGACCATGCCGGCCTGCCCCGCGACAAGCTTGCCGGCTCGCGCACCGGCGCGTTCGTGGCCAGCTACTACAACGAGTACGCGCAGCTTCAATACGGCGACCCTGCGACCATCGACGCACGTACGCTGACGGGCACGGTGCACAGCGTGCTGGTCAACCGCCTGTCCTACCTGCTCGACCTGCGCGGGCCCAGCATCTCGATCGACACCGCCTGCTCCTCGTCGCTGGTGGCCATCCACCTCGCCTGCCAGAGCCTGCGCCACGGCGAGAGCGACATCGCCATCGCCGGCGGCGTGTCGCTGATGGTCACCGAGGCGCAGATGATCTCCCTGTCGAAGGTCGGCTTCATGGCGCCCGATGGCCGCTGCAAGACCTTCGACGCCAGCGCCGATGGCTTCGGCCGTGGTGAAGGTTGCAGCGTGCTGGTGATGAAACGGCTGGCCGATGCGCTGGCCGATGGCGACCGTGTGCTCGCCGTGGTGCGCGGCTCGGCGGTGAACCAGGACGGCCACTCGACGGTGCTGGCGGCACCCAACGGTCTGGCGCAGCAGGCCCTGATCCGCGAGGCGCTGGACAACGCACAGGTCGAGGCGTCGAGCATCGGATTTGTCGAGACGCACGGCACCGGCACGCCGCTGGGCGATCCGATCGAAGTCGAGGCGCTGGGTGCCACCGTGGGTGTGCCCGCCCCCGGCGCGACGCCCTGCCTGCTCGGCGCGGCGAAGGCCAATCTCGGCCACCTCGAGGCGGCCTCCGGTGCAACCGGCGTCATCAAGGCGGTGCAGGTCTTGCGTCATGGCGAGATTCCGGCACAGGTGCACTTTCGCAGCCTCAATCCGCACATCTCGCTGGACGGCACGCGCCTGGCGATCGCGGCACAGCGCACCCCGTGGCCGGCCGGAGCCGCGCCCCGGCGCATCGGCACCAGCGGCTTCGGGGTCGGAGGCACGAATGCCCATGTGATCCTGGAAGAGGCGCCCCGGCTGGGCAACGAGCCGGCGCCGCCGGCGCCCGCGCCGTGGCTGCTGCCGCTGTCGGCGCAGAGCGACGCGGCCTTGCAAGCGCTGGCGCGGCGCTGGATCGACTTCCTCGGCCAGCCTGCCGCGACGCTGCCGGCGCTGTGCGCCGCCGCCGGCGAACGCCGATCGCACTACGACCATCGACTCGCCGCGGTGGCGAACTCGACGGGCTCGCTGATCACGCAGTTGCAGGCCTTCGCGGAAGGACGTGAAGTGGCCGGGCTCGCCATCGGACGCCGCGCCCGGGCACGCCCGCAGCGCCTGGCTTTCGTCTTCAGCGGCCAGGGCCAGCAGTGGCTGGGCATGGGCCGCGAACTGCTGCGCAGCGAGCCACCGTTCCGCGACACGCTGAACGACATCGATGTGCGCCTGCGACGTCATGTGGACTGGTCGCTGCTGGAGCAACTGGCGGCGCCCGAGGGCGCCTCGCGACTCGACGACACCGAGGTCGCCCAGCCGGTCCTGTTCGCGCTGCAGGTGGCGCTCGCGGCGCTGTGGGCACATTGGGGTTTCCGACCCCAGGCCGTGACAGGCCACAGTGTCGGCGAGATCGCCGCGCTGCACGTCGCCGGCGTGCTCGATCTCGACGAAGCCTTGAGGGTGGTGGTGCTGCGCGCGCGTTTCATGCAGCGCGCCACCGGCCAGGGCGCCATGGCTGCGGTCGGCCTCACCGAGGCACAGGCCCAGGCCCGGCTCTCGCCGCACCGCGGGCACCTGTCACTCGGTGCGGTGAACAGCCCTCGCGGCGTCGTTCTGTCGGGCGAGCGGGTGGCACTGGGTGCGTTGCTCGCCGAACTCGAGCACGAGGGCGTGGCGCAGCGCATGCTGCCGGTCAACTATGCCTTCCACAGCGCCCAGATGAAGCCGCACGCCGAGGCATTCGCGCAGGCGCTCGGCGAGGTGCGCAGCGCCGCGCCGCGGCTGCCGGTGTACAGCACCGTGTCCGGCCGCCGCCTCGAGGGCCGGGTCGATGCCGAGTACCTGGCGGCCAACGTGCGGCAAACGGTGCGTTTTGCCGATGCCGTGGCGGCCATGCTCGGCGACGGCCATGACGCTTTCCTGGAGATCTCGGCGCACCCGGTGCTGGCCGGCGCGATCGCCGAATGCGCCGGCTCCGCCGAGGAGCCCCCGATGTCGCTGGCCTCGCTTCGCCGCGAACGCCCCGAGCGCGAGTCGCTGCTGCAGTCCTGCGCGGCGCTCTACGCCGCCGGGCACACGCCGGACTGGGTCGGGCTGCAGGGCGGACCCGCCGAGGTGCTGGACCTGCCGGCGTATCCGTGGCAGCACCAGCGCTACTGGTTGCCCGTGCCTGACGCCGGCACGGCGCCGCTCGCGGCCGGTACGCCGGCCACACCCCTGCTCGGCCGTCGGCTGGATGCCGCTGGCGGCGCATTGTTCGAGGCACACTGGCCCGGGTCGACGCCGGCCTGGCTGAACGAACACCGCGTCGGCGGCCGGCTGATCGTGCCCGGGATGGCCATGCTCGAGGCCCTTCGCGAGGCGGCCGCAGGTTCGCTCGGCACGGAGAGCGTGCGGCTCGACGATGTGGTCATCCATCGCCCGCTGCAGCTGGACGAGGACGCGGCCAGCCGCTGGCAGGTGCTGGCAACCGAAGCCGCCGACGGGCGCGTGCGCGCCACGCTGCATGGCCAGGACACGGCGGCGGCGACAGGGTGGCAGAAGATCGCCAGCGTCGGCGTCGCCTCGGCCTGGCCCGCCCCCGTGGTCGCCGGCACACCGGTGCCAGACGGTGTGCCGGACCCGTCGCTCGCGGATGTCTACGAGGCATTCGGGAGCCTGGGCATCCAGTTCGGACCGTCGTTCCGTGTGCTTCGGCGGCTCGATCTGCGTGACGGTGCGGCCACCGCCTGGCTGGCCCTGGATGCCGCCGACACGACGACCTGTGCAAACACGCTGCTGCTCGATGGCGCGCTGCAGGCGGCGGTTGCCGCGCTTGGTGGCGGCGTGCCGCGCGAGGCCCTGCTGCCGCTGGCTGTCGAACTGGCCGAACTGCCGGCGACGCTGCCTGCCGCGCTGCGTGCCGAACTGCGCTGGACGCGGCCCGAGGGCGCTCGCGCGGTGCGCGTCGACGTCGTGCTGCATGCACTCGACGACCGCGTGCTCGGTCGCCTCGATGGCGTCAGCCTCGTGCCTGCCGGTGAACTCGCCAGCGACACGGACGACATGCTCTACGAGGTCGCCTGGTCGGAAGCGGAGCCCGCATCGGATGGACCGGTCGATGAAGGCTGCACGCTGGTGCTGGGCCACGACGGCAATGCGCTGGCCGCCGCGATGCGGGCACGAGGGCGTAGCGCCCTCGCCCTTGCCGTTGCGCACTGGCCTGCCGAGCGATCGGGCTGGGCGGCGCTGCTGCAGGCCGGCGAGTCGCCACGACTGTCAGCGGTCGTGCTGGTCGACGATGGTGCTGAGGCTCTGCCGACCACTTCTCTGCTGGCGCTGGTGCAGGTTCTCGCGCAGCGCGGCGATGTGGTTCTCGGCCTGGTGACCCGCGGCGCGCAGGCGGTTCACGGCAGTGTCCCGCAGCCCGCCGCGGCGGCACTGTGGGGTCTCGGCAGCGTCATCGCGGTGGAACACCCGGAACTGGCACTGCGCCTGATCGACCTCGATCCCGACGCGGCCAGCGTCGACGTCGCCGCCGTCGCCGGGCGCTTGTGCGTCGTGCCCGCCGGCGGATCGCGCTGGGCCGTGCGTGGAACGGCGTGGCTGCGGCCGCAGTTGCGCCGCCATGCCACGCCGTCGTCGCAAGCCGTGGCGAGGACACTTCGCACCGATCCTGGCGGCACGCTCGACGGCCTGGCCTGGGCCGGGCACGACCCCGCACCGCCTGGGCCCGGCGAGGTGCGCGTTCGTGTGCTCGCCGCCGGGCTGAACTTCCGCGATGTGCTGATGGCGCTGGGCATGATCCCCGGCCAGGAGCACTTCCTCGGCGCCGAGTGCGCTGGTGTGGTCGAAGCCTGCGGCGCCGGCGTGTCCGGCCTGAAACCGGGCGACCGCGTCTTCGGGTTCGCACCGCGCAGCCTTGCGTCCCACGTGAACGTTCCGGCCGCCTACCTGGCGCCCTGGCCCGAATCGCTGGGTTCGATGGAGCAGGCCGCCTCGCTTCCGGTGGCGTACCTGACCGCGATGCTCGGGCTGGAGCACATCGCCGGCCTGCGTCCCGGCCAGCGCGTGCTGATCCATTCCGCCGCCGGCGGCGTCGGTCTGGCGGCGCTGCAGCTGGCGCGACGCGCCGGCGCCGAGGTCTTCGCCACCGCGGGCAGTCCGGCCAAGCGCCAGCTGCTGCTCCGACTCGGTGCCGCGCAGGTGTTCGACTCACGTTCGCCCGATTTCAGCGCACGCATCCTGGCGCTCACCGGCGGCCGGGGCGTGGACGTCGTGCTCAATTCGCTGGCCGGCGAGCTCATCGGCGCCAGCGTCGAGGCGCTGTCCGCGAACGGCTGCTTCCTCGAGCTGGGCAAGCGTGATGTCTGGCCGGCGGAACGCTTCGCCGCCTTGCGGCCTGCCGCGCGCTACGCCGTTTACGACCTCGGCAGCACGGCGGCTGTCGAGCCGCAGCGCGTACGACCGATGCTCGACACGCTCGTCGCCGCACTGCGCGACGGTTCGCTGCAGCCGCTGCCGCTGCGTGTCTACGACTTTGCGCAGGCATCGGCCGCGTTCCGGCTGATGGCGCAGGCCCGTCACGTCGGCAAGCTGGTCCTGCGTGCCCCGCGCGATGCCGGCACGGCCGACGAACTGGCAGTCCGGCCGGACGCGCGCTACCTGATCACCGGCGGCCTCGGCGCACTGGGCCTGCACACCGCGCGCTGGCTCGTGCGCCGCGGCGCGCGTCATCTGCTGCTCAGCGCCCGCCAGGCACCCTCTGCGGCGACGCTGCAGGCCCTGGAAGCGCTGCGCCACGACGGTGTGAACGTCGAGGTCTGCACCGCCGATGCGGGAGATGAGGCGGCCATGCGCCAGCTGCTCGCGGCGCGGCCGGGCCAGGTGCCGCTGCGGGGCATCGTGCATGCCGCCGGCGTGCTCGATGACGGCCCGCTGCTGATGCAGGACGCACGGCGTTTCGCCCGGGTGCGTCGCGGCAAGGCGGACGGCGCACGCCTGCTGGACACGCTGACGCGAGGGATGGCGCTGGACTTCCTCGGGGTCTTTTCCGCCGCCGGCTCGCTGCTCGGCCCGGCGGGTCAGGGACCCGATGCCGCCGCCAATGC
>NZ_JBFXIO010000158.1:0-10749 GCF_050175855.1 Piscinibacter sp.
GGCGTCGTTCTCGCGCCGGTTGGCCTCGAGCGTCGCCTCGTCGTAGGTGCCGCCCCAGGGGCAGCCGAAGTTGTTCATCTCGGCGCCGAGGTAGGCGCCGAGCATCACCTGGAAGGGCAGCGCGTCTTCGCGGATCACCTGCAGCACGCGCTCGGCGTGCACGCTGCAGTCGTACAGCCGCAGCAGCTGCCAGTGCTTGGCGAGGATGTGCAGGTCCTCGCGGATCTCCGCGACGGACGGGTAGAGCTGGCGGTTCGGATCCTGCCCCTGCCGGTAGCCGGAGTAGCAGATCGCGTTGCCTCGGGGCAGGGTCACGGTCATCGTGTCGTTGGGCTCAACCGAACTTGGGCCGGGCGTCCTTGTCCCACAGGCCCCAATAGGCACCCACGTCGCCCTCGGCGCCTACCTTCCAGGCCTCGTCGAAGGCGGCGAAGTAGAAGACCTCGATGCCTTCGTCGCGCGCCCAGCGCATCGTGTCGATGAAGTAGCGCATCGCGCCCTCTTCCGAGGGCACTGCGCCGTGGAAGGGGCTGCCCTGGTCGGGCCAGCCGGTCTCGCTGATCAGCACGCGCTTGCCCGGCGCCGCGGCGCGGGTGCGCTGCATCATGCTGCGCATGTAGGGCAGCGCCTGCTCGCGCGGGCAGCCTTCCCAGAAGGGGTAGCAGTTGGTCATCACCACGTCGCAGGCGGCGGTCACGCGCGGGTGCTTCTCGAACAGGTAGTAGGCGTCGACGTAGCCCACCGGCACCCCGGGCAGCGCCTGCTTCACGCGCTCGATCTGCGCGATCAGCTCGTCTTCGCTCAGGTCCTCGCGCAGCAGCACCTAGTTGCCCACGGCCACGATGTCGGCATGGCCGGCGCGTGCCACGGCGATCACGCCCGCGATCTCGCGCTCGTTGATCGCGGCATCGGTGCCGAGCCAGGCGCCGACCAGCGTCTTCAGGCCCATGGAGTGCGCGATCGCCGGCGTCTGCTCGTGCCCGTCGGTGCAGGAGAAGGTGCGCACCCAGCGGGTGAAGGGGCGGATCACCTCCAGCCGTGCGCGAATCTGCAGGCCGGTCACCTGCGAGCCGGGCGACTGGCCTTCCAGATAGGGGCTGAAGCAGAAGCCGTGCGCGCCCTCGGCGAGCAGCTGGCGGAACTCGTTGCGAAGCGCCGTGCGTGCCTGCGGCGACAGCGGCGGGGGCCGGGTCGCGCTGACCGCGCTGCGTGTGCTCGCGCCACTGCTGCCGGCGCCGCCCGAGGCGGTACCGGTCGCGAACGCGGGTTGCCCGGGCGCCGACGGGGGGCTGGCGGATCGGGAATCACGGGCGTCATTGGTCATCGGAGTCTCCTCGGTAGCGCCGCTCGGCGACGTGGCCCTTGTGCCAGGGCATCACCCCTTTGCCGCGGGGCTTCGCCGGGCCATAGCCGCCCACCTTGTCGTACACGCGCACGTAGTCCACCACCAGCTCCGCCGGGAACACGGTGTGCTCGTTCGGCACGCCGGGGAAGTTGCCACCCACCGCGACGTTCATCACCAGGTAGAAGGGCTGGTCAAAGGGCGCCGGCCAGGGGTTCAGATCGGCTTCCTTTTTCGCTTCGACGCCTTGGCCATCCACCAGCTTGCCGCAGCTCCACCAGTGGTCGTAGGTGCAGGTCTGCACGTCGTCGACGTAGAAGCGGATCTCGCCGGGTTCCCACTCCACCGCGTAGGTGTGCCAGTCCGACACCAGGCTGCCCTCCGGCAGGGCGTGCACCGTGGTGATCAGTTCGCGCCCCGGGGCGGTCGAGCCGAAGTGGATGCTATTGAGCACCTCGTGCGGTTTCTCGCCGACGATCTCCATCAGGTCGATCTCGCCGCTGGCCGCCCAGCCGCCGTAACGGTCGTCCACCGGCAGCATCCACAGCGCCGGCCACAGGCCCTTGCCCCAGGGCACACGCGCGCGGAACTCGATGCGGCCGTAGGTGGTGGCGAACAGCACGCTGCCGTCGCGCTTCTTCGTCTTCAGCCGCGCCGAGGTGTAGCCGCAACCGTGCAGCGGCGCCTTGACGGCGCGGATGAACAGGCAGCTGTCGCGCACCACCACGTTCTCCGGCTCGTGGGTGTAATACTGCAGCTCCTCGTTGCCCCAGCCGGGCACCCAGGCATGGTTGCGGTAGTCGTAGAAGCCGTTGCCGATGTCGAAGTCCCACTTCGTGCGGTCGACCTCGTGGCCGTCGAACTCGTCGGCCCAGACCAGCGTCCAGCCCCTGGGCGGGCGCGGCTTCCTGCCGGCGGCCATGTCAGGCCACCTCCAGCGGCCGGGCGCGCGAGGCCTGCCGTTCGCGCTGGCGGCGCAGGAAGTCGCGGTACCACAGCGCGCTGTCCTTCAGGGTGCGGCGCTGCGTCGCGTAGTCCACGTGCACCAGGCCGAAGCGCTTGGCGTAGCCCGAGGCCCACTCGAAGTTGTCGAGCAGGCTCCAGACCATGTAGCCCGCCATCGGCACGCCCTGGGCCATCGCGTCGCCCACCGCGGCGATGTGCGCGGCCAGGTACGCCACGCGCTGGTGATCGTGCACGCGGCCGCCGGTCAGCTCGTCGCGGAAGGCGGCGCCGTTCTCCATCACGTACAGCGGCGGCAGGCGCCAGTCGCGGTTCAGGCGCAGCAGCAGCTCGGTCAGGCCCGCGGGGTAGACCTCCCAGCCCATGTCGGTCAGCGCCAGCCCGCTGCGGCCGGCGCGCCACGAGCCGTCGGCGCTGGCCACGTTGCGCGAGTAGTAGTTGATGCCGAGGAAGTCCATCGGCGCAGCGATGGCGGCCAGGTCGCCGGGCTCGACGCGCGGCGCGTCGGCGCCGAGGAACTCCAGCACCTCGTCCGGATAGGCGCCGCGGAACAGCGGATCCATGTACCAGCGCACCAGCCGGCCGTCTTCCAGCCGGGCATGGGCGCGGTCGGCGTCGCGGTCGGTGGCGGTGTGCACCGGTGCGAGGTTGAGCACGATGCCCAGCCGCGCCCGGCTGCCTTCGGCGCGCAGCGCCTGCACGGCCAGTCCGTGGCTGAGCAACAGGTGGTGCGAGACCTGCGCGGCGGTGGCGCGGCTCTTCAGGCCGGGCGCGAAGTTTCCGGCTTCGTGGCCGAGCGTCGCGATCACCCACGGCTCGTTGTGCGTGGTGATGGCGGCGAGCCGGTCGCCCAGCCGCGCATTCATGCCCAGCGCATAGTCGACGAAGCGCTGAACGGTGTCGCGCGAGGCCCAGCCGCCGCGCTCCTGCAGCGCCTGCGGCAGGTCCCAGTGGTTCAGGGTCAGGTAGGGTTTCACGCCGCGCGCGAGCAGGCCGTCGACGAGGCGTTCGTAGAACTCGAGGCCGCGTTCGTTCCAGGCGCCGTGGCCTTCGGGCTGCACGCGCGGCCACGAGACCGAGAAGCGATAGGCGTCCACGCCGAGCGCGGCGATCAGGTCGAGGTCTTCGTCGAGGCGGTGGTAGTGGTCGCAGGCCACGTCGCCGCTGCTGCCGTCGGCGATGGCGCCGGGCTGCTCGCAGAAGCGGTCCCAGATCGAGGGGCCCTTGCCGTCCGCGCGCGCCGCGCCTTCGATCTGGAAGGCGCTGGTGGCGACGCCCCAGACGAAGTGCTCGGGAAAGAGGTGCGGAGGATCGATGGGCATGTTCAGGAGGCCGCCCGTGACCACGATGGCCAGGGTCGGCCGCTTCATGAAAGCGCTTTCAAACTCTAGTCGAGCCGGGCTTTCGCTGTCAACCGGGGGTATCCGCCAGGGCCTGTGGCCCGCGCCTCAGGCGCCCAGTGCGCGCGTGGACTCGCGCACGATCAGGCGCGGCGCGGGCACCTCCACGCGCGCCTTCTCGCCGGCCAGCAGCGCCAGCATGGCGCGCGCGGCGAGCTCGCCGATCTCCTGGATCGGGTTGTGCACCGTCGTCAGCGGCGGCACGGCGTACAGCGAGCCGGCGACGTCGTCGAAGCCGACCAGCGAGACGTCATCGGGCACACGCTTGCCGGCGCGGTACAGCGCCAGGGCGGCGCCCAGGGCCATCTGGTCGTTGGCCGCGAAGATGGCGGTGAAGCGCACGCGGCGCTCGAGCAGCCGCTCGACCGCCAGCACGCCGCTGTGCTCGGTGAAGGCGCCGGGCACGACGAGCGCCGGGTCGACGCGCACGCCGGCCGCCTCGAGCGCCAGCCGGTAGCCCTGCTCGCGCTCGACCGCGTCCGGGTGCTCGGCCACGCCGCCGATGAAGGCGATGCGCCGGTGGCCGAGCTCGATGAGGTGCTGCGTGGCCTGCCGCGCGCCTTCGCGATGGTCGAAGTCGAGCGACACCAGGTTGGTGGCCTTCAACCGCCGGCCGGTGACCACCACCGGCAGCGAGCGCGCCACCGAGCGCAGGGCCGAGTCCGACAGGCGCCCGGTCAGCACGATCAGGCCGTCGACGCGGCGCGAACGCAGCACGTCGATGCAGCGCGACTCCTCGTCGGCCTGCCAGTGCCCGCTCATGAACAGCGGGCTGTAGCCGGCCGCGCCGAGCGCCCCCTCGATGCCGCGCAGCGCCGCGCCGTAGAACGGGCTGTCGATGGCCTGCGTCAGCACGCCGACGCTGAAGGTGCGGCCGCCGGCCAAGCCGCGCGCCACCGGGTTGGGCACGAAGCCGAGCGTGGCGATGGCCTCGTCGACCGCGGTGCGCTTCTCGGGGCTGACCACGGCGGTGCCGTTGAGGATGCGCGACACCGTGCTCGGCGAGACGCCGGCGCGCTCGGCCACCATCTCCAGGGTCACCTTCGCGGGCGCGGCGCTGCGGCTGCGTGTCGGCCTGTTCACCTCGGATCCCTCGCTGTTGTTCTCCGTCCCGGGTGCGGAGTTTAGGCGCTTGTCTGCAAGCGCTTGCAGAGCACGTCCGCGGGCGCTCCCGCGTCACGAACCGGGTGGAGTCTTCACCCTACTGGCGGGTCAACCCGGATGGCGGGGCGCCGGCCTTGTACTAGCGTGGCGCCCGCAAAGGAGTCACCCCGCCATGAGCGACACCATCGCCCCCGATCACCTGGCGCTACAGCGCTTGTACCACTGGGAGAAGACCACTCCCGACCGCACCGTGTTCACCCAGCCCATGGGTGGCGGTGTCGTGCGCCAGATGACCTGGCGCGAAGTGATGGACGAGACGCGGCGCATGGCCGCGCAGCTGCAGTCGCTGGGCTTCCCCCGGGGCAGCCGCATCGCCATCCTGTCGAAGAACTGCGCCCACTGGCTGATGACCGACTGGGCGATCTGGATGGCGGGGCACGTCTCGGTGCCGCTGTACCCGACGCTGGCCGCCGACACCATCCGCCAGATCCTCACCCACAGCGAATCGAAGCTGGTGTTCATCGGCAAGCTCGACGGCTGGGACGCCATGAAGCCCGGCGTGCCCGCCGAACTGCCCTGCATCAGCTACCCGCTGTCGCCGCCGAACGACTACCCGACCTGGGACGACATCGTCCGCCGCACCGAGCCGCTGCAAGGCACGCCGGTGCGCGCCGGCGACGAGCTGTCGACCATCATGTACACCTCGGGCACCACCGGCAACCCGAAGGGCGTGATGCACAGCTTCGCGACCTTCGCCTGGTCGATCCAGGCCGGCCTGAAGCGCGTGCCGATCGATGCCAGCGCGCGCATGCTCAGCTACCTGCCGCTGGCCCACGTGGCCGAGCGCACGCTGGTCGAGCATGGCCTGCTGGCCACCGGCATGAGCGTGTTCTTCGCCGAGAGCCTGGACACCTTCACCGCCGACCTGCAGCGCGCGCGACCCACGGTGTTCTTCTCGGTGCCGCGGCTGTGGGTGAAGTTCCAGCAGGGCGTGCAGGCCAAGATGCCGCCGGCCAAGCTGGAGCGGCTGCTGAAGATCCCCATCCTGCGCGGCATCGTCAGGAAGAAGATCCTCACCGCGCTCGGCCTCGACCAATGCACCTTCGCCGCCGGCGGCGCGGCGCCGATGCCGCCCGAGCTGCTGGCCTGGTACGCGAAGCTGGGCCTGCCGATCATCGAGGTCTACGGCATGACGGAGAACTGCGGCGTCTCGCACGCCACCGTGCCCGGCGTGCAGCGCCCCGGCACGGTCGGCCTGCCCTACGAGGGCGTGCAGAGCCGGCTCGATCCGGCCAACGGCGAGATCCAGATGAAGAGCCCCGGCCTGATGCTCGGCTACTACAAGGAAGAGGGCCTGACGCGCGAGACCTTCACGCCCGACGGCTGGCTGCACACCGGCGACAAGGGCCAGCTCGAGAGTGACGGCTACCTGCGCATCACCGGCCGGGTGAAGGACCTGTTCAAGACCAGCAAGGGCAAGTACGTCGCGCCCGCGCCGATCGAGGACCGCCTGGTCATGCACGCCACCGTGGAAGCCTGCGTGGTGACGGGCGCCAACCTCGGCCAGCCGCTGGGCATCGTGATGCTCAACGCCGAAGCCGCCCAGCGCGCCCGCGACGCCGCCGCGCGGGGCGCGATGGAGGCTTCGCTGGCCGAGCACCTGGCGGCGGTGAACGCGCCGCTCGATCCGCACGAGCAGCTCGACTGCCTGGTGGTGGTGACGCAGCCCTGGACGGTGGACAACGGCTTCATCACGCCCACCTTCAAGGTCAAGCGCAACCGCATCGAGGAGGTCTACGCCTCGAAGTACGACGGCTGGGTGGCGTCGCGGCGCAAGGTGGTCTGGGAGCTGGGCTGACGAAGGACCGGTCGTCAGGGTCCGTGGCCGCCGGCGTCGAGCATGCCCTGGTGGTGGCTGAGGAAGACGCGGCCGCGGAACCACTTGTCCCAGGCGCCGGCGCGCAGCCGGTCGAGCACCGGGCCCTTCACCTCGGTGAGGTCGAGCCGGATGCCGCGTTCGAGCAGCAGGTCGTGCAGGGCACGGAGCGCCTCCAGCGCGCTGTAGTCGATCGCATTGACCGGCGACATCAGCAGCACCACACGCCGCGTGTCGGGCAGCGCGGCGAGCTGGCGGTCGACCGCGCTGACCAGGCGCCGCGCATTGGTGAACACCAGGCTCTCGTCGATGCGCAGCGCCAGCACGCCGGGGAAGGTCTGCACCTCGTGGCGCTCGACGTTGCGGTAGTGCTCGGTGTCGCCGACGCGGCCGATGCGCGCCACGTGCGGGCTGGCGCTGCGCTGCAGCAGCAGCCCGATCGACAGCGCGACGCCGGCGGTCAGCGCGGCCTCGGAGCCGACGAACAGGGTCAGCGCGCCGACGATCACCATCACCGCGAACTCCGGCCGCGAATAGCGCCAGGCTTCGGCGAAGGCTCGCCACTCGACCACGCCGAGCACGGCGATGACGATGCTCGCCGCCAGCACGGCACGCGGCAGCCAGGCCAGTGGCGCCGTCAGCAGCAGCATGGCGAGTGCCATCAGCACGGCGGCCCAGGCGCCGGCCATGCGCGTGCGCGCGCCGGCCTCGGCATTGAGCGCGCCGCGCGAGAAGCTGCCGCCGATGGGCATGCCGGCCGAGCAGGCCGCGACCAGGTCGGCCGCGGCCAGGCCGGTGAGCTCGCGGCGCGCGTCGACCTGTTCGCGACGGCGCAGGGCCAGGCCCTCGGACACCGCCAGGCTGCTGACGAAGGTGACCAGCGCCAGCGGCACTGCGCTGGGCAGCAGCTTCCACCACAGCGCGGCGTCCAGCGGCGGCAGCGACAGCGGCAGTGTCAGCGGTGGCAGCGTGCCCACCAGCGCCAGGCCCTTCGCATCGGCGGCCAGACCCCAGGCCAGCACGATGGACAGCGCCACCACCACCAGCGGCGCGCAGCGTGACAGCAGCGAGGCGGTTTGCGGCGCGAGCCACCGAGCCAGCAGCGCGCGCGCATGGCCGCGCGCCCACCACAGCAGCGCCAGGGAGGCGATGCCGAAGGCAGCTGTCAATGCGTGCCCGGCCACGCCGCTGCCCCACCAGGAGGCGGCCAGCTCGGGCGCGGTGAAGCCCCGGGCCGGGCTGCCGAGCAGCGCGGGCAGCTGCGACAGCGTGATGGCCAGCGCCGCGCCGGTGGAAAAGCCGTGCAGCACCGGCGTCGACAGCAGCGCCGCCAGCGCGTCGAGGCGGAACAGCGCCGCCGCGCCGAGCAGCAGCCCGGCCTCGGCGGCCAGCACCAGCGCGGCGGCGGTGGCCGGCGTGCCCTCGGCCACCACCGGCGCGATCGCGTGGGCGGTCAGCAGCGCCACCACGGCCACCGGGCCGACCGAATTGACGCTCGACGAACCGAGCGCCGCATACACCGCCATCGGCAGCAGGCTGGCGTAGACGCCCACCTGCGGCGGCAGCCCGGCGAGGATGGCGTAGGCCAGGCTCTGCGGGATCAGCAGGATGGCGACGATGAACGCGGCGACGAGGTCGTCGCGGAGGGCCTCTCGGCGGTAGGCCTGCCAACGGGACGTCATTCAGTCGACTTTAGCTCCTGACGCCTTGACCACGGTCGCCCACTTCTTCGTCTCCGCGGCGATCAGCGCCGCGAAGTCCGCCGGGCTCATGCCGCTCGGGATCGCGCCCTGGGCCAGCAGCCGCTCCTTGATGGCCGGCGTGGCCAGTGCCTTGGCGGTTTCCTGCTGCACCCGGTTCACCACGTCCGCCGGCGTGCCCGCCGGGGCCAGCAGGCCGAACCAGGAGCTCGCCTCGAAGCCCTTGAGCGCGCCGGCCTCCGCCACCGTGGGCAGATCGGGCAGGGCGGCGCTGCGCTCGGCGCTGGTGACGGCCAGCGCCTTGAGCTTGCCCGACTTGATGTGCGGCATCGCCGAGGGCAGGTTGTCGAACATCAGGTCCATGTTGCCGCCGATCAGGTCGAGCAGCGCCGGGCCCGAGCCGCGGTAGGGAAAGTGGACCATGTAGGTGCCGGTCATGCTCTTGAACAGCTCGCCGGCCAGGTGGATCGAGGTGCCGTTGCCGCTGCTGGCCATGTTGAGCTTGCCCGGGCTCGCCCGGGCGACGCGGATCAGGTCGGGCACGCCCTGGATGCCCAGCGCCTCGGCCTTGGCCGGGTTCATCACCAGCACGTTGGGCACGCCAGCCACCAGCGTGACGGGCACGAAGTCCTTCACGTGGTCGTAGGGCATCTTCGTGTACAGCGCCGGGTTGATGGCGTGCGTGCCCACCGTGCCCATCAGCAGGGTGTGGCCGTCGTTCGACTTGGCGACCAGGTCGGCGCCGAGGTTGCCGCCGGCACCGGGCTTGTTCTCGATGACGAAAGGCTGGCCGAACGCGCGGCTCAGCTCCGGTGCCAGCGCGCGGGCCAGGATGTCGGTGGTGCCGGCCGGCGCGAAAGGCACGACGATGCGCACCGGCTTGCTCGGCCAGGCGGTCTGGGCGGACAGGGGCAGGGGAAGGACGGCGGTGGCCGTGGCGGCCAGCAGCAGGCGGCGGGAAACGAAGCGCATGACGTGATCCTCGCGGGTTCTCGACGGAACCGGCAGTGTCATGCGTGGAGGAGGCGGGTTGAAGAGGTCGAACCCGCGAGGCGGACGCCCAAAAAAAGAGAGGGAAGCGGGACGATGATTCCGGGGCTCGCTCTCAACCTCCCCGGATCCGCCCGCTTCCCTTGGTGGACAGGTGTCAGTCCGCTAAAAAACTCTCACTCCCCTCGAACACTTCCTCTCAGAACAAACTCAGCGTGCGCCGCTCGGGCGCGGAAACAGGGACAGTTGAGCCCACTCGTGGCTCGACTTCAGGACCTGGGTCTGGCGCGGTGCGACGACCGGCCGGACGGTGGTGGGTCGCACCGGCTGGGGGCTGTTCAGCCGTGGCGCCGGGGTCAGGGCGATCGGGGGCATGTCGTGCACTCCTCGATGGCGATCAACGGAACTCGCTGGCCGCGAAGGCCGGGCCTTCGTGCTTCAGGCCCAGCACGCCAGCGGCGCGCTGCACCCAGTCGGCCAGCGCCGGTGCCTTGGGCAGTCGCGGCGCCGCGGCGTTGGACAGGCGCAGCAGCGACGACGCGCCGCCCGGGCCGTGCGGGCCGGCCGCGCGCAGGCGGCGGGTGGCGGGGGCGAAGGGCGAGCGGGCTTGCGGCATGGTGTCAACGGCGTCCGGTGGGTCTCGTGGTCCCGGTCTGGCGTTCGTGTCGCTTTCCGGGGGTGTGCGCTTGCCAACGCATCAGCCGTGCCATGCTCGCGCGGGAGAAGTGCCGTGCGGAAAGTCACGAAAAGAGACCTGCCTTGGCCGCAACGCCACAGCGTCCCCGGCAAAAACGGGCCGAAATGTAAGTGCTCAGATACAAGGCCGACCAAACCGGTCGCGCCTTGCGCCTTTCAGGCCGCCGCCCTGTAACCGCGCGGCACCGCGCCGAGCAGCCGGCGGGTGTATTCCTCGCGCGGCGCTTCGAGAATCTGCTCGACGCCGGCCTGCTCGACCACCTGCCCGTCCTTCATCACCAGCACCTCGTCGGCCATGAAGCGGACCACGGCCAGGTCGTGGCTGATGAAGATGTAGGCGAGGCCGAGTTCGTCCTGCAGGTCCTTGAGCAGGTTGAGCACCTGGGCCTGCACCGAGACATCGAGCGCGCTGACCGCCTCGTCGAGCACCAGCACTTCCGGGTCGAGCGTCAGGCAGCGCGCGATGGCGATGCGCTGGCGCTGGCCGCCGGAGAACTCGTGCGGATACTTGTTCAGCGCCGTGTCGTCGAGGCCCACCTTGGCCAGCAGCGCGCTGGCGCGGGCCTGGCGGTCGGCGTCGCCCGTGCCCACGCCGTGGATGGCCATCGGCTCGGTCAGGGTCTGCGCCACCGTGAAGCGCGGGTTCAGCGACGCGTAGGGGTTCTGGAACACCACCTG
>NZ_JBFXIO010000159.1:0-10703 GCF_050175855.1 Piscinibacter sp.
TGGCGATGTGGGTGAACAGCGTCGGCCGTGTCACGTACAGCGAGCCCTTGGCGGCCAGCATGCCCATGTCGATCGGCGGCACCTTGCCCGAGGCATTGCCGAAGTTCGCCGCCAGGCCGAAGGGCCGCAGGCAGTCGAACGAGCGCACGAAGGTGTCGGCGCCCACCGAGTCGTAGACCACCTTCAGGCCCTGCCCACCGGTGATCTGCTTGACGCGCTCGACGAAGTCCTCGGTGCGGTAGTTGATCGCGAAGGCCGCGCCGTGGTCCAGCGCCAGCTGGCACTTCTCGTCGCTGCCGGCGGTGCCGATCAGCTTCAGGCCCATCGCCTTGGCCCACTGGCAGGCGATCAGGCCGACGCCGCCCGCGGCGGCATGGAAGAGCACGAACTCGCCCGGCTGGAGCCCGCCCACCGGCTGGGTCTTGCGCAGCAGGTACTGCACCGTCAGGCCCTTGAGCATCATGGCCGCGCCGGTCTCGAAGTCGATCTCGTCGGGCAGCTTGCACACGCACTTGGCCGGCATCACGCGCGCCTCGCTGTAGGCGCCGGGGGGCTGGCTGGCGTAGGCGGCGCGGTCGCCGACCTTCAGGTGCGTCACGCCCTCGCCCACCGCCTCGACCACGCCGGCGCCTTCCATGCCGAGCGCCAGAGGCAGCGGGTTGGCATACAGGCCGGTACGCTGGTAGACGTCGATGAAGTTCAGGCCGCAGGCGTGGTGGCGGATGCGGATCTCGCCCGGGCCGGGATCGCCGATCGTCAGCTCGTCGAGCTGCATGGCTTCGGGGCCGCCGTAGGCGGCGACGCGGATGGCTTTGACGGTCTGGGGCATGAAGGCTGTCTCCGGAATGCGACTGCGATGAATCCGCTATCGTGCCAGCCTTTGCCCGCCGCTGCATGCGCCGATGCGCCGCCTGATCACCGCCCCCAACCTCGCCCTGGCCACGCTGTGGGCCGACATGCTCACCCATGGCGGCATCGCCGCCACGGTGCAGCGCGCTTTCGCCGGCAGCATCGCCGGCGAGCTGCCACCCGACCAGGCGCTGCCCGAGGTCTGGGTCACCGACGATGCGCAGCTCGAAGCCGCGCGCGTGCTGCTCGTGCAGCTGCGCCACCCGGCGCACCGGCACTGGCTCTGCACGGCCTGTGGCGAGCAGGTCGACGGGCCGTTCGAGCAGTGCTGGAACTGCGGTGCCGCGATGCCTGCCCCATGAACCCGTCCCTCACCCCCCGCATCGCCTTCGTGCTCACCCTGCCGCCGCTGCTGTGGGCCGGCAACGCCGTGGTCGGCCGCGCCATGGTCGGCAGCGTGCCGCCGCTGGCGCTCAACGCGATGCGCTGGTGGCTGGCACTGGCCCTGCTGCTGCCGATAGCCTGGCGCGTGCTGCGCGCACCCCAGGAAATCACCTCGCGCTGGAAGCACTTCGCCATGCTCGGGCTGCTCGGCGTGGGCAGCTACAACGCGCTGCAGTACATGGCCGTGCAGACCAGCACACCGCTGAACGTGACGCTGATCGCCGCCAGCTCGCCGGTGTGGATGCTGCTCGTCGGCCGCGTGTTCTACGGCGAGCGCCCCAGCGCGCGGCAACTCGCCGGCGCCGTGCTGTCGCTGGCCGGCGTGCTGCTGGTGATCTCGCGCGGCAGCCTCGACACGCTGCGCCAGGTGCAGCTGGTGCCGGGCGATCTGCTGATGCTGCTGGCGATCCTGCTGTGGGCCGGCTACAGCTGGATGCTGGCCCGGCCGCCGACACACTTCCGCGGCGAGGCGCGCCCGGCGTGGGGCTGGGCCGAGTTCCTGCTCGTGCAGATGCTCTTCGGCACCGCCTGGGCCACGCTGGCCGCCGGCATCGAGGCGCCGCTGACGGCGACGACCATCCACTGGACGCCGGCCGTGATCGCGGCGCTGGTCTACGTGGCCATTGGTCCCTCGCTGATCGCCTACCGCGCCTGGGGGCTGGGCGTGTCGACCGTCGGGCCGGCAGTGGCCACGTTCTTCGCCAACCTCACGCCGGTCTTCGCCGGCGTGATGTCGGCAGCGCTGCTCGGCGAGCCACCGCGCTGGTACCACGGCGCGGCGTTCGCGCTGATTGCCGCGGGCATCGTGGTCTCTTCGCTGGCACCGCGCCGCGCCTGATCAGAAGGTGCCGGGGTAGGCGCCGCCGTCGAGCAGGATGTTCTGCCCGGTGAGGTAGCCGGCCTGCACGCTGCACAGGAAGGCGCAGAAGGCGCCGAACTCGTCGGCGTTGCCCATGCGCTGCGCCGGGATGCCCGCCTTGCGCTTGTCGATCATCGCCTCGACGCTCTGCCCGCTCTTGGCGGCGGCGGCCTGCATGGTGGTGCGGATGCGGTCGGTGTCGAACCAGCCCGGCAGCAGGTTGTTGATCGTCACGTTGGCCGAGGCCAGGCGGGGCTGGCGGGCCAGGCCGGCGACGAAACCGGTGAGGCCGCTGCGCGCGCCGTTGGACAGGCCCAGCACGTCGATCGGCGCCTTCACCGCGCCCGAGGTGATGTTGATCACGCGGCCGTAGCCGCGCTCGGCCATGCTGTCCACCGTGGCCTTGATCAGTTCGATCGGCGTCAGCATGTTGGCGTCGATCGCCTTCAGCCAGGCCTCGCGGTCCCACTCGCGGAAATCGCCGGGCGGAGGGCCGCCGGCGTTGTTGACGAGGATGTCGACCTGCGGGCAGGCCGCGAGCGCGGCGGCCCGAGCTTCCGGCGTGGCGATGTCGCCCGCCACCGCCACCACCTTCACACCGGGCGATGCGGCGCGGATCTCCGCTGCCGTGGCCTCCAGCGCCTCGGCCCCGCGCGCGGTGATCACCACGTTCACGCCCTCGGCGGCCAGCGCCTTCGCGCAACCCTTGCCGAGGCCCTTGCTCGCCGCGCACACCAGGGCCCAGCGGCCTGCGATGCCCAGATCCATCTCGTTCTCCTTTGTTCAGCGCCAACGCGCCAGCAACCAGACGCCCGCCAGGACCAGCACGGTCCCTGCGGCAACCCAAACCGTGAATGGCTCGCCGAGCAGCCAGACACCCATCAGGATGGTCGACATCGGCCCGAGCATGCCGGTCTGCGCGGTCAGCGTGGAGCCGATGCGCTCGATGGCCATCATGATCATCAGCACCGGTGCGAAGGTGCACAGCGTGGCGTTGAGCACCGACAGCCAGATCACCTCGGGCGCCACCGTCAGCGCCACCGACACCGGGCGCAGCACCAGGAACTGCACGATGCACAGCACGCAGGCCACGCTGGTGGCCAGGCCGGTGAGCCGCATCGAGCCGAGGCGCTTGACCTCCTCGCCGCTGTAGACGAGGTAGACCGCATAGCTCAGCGCACTGCCGAAGACGAGCGCCGCACCGAGCACCACGTCGGGCCCGGCGAAGTGCAGTTCGTGGCCGAAGACCAGCAGCACGCCGCTGTAGCTCACCGCCATCGCGATCAGCTGCCGCGCCGTGGCGCGCCGGCCGAACAGCACCCAGCCGAGCAGCAGCACGATGGTCGGGTTGAGGTAGAGCACCAGGCGCTCGAAGCTGGCCGTCACGTAGGCGAGGCCGGCGAAGTCGAGGAAGCTCGCGAGGTAGTAGCCGCTGAATCCGAGGCCGGCGATGGCCATCCAGTCGCGCCGCGCGAGCGGGGGCTTGCCGCGCCCCGCCCACCACGCCAGCGCGACGAACAGCGGCAGCGCGAAGAGCATGCGGAACATGATGAGCGTGACCGCATCCACGCCGTGCCGGTAGGCGAGCTTGACGATGATCGCCTTGCCCGAGAAGGCGATGGCGCCGGCGGTGGCCAGCGCCAGGCCGGGCAGCACGGACGAAGGGGCAGCGTCGGCTGCGACGGCGCGGGAACTCATGACCCGCGCCATTCTAGAGATCAGCCTGCGTTCACGCGCGCGGCACCACGGCTGTGACCTCGATCTCCACCTTGGCGCGGTCTTCCATCAGCGCGCTGACCTCCACCGCACTCATCGCCGCGTGGTACACGCCGATCAACTCGCGGAATACCTGCCCGACCTCGCGGCCGCGCGAGAGGTACTCGCGCTTGTCGGTCACGTACCAGGTCATGCGCACGATGTGCTCGGGTTTCGCACCGGCCTCGGCCAGCACCGCCACCACGTTGGCCAGCGCCTGGCGCACCTGCGCGACGAAGTCGTCGCTGTCGAAGCGGCAAGCGGCGTTCCAGCCGATCTGGCCGGCCACGAACACCATCCGTCCGTCCGCGGCCACACCGTTGGCGTAGCCCTTGGGCTTCTCCCAGCCCGGGGGTTGCAGCACCTGCATCATGGGTCTTGTCTCAGCTTGAAGCGCTGCAGCTTGCCCGTCTCGGTGCGCGGCAGCGTGGTGCGGAACTCGATGGCCCGCGGGTACTTGTAGGGCGCGATGGACTGCTTGACGAAATCCTGCAGCTCGCGCACGAGGGCCTCGCCCGGCTCGACACCCGCCTTGGGCACGACAAAGGCCTTGACGATCTGGCCGCGCTCCGCGTCGGCCACGCCGATCACGCCGCACTCGGCCACCTTGGGATGCAGCAGCAGCGCGCTTTCCACCTCCGGCCCGGCGATGTTGTAGCCGCCGCTGATGATCATGTCGTCGGTGCGCGCCTGGTAGACGAAGAAGCCGTCGTCATCGAGCAGGTAGGCGTCACCGGTCACGTTCCAGCCGCCCTGCACATAGTTCTTCTGGCGCTCGTCGGAGAGATAGCGGCAGCCGGTCGGCCCCTTCACCGCCAGCCGACCGACCTGCCCGCGCGGCAGGGAGCGGCCCTCGTCGTCGAGGATGCAGGCCACGTAGCCGGGCACGGCGGTGCCGGTGGCACCGGGCTTCGCATGCGCCTCGTCGTGCGAGATGAAGATGTGCAGCAGCTCGGTGGAACCGATGCCGTCGATCATCTCGATGCCGCTGGCGTCCTTCCACAGCTGGCGCGTCGCGGGGGGCAGCGCCTCGCCGGCACTGACGCACTTCTTCAGCGACGACAGGTCGTGGCCGGCGAGTTGACCTGCCATCGCGCGGTAGGACGTGGGTGCGGTGAAGCAGATCGTCGCGCGGTACTGCGCGATCGCTGCCGGCAGCGCATCGGGCGAGGCCCTCTCGAGCAGCACCGTGGAGGAGCCCACCGACAGCGGAAACAGCAGCAAGCCACCGAGCCCGAAGGTGAAGGCCAGCGGCGGGCTGCCGATGAAGACGTCGTCCGCCGTCGGCCGCAGCACATGGCGCGGCCAGCAGGCGCAGGCCGCCATCACGTCGCGGTGGAAGTGCATCGTGCCCTTGGGCTGGCCGGTGGTGCCGGAGGTGAAGGCGATGATGCAGGTGTCGTCCTTGCCGGTCTTCACGTTCTCGAAGCTCGGCGGCCTGGTGGCGGCGCGCGCATCCATCTCGCCCGCGTCGGGCGAATTGAAGTGCAGCACGTGCGCGAGGGTCGGGCAGGCCGGGCGGGCCAGCTTCAGCTCCTCGGCCAAGCGCGCATCGCACAGGGCATGCGAAATCTCGGCCTTGGTGACGATCTGCGTCAGCTCCTTGGCGCGCAGCAGCGGCATGCTGCCCACCGCGATGCCTCCGGCCTTGACCACCGCGAACCAGCAGGCCGCGAGCATCGGCGAATTGGCGCCGCGCAGCAGTACCCGGTTGCCCGGCACGAGGCCCATGTCCTCGATCAGAACGCGGGCGATGCGGTTGGCCTGCGCCTGCAGCTCGGCGTAGGTCCAGCGCACGCCGGTGCCCTGGATGCACACGCGATCGCCATGCCCGCGCTCGACCCAGCGGTCGAGCAGCTCGGTGGCGCAATTGAGCTGCTCGGGAAACTGCAGCTCCGGTGCGTCGAACAGGAACTCGGGCCACTGGTCGGGCGGCGGCAGGTTGCGGGCGGCGAAGGTGTCGACATGCGCGGACGCCATCTCAAGCCTCCTTCAGCAGATCGCGGCCGATGATGAGCTGCTGTACCTCGGTCGCGCCTTCGTAGATGCGCAGCGCGCGGATCTCTCGGTAGAGCGACTCGACCACATTGCCGTGCACCACGCCGGCACCGCCCCACAATTGCACGGCCGCGTCGATCACCTGCTGCGCGCCCTCGGTGGCGGCCATCTTGGCCATCGCGGCCTCGCGCGTCACGGTGCGACCCTGGTCGCGCAGCCAGGCGGCGCGATAGGTCAGCAGCGCGGCGCTGTCGATGGTGGTGGCCATCTGCGCCAGCCTGGCCTGGGTGAGCTGGAAGTCGGCCAGGCGCTGGCCGAACATCGGCCGCGCCTTGGCGCGCGCCAGGCCCTCGTGCAGCGCGCGCCGGCCGAAGCCCAGCGCCGCCGCGGCCACCGAGGTGCGAAACACGTCGAGCGTGCGCATCGCGATCTTGAAGCCCTCGGCGGGCTCGCCGAGGCGGTTGGCCTTCGGCACCCGGCAGCCGCTGAAGCGAAGCCGCGCCAGCGGGTGCGGGGCGATCACGTCGATGCGTTCGGCGATCTCGAAGCCCGGAGTGCCGGCTTCCACCACGAAGGCGCTGATGCCGCGTGCCCCGGGCGATTCGCCGGTTCGCGCGAACAGCACGTAGAAGTCGGCGATGCCGCCGTTGCTGATCCAGGTCTTCTCGCCGTCGATCACGTAGGCATCGCCGTCGTCGCGCGCCGCGCAGCGCATCGCCGCCACGTCGGAGCCGGCCTCGGGCTCGGACAGCGCGAAGGCCGCCAGCGCCGAGCCTTCCGCCACGCGTGGCAACCAGCGGGCACGTTGGGCATCCGTGCCGGCCAGCGAGATCGCGCCCGAGCCCAGGCCCTGCATCGCGAAAGCGAAGTCGGCCAGGCCGTGGTGCCAGGCGAGCGTCTCGCGCAATAGGCAGATCGCGCGAGTATCGATCGTCTCTGTCGTACCGCCGTAGGCCGTGCCGGCCACCGCATGGCGAAGCCAGCCGGCGGCGCCGAGATCGCGCACCAGCGATCGGCACTGCGCATCGACGTCGGTGTCGTGGCCGGCATGCGCCAGGTGCTGCGCCGACCACACCCCGAGGTGCGCCACCAGTTCGCGGTGGCGGTCGTCGAAGAACGGCCAGGCGAGGTGATCGCGCTGCATCTCAATCACCCTCGAAGGCCGGCTTCTGCTTGGCGACGAAGGCGTGGTAGGCGCGGTGGAAGTCCTGCGTCATCATGCAGATGGCCTGCGCCTGCGCCTCCGACTCGATCGCCTCGTCCACGCCCATGGACCACTCCTGATGCAGCATGCGCTTGGTCATCGCATGGCCGAAGCTCGGGCCGGCGGCCAGCTCGGCCGCCCAGTCGATCGCCGCGGCGGACAGCGCCTCGGGCTCGACGAGGCGGTTGTAGAAGCCCCAGGCCAGCGCCTCCTCGCCCGGCATCGAACGCCCGGTGTACAGCAGCTCCGAGGCGCGGCCCTGTCCGATGAGGCGCGGCAGGATCGCGCAGGCGCCCATGTCGCAGCCGGCCAGCCCGACTTTGGTGAACAGAAAGGCCACCTTGCTGCGCGCCGTGCCGACGCGCAGGTCGGAGGCCATCGCGACGATCGCGCCGGCGCCGGCGCACACACCGTCGACCGCCGCGATGACGGGCTGGCCGCAGGCGCGCATCGCCTTGACGAGGTCGCCGGTCATGCGCGTGAAGGCCAGCAGGTCGGGCATGGGCATCGCCACCAGCGGGCCGATGATGTCGTGCACGTCGCCGCCGGAGCAGAAGTTGCCGCCCTCGCCTTGCACCACCACGGCGCGCACGTCGTCGGCATAGGCCAGCGTGCGGAACAGGTCGCGCAGCTCGGCGTAGGAGTCGAAGGTGAGCGGGTTCTTGCGCTCGGGCCGGTTCAGCGTGATCACGCCGACGCGGCGCTCGACACGCCAGCCGAAGTGCTTCGGCGTCAGGTCGGCCGTACTGCGGCGGTTGCCGCCGGCCAGGTGTGAATCCATCGCGCGGGTCATGCGCTCTCCTTGCGTTTGCTTCTCGGGGCGGGCGGGGCGTCCAGCGCCGCCAGGTGCTGCTTGAGCGTGGCGAGCAGGCCGTGCACCTGGATCTTCTGCGCGGGGCTCCAGCCGTCGAAAAGCTCGACGATCCAGGTTTCGTGCACAGCCGCCATGCGGCGGAACTGGCGGCGGCCCGCGGCCGTGAGGCGAACGCGGAAGGCGCGGCGATCGGTCGGATGGTCTTCGCGAACAACCAGTCCTTCACCTTCGAGCTGGTCGACGATGCCGGTCACGTTGCCGCCGGTGACCATCATCCGCGCCGACAGCTCGCCCATGCTGAGGCCATCGGGCTCGCGGTCGAGCTGCGCCAGCAGGTCGAAGCGCGGCAGCGTGGTGCCGAACTCGCTTCGCAGGCGCTGGCGGATCACGTTCTCGACGCGCGTGGTGCAGGCGAGCATTCGCAGCCAGAGTTTCAGCGCCTGGTGGTGGTCGTCGACCACGCGCGATTCGGCATCGACCAGTTCCATGCCTACACCCCCTGCGCCAGGTTGGCCTGTTCCTGCGGCGACAGCCCGGCGACCGCCGCCGCCATCTGCCGCTCGCGCTCGAGGTTGCGCTCGAGCTGGTTCTTGCCCGACAGGTACTGCACCGGCCAGTCGGCCCCGACGCCACTGGTGTGGCCGATCTTCGCGGCCTCGAGCAGCGTCCAGGCCGGATTGGCCAGGTGGGGCCGCGCGATCGCGCACAGGTCGGCCCGGCCGGCGGCGACGATGCTGTTGACGTGGTCGGCCTCGCTGATCGCGCCCACCGCCATGGTCGCGATGCCGAGTTCGTTGCGGATCAGGTCGGCGAACGGCGTCTGGTACATGCGGCCGTAGATCGGCTTCTGCTGCTTGCTGACCTGGCCCGACGACACGTCGATCAGGTCGCAGCCCGCGGCCGGGAAGGCGCGCGCCATCTCCACCGCGTCGGCCGGCGTGTTGCCGCCGGGCACCCAGTCGTGGGCCGACAGGCGCACCGACATCGGCCGGTCCGCCGGCCAGACCGCCCGCATCGCGCGGAACACCTCGAGCGGGAAGCGCAGGCGGTTCTCCAGCGAGCCGCCGTAGTCGTCGCTGCGCTGGTTGGTCAGCGGCGAGAGGAAGGCCGAGAGCAGGTAGCCGTGCGCGCAGTGCAGTTCCAGCCAGTCGAAACCGGCCGCCGCGGCACGCTGCGTGGCAGCGACGAAGTCGTCGCGCACCCGGTCCATGTCGGCGCGCGTCATCGCCTTCGACCAGGCGCTGACGCCGTCGAGGTACTGCTGCGGCGAGGCGGAGAGCAGCGGCCAGTTGCCCTCGGCAAGCGGAAGGTCCTCACCCTCCCAGGGCACTCGCGTCGAGCCCTTGGCGCCGGCATGGCCGAGCTGCATCGCGATCTTCGCCGTGCTGTGGCCGTGCACGAAGTCGACGATGCGCTTCCAGGCCAGCGTCTGCTCGTCGTTCCACAGCCCCGGGCAGCCCGGCGTGATGCGCGCATCGGGCGTCGGGCAGGTCATCTCGCAGAACACCAGCCCGGCGCCACCCATTGCCCGCGCGCCGAGGTGCACGAGGTGGTGGTCGCCCGGCACGCCGTCGACGGCGCTGTACTGCGCCATCGGCGAGACGACCACGCGGTTCTTCAGCGTCAGGCCGCGCAGGGTGAAGGGCGTGAACATCGGCGGCACCGGCTCGGGCTTCAGGCCGGCCTTCGCGGCCAGCCAGCCTTCGAGCTGGCCGACATACCCGGCATCGCGCAGCCGCAGGTTCTCGTGCGAGATGCGCTGCGAGCGGGTCAGCAGCGCGTAGGCGAACTGTTCCGGCTCCAGCTTGGCGTGGCGCTCGACGTTCTCGAACCACTCGGTGGAGTTGCGCGCCGCGTTCTGGATCTTCAGCACCTCGACGCCGCGGATCTCCTCGTAGCCCTGCAGCGCAGTCGTCAGTTCGCCGGGGTGAGCGGCAATGCGGCCGGCCAGGTCGATCGCATCCTCCAGCGCCAGCTTGGTGCCCGAGCCGATCGAGAAATGCGCAGTGTGCGCCGCGTCGCCCATCAGCACCACAGGCGCGCGGCCGTTGTGGTGCACCCAGCGCTTGCACACCACACGCGGGAAGCGGATCCACTGCGCCGAGCCGCGCAGGTGCGCCGCGTTGCTCATCAGCGGGTGGCCGTCGAGGTATTTCGCGAAGAGCTTCTCGCAGAAGGCGATGCCCTCTTCCTTGCTCATGTCCTCCAGCCCGGCGGCGCGCCAGACCTCCTCAGGCGCCTCGACGATGAAGGTGGAGGTGGTCGCGTCGAAGCGGTAGGCATGGGCCTGGAACCAGCCCCACTCGGTCTTCTCGAAGGCGAAGGTGAAGGCGTCGAACAGCTTGTTCGTGCCCAGCCACACGAAGCGGCAGCGGCGCAGGTCGATGTCGGGCTGGTAGGTGGCGGCGTACTTCGTGCGGATGCGGCTGTTCAGGCCGTCGCAGGCGATGATCAGGTCGGCGTCGATGTCGGCGTCGTCCGGGCACTCGGTCTTGTAGCGCATCACCACGCCGAGTTCCTCGCAGCGGGCCTGCAGGATATTGAGCAGCCGCATGCGCCCGATGCCGCAGAAGCCGTGGCCGGACGAGCGCAGCGTGCGCCCCTTGAAGTGGACGTCGATATCGTCCCAGTGGTTGAAGGCGTCGAGGATCTGTCCGGCAGTCTTGGCGTCGGCGCGCTTCAGCGCACCCAGCGTCTGGTCGGAGAACACCACGCCCCAGCCGAAGGTGTCGGTGGGCGCGTTGCGCTCGATCACCGTCACCTCGTGGCGCGGATCCTGC
>NZ_JBFXIO010000160.1:0-10700 GCF_050175855.1 Piscinibacter sp.
GGCAGCGGGCTCGACGTGAGCTCGATCATCACGCAGCTGATGGCCATCGAACGCCAGCCGCTCAAGCAGCTGGAGACCGCCGAGACGAAGATCCAGTCGCAGATCTCGGAGGTCGGCAAGATCAAGAGCGCGCTGTCCAAGTTCCGCGACCTGTCGGCCAAGCTGGCCTCCACCGACTTCTGGAAGACCACCACCGGCACCTCGTCGAACAGCGCGGTGGGCATTACCACCAGCAGCACCGCGAGCCCGGCGCAGTTCGAGGTCTCGGTGGGCACGTTGGCCAAGGCGCAGACCATCGCCGCGCCGGCGGTCGCCGCGAGCACGGCCACGCTGGGCTCGGGCACGCTGACCATCCAGCGCGCCGGCGGCGGCGATCCGTTCAACGTCACCATCGAGGCCACCGACACGCTGGCTGGCATCCGCGACAAGATCAACGCCGCCGGCGCCGGCATCACCGCCAGCATCCTCAACGACGGCAGCGGCGCGCGTCTGGTGATGCGCGCCAACGCCACCGGCACCGACAACGCCTTCACCACCACGGTCAGCGGCACCGGCCTGGACGGCCTGGCCTTCGACCACGTGAGCCAGACGGGCGGGGCCACGCCGGCGCAGGCGGCGGCCAACGCGACGGCGACGGTCAACAACCTGCCGGTCACCTCGCAGAGCAACACGCTGACCGACGTGCTCGACGGGGTCACGCTGACGCTCAATGCCGAGACCGCCGCCCCGGTGACGGTCGACGTGAAGCCCGACAACGATGCGCTCAAGAAGGTGCTGACCGACTTCGCCGCGGCCTACACCGACCTGGCCAAGCTCATCGCCACCGGCACCAAGTACGACGCCGCCGCCAAGAAGGCTGGCCCGCTGCAGGGCGACAGCGCCATCGTCGGCCTGCAGACGCAACTGCGCGCCATGGTCGGCGCCAGCAGCGGAGCGTCCTCCGTGTTCTCGCGGCTGTCCGACATCGGCATGGAGATGCAGCAGGACGGCAGCCTGACGGTCAACAGCACCAAGCTCGACAAGGCGCTGGCCAATCTCGGCGAGATCCGCTCGCTGTTCTCCAACTCCAGCCTCACCGACCCCAGCCTCGACGGGTTCGGCAAGCGCTTCCGTGTCCTGGCGAGCGACATCCTCGGCATCGACGGCTCGCTGACCTCGCGCACCGACGGCCTGAACGAGAAGCTCAAGCGCAACCAGAAGCAGCAGGACCGCATGGAAGAGCGCCTCGCGCAGACGCAGAAGCGCCTGGAGAAGCAGTACACCGCGCTGGACACGCAGCTGGGCAAGCTCAACGGCCTGAGCACCTACGTGACCCAGCAGGTCGCGATCTGGAACAAGGCCTGAACAGGGGCGTTCGTACGCGCCTTCCCGGGGCTTCGCGCATCTCAAGTCGCCCTGCACGGGGCCGATATTGAGAGCAAGTCAACCAGCACCGAGGCCCCCGATGTTCGCAGCCACCTTCGCCCCGCCGCGCGCACTGCACTCCATCGCCAATGCCTACCAGCAGATCGGCCTGGAGACGGCGGTCGCGAACGCCTCCCCGCACAAACTGATCGAGCTGCTCTTCGACGGCTTCGCCGACGCGGTGGCCCGCGCCCGCGGCGCGATGCTCGCCCGCCAGGTCGAGGCCAAGGGCCGCGCCATCAGCCATGCCGCGCGCATCGTCGAGGAGGGACTGAAGGCTTCGCTGAACCTGAAGGACGGCGGCAAGATCGCCGCCGACCTCGACGCCCTGTACGCCTACATCGGCATGCGGCTGACCTACGCGAACCTGCACAACGACGCGCAGGCGCTGGACGAATGCACGCGCCTGATGGCGCCGGTGCGCAGCGCCTGGGCCGAGATCGGCCCGCAAGTGACGGCCAAGGCGCAGTGAACGGCCAGCCCTCGATGAACCCGACCGGAACGCACGCCATGCCGTCGCAACTGCTCAACTACTACGAGGCCATCGAACAGGCCAGCCAGGACATGCTCGAGGCCGCCCGCAGCGGCAACTGGGACCAGGTGGTCAAGCTCGAGGGCGCCTGCGCGCTGCTGATCTCGCAGCTCAAGCACGCCGCCGCGCAGCAGCCGCTGCCCAGCGAGGAGGCGCAGCTGAAGTCGCGCATCATGCAGCGCATCCTCGTCAACGACGCCGAGATCCGCCACCTGGCCGAGCCGTGGCTGGAGCAGCTCGACGAGCTGCTCGCCGGCCGCACCAAGACCGTCCACTGACCCAGGCGCCGACATCGACATGGAAACCCTGCCGATGCCGCTGGAGTCGCTGTCCGCCCAGCATGGCGGGCTCGACGAATTCCGCATCTCCGCGCCGCGCGAGATCCTGGCCATGCTCAAGCAGTTCCAGGACGGCAACGTGCTGCTCAACCTCAACGGCAGCAACGGCGCGATGCTCTCCACCACGCTGTGGTCGCTCGACCCCACGCGCGGCCAGCTCAGCTTCAGCGCCGACGCCCATGCGCCGGTGACGCAGCAGCTGGTCGAGTGCGACGAGGCGGTGGCCGTGGGCTACCTCGACAGCATCAAGGTGCAGTTCGACGTGCAGGGCCTGGTGCTGGTGCGCGGCGTGGGCGGCAGCGCGATCAGCGCGCGCCTGCCGCGCGAGCTGTTCCGCTTCCAGCGCCGCAACTCGTTCCGCGTGCGGCCGCTGCTGCGCAGCTCGCCGGTGGCGCGGGTGCGTCACCCGGCCATCGCGGAGATGCAGCTGGCGCTGCGCGTGATCGACGTGTCGATCGGCGGCTGCGCCCTGTTCCTGCCCGAGGACGTGCCGCCGATGCAGCCGGGCATGGTGATGAACCAGGTGCAGCTCGACCTCGACGCCGACACCCGGGTGATGGCCAACCTGCGGCTGCAGCATGTCAGCGTGCTCAACCCGGAAGCGCGCGGAGCGCGGCTGGGCTGCGAGTTCGTGCAGCTCGGCGCAGACGGAGAGCGCACCCTGCAGCGCTTCATCGACCAGACGCAGAAGCGAAGAAGGCTCATGTCCCTGGACTAGCGCCTGCCGCCGCCCGTCGCCGCACGGCACGGGGACTTGTTCACAGCCCGTTACAGCTTGGGGGAAATCACCCTCAAGTCCGGCTTTGGGATGCCGATTCTCCTGTCGTAGCGACTTTCGCCCCGACAAGGAGCGCATCATGAGCGTGAACAACGTCTCTGGCGTCGGACGCGTCGTGCTGCCGGCGACGACCAGCAGAACGGCCGACCAGGCCAGCGCACAGCCCGAAGCCCAGGCCCGCCAGCAGGCCAGGTCCGAGTCCGTCTCGCTGGTCGAGATCGACGAGAACACCCAGCAGCCGGTGCCGCCGCGCTTCCCGTGGCTGAGCCGGCTCGCCCGCGAGCTGGAGCCGGCCTCGAAGCAGCCGTCGCCCTACGGCAACGTGCCCATCCTCGGCGAGAAGCTGGACAAGCAGGCCTGAGCCGATGTCGGCCCCCCAGTCGCTGCGCTCCTGCCCCCAAGGGGCGCCGGCCGGCTTGGGGCGGCCCGGCGCCGGCCACTTCGCAGCTGATCCGAAGGATCAGACCTGCATGTTCATGATCTCGCTGTAGGCCGAGACCAGCCGGTTTCGGACCGTCAGCGTGGCCTGGAAGCCGATCTGCGCCTTCTGCATGGCCACCATCGTCTCCTCCAGGCTGACCTCCGGGTTGCCCATCTGCACCTCGCGCTGCAGCCGGCTGGCCTGGTTCTGCGCGTTGCTCACCGAACCCAGCGCCTGGGTCAGCGCGGCCTGGAAGCCGCCGCCGTCCACCCGGCCCGCAGCCTTCAGCGGCTGGCCGTTGGGTGACAGGCCGGCCTTGGCGGCCGCCTGGGCGAAGTCGAAGGGTTTCAGCGTGACGTTCATGGCATGCCCTCACCATGGGGGAGTGGCGTGATCGTATCCACGGCCCACCGCCACGGTGGGGCGAACTGGCCGCGATTGCCGGGGCTGTTCGCGGCATCCGCGGCCCTCAAGTTCTCGAACAATCGGTTTCGATCCGGGCGCCTTCGTGCCTGGGGACTGAACCGACCGCCCATGGACAACGCCGTCGTCGCCTCGAGAGCCAACGCCACCGCCCTGCCCCTGGTCGAACCCGCCGGGTTCGGGGCCCGCGTGGCCGCCATGCCCGCCCGAACCAAGCTGATGTTCGCCGTCGGCCTGGCCGGCCTGGCCGCCGTGGCCGTGGCGATGACGATGTGGAGCAGCCAGGGCGACTACAAGGTGCTGTACGCCAACCTGTCCGACAAGGACGGCGGGGCGATCATCGCGCAGCTGTCGCAGATGAACGTGCCCTACCGGCACGCCGACGGCGGCGCCGCGATCCTGGTGCCGGCTTCCAAGGTGCACGACGCGCGCCTGAAGCTCGCCGCCGCCGGCCTGCCCAAGGGCTCGGTGGTGGGCTACGAGCTGATGGACGGCGCCCGCTTCGGCCAGACGCAGTTCCAGGAGCGGCTGACCTTCCAGCGCGGCCTCGAGGGCGAGCTCACCCGCTCGATCACCGCGATGGCCGCGGTGCAGAACGCCCGCGTGCACCTCGCGCTGCCGAACCAGAACGGCTTCTTCCGCGAACAGCAGAAGCCCAGCGCCTCGGTGCTGCTGACGCTGTACCCCGGCCGCACGCTGGACCGCTCGCAGATCGCCGGCATCGTGCACCTGGTCTCCTCCAGCGTGCCGGAGATGAACCCGAAGGCGGTCAGCGTGCTCGACCAGACCGGCGCGCTGCTGACCGGCGACCATGCCAACCCGCAGGCCGGGCTGGATGCGCAGCAGCTGCAGTACGTGGCGCAGGTCGAGGCCGGCTACCAGAAGCGCATCTTCGAGCTGCTCGAGCCGCTGGTCGGCCGCGACAACCTGCGCGCCACCGTCACCGCCGACGTCGACTTCTCGCAGACCGAGGCCACGTCGGAGGAGTTCTCGCCCAACCAGGGCACCGACGCCAGCGTGGCGATCCGCAGCCAGCAGGTCAGCGAGCAGACCGGCAGCAGCGGCGGCGCGCCCTCGGGCGTGCCCGGTGCCGCCACCAACCAGCCGCCGGTGCCGGCCACCGCGCCGCTGACCGGCGCCGCGCAGCCGCTGCAGGCCGCGCAGGGCGGCGGCAACAGCAACAGCCGCCGTGACGCCGTCACCAACTACGAGGTCGACAAGACCGTGCGCGTGACGCGCAACGCCACCGGCACCGTCAAGCGCCTGAACGCCGCCGTCGTGGTGAACCACCGCACCAGCACCGACGCCAAGGGCAAGACCACCACGACGCCACTGACGAACGACGAGATCCAGAAGCTGACGGCCCTGGTGCAGGAGAGCATCGGCTTCAAGCAGGACCGCGGCGACTCGGTGAAGGTGATCAACGCGCCGTTCAAGGTCGAGAAGATCGAGAAGGTCGACCTCCCGCTGTGGAAGCAGCCCGAGGTCATCGACATGCTGCGTGCCGCTGCGGTGCCGGCCGGCCTGGCGCTGCTCGGCTTGATCGTCTTCTTCGGAATGATCCGCCCGGCGATGAAGGCCGCGCTCGCGCCGCCGCCCCCGCCGGCGCCGGGCCAGCAGCTCACCGCCGTGGTCGACGACGAGACCGCCCTGCCCGAACCCGGCACGCCTGCCGCGCTGCCCGCGCCGAAGAGCAACGAGCACCTCGACGCTGCACGCACGCTGGCCAAGGAGAACCCAGCGGCGGTGGCCAACATCGTGCGCGGCTGGGTGAGCGGCGAGGCCGCCTGACGGAACATGGCCATGGATGACCAAGGTATCGAAGACGCCGCGATCCTGCTGATGTCCCTCGGCGAGGAGGAAGCCGCCGAGGTCTTCAAGCACCTCGCGCCGAAGGAAGTGCAGCGCCTGGGCGAGACGATCGCCAAGCTCAAGACCATTCCGCGCGAGCGCGTGGACGGCGTGCTGGAGAAGTTCAACGAAGTCGCGGGCACGCAAAGCATGCTCGTGACCGACACCGACGAGTACGTCAAGAGCGTGCTGCGCAAGGCGCTCGGCGACGACAAGGCCAACCTGCTGATCGACCGCATCCTGCAGGGCGCCGACGTCACCGGCATCGAGAGCCTGAAGTGGATGGACGCCGGCTCGGTCGGCGAGCTGCTGCGCAACGAGCATCCGCAGATCGTCGCGGCCATCCTGGTGCACCTCGACTTCGACCAGGCCAGTTCGGTGCTGCGGACCTTCCCCGAGCGCCAGCGCAACGAGGTGATGGTGCGCATCGCCACACTCGACGGCATCCAGCCCTCGGCGCTGAAGGACCTCAACGAGGTGATGAGCAAGGTGCTGGCCGGCGGCGATCGCCTGAAGAAGGCCTCGCTGGGCGGCGTGAAGACGGCCGCCGAGATGATCAACCTGATGGGCAGCAGCGTCGAGACCGCGGTGCTCGACTACATCCGAGAAGTCGACAACGACCTGGCCCAGAAGATCATGGACAACATGTTCACCTTCGACGATCTGGAGAAGATCGACGACAAGGGCATCCAGGCGCTGCTCAAGGAAGTGCAGAGCGAGTCGCTCGTCATCGCGCTCAAGGGCGCTACGCCGGAGATGCGCGAGAAGGTGTTCAAGAACATGTCCACCCGCGCCGCCGAGACGCTGCGCGAGGACCTCGAGTCGCGCGGCCCGGTGCGCGTCTCCGAGGTGGAGGCCGAGCAGAAGGAAATGCTCAAGATCGTGCGCCGCCTGGCCGACGAAGGCCAGATCGTGCTCGGCGGCGGCGGTGACGACGAGTTCCTGTGATGAGCGGCCACCCGAAGGAACGCATCCGCAACGTGCCGCCGCCACCCGGCGGAGGCAAGGGCGCGCATGCCTACACGCGCTTCATCCCGCGCGAGGAACTGTCGGGCTTCGCCGCCTGGAAGCCCGGTTCGCTCGGCGGCGAGGAAGAAGCCGCTGCGGCCGCTGCGGCGGCCGAGCCGCCGAAGAGCGCGGAGGAACTGCAGGCCGAGGCGCTGCGCGCCGCGCGCCAGGGCGGCTACCACGACGGCTACCGCGACGGCCTGGCCGCACTCGACAGCTTCAAGCAGAGCTTCGCCCAGCAGGCCACCGCGCAGATGGGCGCGCTGATGCAGAGCTACGCCGGCCAGATGGACGCGCTGCAGCAGCAGATGGCCAGCGCGCTGGCCGATGCCGCGGTGTCGCTGGCGCGACAGGTGGTGCGCGGTGAGCTCGCGGCGAACCCGCAGCAGGTGGCGGCGGTGGCGCAGGAAGCCATCGAGGCCCTGCTGCTGTCGGCCCGTCACGTGACGGTGCGTGTGCACCCCGACGACCAGCCGCTGGTGGCGCAGGGCGCGGCCGAGATCCTCGAGGCGCGCGGCGCACGCCTGGTGGCCGATGCGGCCGTCACGCGCGGCGGCTGTGTCGTCGAGTCCGACATCGGCATCATCGACGCGAGCATCGAGTCGCGCTGGCGCCGTGCTGCGGCGGCGCTCGGCTCGCAGTCGCCGTGGAACGAGGAGAGTGGCGCATGATGAGTTCGCAGCTCGAGGACCGCGCGCTCGCGACCACGGCCAACTGGGGCCGCTTCCTCGCCGACGTGAGGAATTTCGCCGCCGAGCCGGTGCCGCTGGAGACGGTGGGCCGGCTGGTGCGCGTGGCCGGCCTGGTGCTCGAGGCCACCGGCATCCGCCTGCCCGTGGGTTCGGTGTGCGAGGTGCGCATGGAAGGCGCCCCCCCCGTCACCGCCGAAGTGGTCGGCTTCAACGGCGACCGCGCCTACCTGATGCCCACCGGTGACGTGCACGGCCTGGCCAGCGGGGCCCGCGTGATCCCGCGGCCGACGCCGGTGGTGCCGCTCAAGCTCGGCGCGCTGCGCCACCCCTGGCGGCGCGGCGAGGACCGCACGCTGCATCTGCCGGTGGGCGATGGTTTGCTCGGCCGCGTGGTCGATTCGCATGGCCATCCGATGGACCGCAAGGGCCCGATCGAGCAGGTGCACAACGAGCCGCTGATCCGCCGCCCGATCAACGCGATGGACCGGGCGCCGGTGCGCCAGCCGCTGGATACCGGCGTGCGCGCCATCAACGCCATGCTCACCGTCGGGCGCGGCCAGCGCATCGGCCTGTTCGCCGGCACCGGCGTGGGCAAGTCGGTGCTGCTGGGCATGATGGCACGCTACACCCAGGCCGACGTGATCGTCGTGGGCCTGATCGGCGAGCGCGGCCGCGAAGTCAAGGAGTTCATTGAGGAGATCCTCGGCGAGGAAGGCCTGTCGCGTTCCGTGGTGGTCGCTGCGCCGGCCGACGCGCCGCCGCTGGTGCGCATGCAGGGCGCCAATTACGCCACGGCGATCGCCGAGCACTTCCGCGACCGCGGCCTCGACGTTCTGTTGCTGATGGATTCGCTGACGCGTTATGCGATGGCGCAGCGCGAGATCGCGCTGGCCATCGGCGAGCCGCCCGCCACCAAGGGCTATCCGCCGAGCTGTTTCGCCAAGCTGCCGCAGCTGGTGGAGCGCAGCGGCAACGGCGTGGCCGGCGGCGGCTCGATCACCGCCTTCTACACCGTGCTCAGCGAGGGCGACGACACCAACGACCCGATCGCCGACGCGGCGCGAGGCATTCTCGACGGCCACATCGTGCTGTCGCGCGAGCTGGCCGAATCGGGCCACTACCCGGCCATCGACATCGAGAAGTCGGTGTCGCGGGTGATGACCAGCGTGGCGCCGCAGCCGCACGTGGACGCGGCGCGCCGGCTGCGCCAGATGCTGTCGAAGTTCAACAAGGCGCGCGACCTGATCCAGCTCGGCGCCTACGCACCCGGCCACGACGCCGAGCTCGACACCGCGGTGCGCCTGGCGCCGGCCATGCGCGCGCTGCTGCAGCAGGACATGCGCGAGAACGCGCCGCTCGAGGCCAGCGTGCAGCAGTTGCGCGCCACCGTCGGCGCTTGAAGAACTCCCCGAACAGGCAACCGCACCCCATGAAGGAAATCCAGCCGCTGATGGCCCTGCTCTCGCACGCCGAGGGCGAGCGCGACGAGGCCCTGTCCCACCGCCAGCGCATGCGTGAGGCACTGGAGGCGGCGCGCGCCCAGGCGGAGCAGCTCGTCGCCTACCGGCGCGACTACGAACGGCGCTGGGCCGAGCGCTTCGCCCAGGCCGGCCAGGTGCAGCTGCTGCAGAGCTTCCATGGCTTCGTGACGCGGCTGACGCAGGCGATCGAGCACCAGGAACGCGTGGTGGCCCAGGCCGAGCGCCAGCTCGAGCGCGCCGCCGAGACGCTGCAGCAGCAGGAGCTGCGCGTGGCCTCGGTGCTCAAGCTGATCGAGCGCCGCGTGGCCGAGATCGAGAAGACCCGCGAGCAGCGCGAGCAGCGCACGCTCGATGAACTCGCCTCGCGCGCCGCCTGGAACCGCCTGGCCGCCGCCACCACCCGCTTCTGAGCCGACCGCCATGAGCATCGCGCCGATCCAGACCGCCCCCCGGCCCGCCGCGCGCCCGCCCGCCAGCGAGCCGCCGCCCAGCGGCGAGGGCGATTTCGCCCAGCTGATGGCGCTGCAGGCGCCGGCCGACGAGCCGCCGCCTGCCGGGCGCCCCGACGAGGGCCGCCAGGCACGCAACCGCCAGGCGGCTCGCGGCACGACCCGCGCCGCGACCACCGAGGCGCCGCGCGAGTCGCCGGACGTGGCCAAGTCGCCGCGAGAGGCGGCCGATCCGGCGCGCCGGCCCGACGAAGACGCGGCCCCGCTCGACCCGGCGCTGGCGCAGTGGCTGCAATCCCTGCACCGGCCCGAGGTCCCCGCCGAGGCCCCGGCCACGACGACCGAGTCGGAGCCGGAGGCTGACGCAGCCGGCGTGATGCTCAATCCGCGGGGCCTGCCCCATGCCCGTCCGGCTGCACAGCCGGACGAAGCAGCCGATGTCCAGGCCGCCGCAGGCGCGCGCTCCGGCCACGGCCCGACCGCCGCGCGCAGTGCCGACAAGGGCGCCCGCGAGGCCGTGCCGGCCCTCGACGCCCCGGCCGCCCGCGCGTCGGAAGACGCACCCGCCGCCACCGCAGCGCTGCCGCACGAGCCGGCCCCGGTGGCTTCGCCCACCGGCTTCGCGCTGCCTGCTGGCTTCGAGCCCGTGTCGACCGCCTCGCCCGGCACATCGCCCGTCGCCGCCGAGGCGCCGGTGCTGGCCGTGCCGATGCCGGTCCCGCTGGAGTCGCCGGAGTTCGCGCAGGCCTTCGGCCTGGAGATCAGCACGCTCGCCCGCGACGGCATCCAGCAAGCCGAACTCCACCTCAACCCAGCCGAGATGGGCCCGGTGTCGGTGCAGATCGCGCTGGACGGCGAAAAGGCCCGCATCGACTTCGGCGCCCAGGCCGCCGCCACGCGCGCGGCCATCGAGGCCAGCCTGCCCGAGCTGGCCGCCGCGCTGCGCGATGCCGGCCTGACGCTGGCCGGCGGCGGCGTCTCGCAGCACCCCGGGCAGCGCGGCGACGGCCGCAGCGACGGCGAGCCCGGCGGCGCACGCGCCGGCAGCCGCGAGCGCGCCGACGCCGGGGCCGCGGCGCCCTCGCGCCCCGTGCTGCGCAGCCGCGCCGGCCCCGGCGGCGTGGACTTGTACGCATAGCGCCGCGTCCCGCCGCGGGCGGTGCCGGACTGACCGGAAAACCGCCCCTTTTCGCCGCATCGCCGCGAGGCCCGATCACCAGAATCACCTGCATTGGCCGGCCGGAGTGCCGTGCCCGCTCATCAAGGAGAGCCGATGTCCGCCGCTGCCGCACCCGTTGCCGAAGCCGCCGCGCCCCCGAAGGG
>NZ_JBFXIO010000161.1:0-10675 GCF_050175855.1 Piscinibacter sp.
TCCTGTCCAGCCTCCCGTCCCACCTGGACGTGACGGTCGAGCCGCGCCTGGCTTTCAGGCTCGACGGTGCGAGCTTCGACAGCGGCGCGCAGGCGGTGCCCTTTGCCGAGCGCCGGCGCGGCGAACTGCGGCTGGCGTTCGCCGGCCTGGACCTGGCGCGCTATGCGCCCTACCTGCCGGCGTCGCTGCCGGTGCGGCTGCACCAGGGCGTGCTGGGCGCCGACCTGGCCCTGCATTTCGAGCTGCCCGATGGTGCCGATCCGGTCGTGCGGCTCGACGGCCGCGCGACGCTGGACAAGCTGTCGGTCGCCGAAGCCGGCGGTGCGCCGCTGCTCGACTGGGCGACACTGAGCGTCGGTCTGCGCGATGTGCAGCCGCTGCGCCGCCGCGTTTCGCTCGGCGAGGTGAAGCTCGAGGGCGCGCGACTGCAGCTCGCGCGCGCTGCCGACGGCCGGCTCAATCTGCAGCGGCTCGGCGGCGGTGCGCCGGCCGCGGCCACGCCGGCCAGCGCACCGGCGCCCCAGTCGGCCGCAGCGGCCTGGCAGATCGAGGTCGACTCTCTGGCGATCGATGGCGCGCGCGTGGCCTGGAACGACGCCGCGGTAGGGCCAGCGGCTGCACTGCAGCTCGACGCCCTCCGCCTCAGCGGCGAGAAGCTCGCCTGGCCGGCGCGCGAACCCGTGCCGCTGGCCTTGCAGGCCACGCTGCGCACGTCGGCGGCGGAAGCGGGCGAGGCCGGCCGCCTGACGGTCGAGGCCCGTGCCAGCGATCGCGAGGCCAGCGGCACGCTCGCCCTCGACGAGCTCGCCCTCGAGGCGTTGGAGCCCTACGTCGCGCAGGCCCTGCAGCCGCGCCTGCTCGGCCGCGCCAGCGCTCGGGGCAGCTTCACCTGGAGCGCCGATCCGCAGGCGCCGAAGACCTCGCTGGTGCTCGACAGCGTGACGCTCGACGCGCCGCGGCTGGTCAGCGGCAGCGGCCGCGCCGCGCGCGAGGAGGTCGCGCTGAAGCAGCTCGCGATGGCTGATGCGCGCATCGACCTCGTGGCACGGCAGGTCGAGCTCGGCCGTGTCACGCTGGCGCAGCCGCAGGTGGCGGCAGTGCGCGACGGGCAGGGGCGCTGGAACCTGGCGTCGCTGGCGCGCGAGAACGCGGGATCGGGCACCGCGGCAACGGTGTCCTCCGGCACGACGCCCGACTGGTCGCTGCGCCTGAAGGAGCTGCAGCTCGACGGCGGCCGCGTGAGGCTGGTCGACAGCTTCGCCGCGGGCCGCGCCGCCGAGGCGCCGCTGCGCCTCGACGCGAGCGCGCTGCGCCTGCGCGTGCAGGACTTCGCCTGGCCCGCGGCGCGCGGCACGCCTGCGGCACGGCTGCAGTTCGGCGGGAGGCTTGCCGCGGTGGCGCCGGCCGGTGCGCCGGCCGCCGTGGCCGGCAGCGTCGACTTCAACGGCCGCTTCGCGCCCGAGCCGCTGCTCGCCGCAGGCCGGCTGCGCATCGACCGCTGGCCGGTGCATGCCTTCGAGCCCTACTTCGCGGCGATGCTGCCGGTGGCGCTGCTGCGCGCCGAGGCGATCTGGCAGGGCGACGTCGACGTGCGGCAGTCCGCCGCCGGCTGGTCGGTCGACGCCAGCGGCGACGCGCGGCTGGCCGACGTGCGCGTTCACACCCGCGCCGACACCGGCAGCGGCGCCGGCGACGAGCTGCTGAGCTGGCAGAGCTTCTCGCTCGACGGCCTGCGCTTCGCGATGGCGCCGCAGTCCACGCCGCAGCTGGAAGTGCGCGAGGCGGCGCTGAACGACTTCTTCGCGCGGCTGGTGGTGACCGAGCAAGGGCGGCTGAATCTGAGCAGCGTGGCCGCCGACGAGGCCGCCGCCAGCGCACCTGCCGAGGCGCCCGCCAGCGCCCCGGTCGCGCCGGCGGCACCGGCGTCAGCGCCGCCGGGCACGACACTGCCGATCGTCATCGCCGTCGGCGGCGTCAAGCTGAACAATGGCCGCATCGATTTCAGCGACCGCTTCGTCCGCCCGAACTACAGCGCCGACCTCACCGAACTCAACGGCGCGCTCGGCGCGTTCCGCTCCGGCACGCCCGAGATGGCCACGCTCGAGTTGCGCGGCCGCGCCGCGGGCACCGCGCTGCTGGACATCCGCGGCGCGCTCAACCCGACGGCCGACCCGCTGGCGCTGGACATCCAGGCCAAGGCCACCGACCTCGAGCTCGCGCCGTTGTCACCCTATGCCGGCAAGTACGCCGGCTACGCGATCGAGCGCGGCAAGCTGAGCATGGAGGTGGCCTACAAGATCGCCCCGGACGGCAAGCTGGAGGCGCGCAACCAGGTCGTCCTCAACCAGCTGACCTTCGGCGACAAGGTCGAGTCGCCCGACGCCACCAAGCTGCCGGTGCTGCTGGCCGTGGCGCTGCTGAAGGACCGCAACGGCGTCATCGACATCAACCTGCCGATCAGCGGCTCGATCAACGACCCGCAGTTCAGCGTGTTCGGCATCGTGCTCAAGGTGATCGGCAACCTGCTGGTCAAGGCGCTGACCGCGCCGTTCGCGCTGCTGGCCGGCGGTGGCGGCGAGGACCTCAGCGTGGTGGAGTTCCGTCCGGGCACGGCGACGCTCGCCGAGGCGGGCCGCAGCACGCTGGACAAGGTGGCCAAGGCGCTGGCCGACCGCGAGGCGCTGAAGATGACGGTCACCGGCAGCGCCGATGCGCAGGCCGAGGCCGAGGCGCTGCGCCAGGCGGCGCTGGAGGCGCGGCTGCTCGCCGAGCGCCGCCGCGAGCTGCTGCGCGAAGGCGCCACTCCGGCGCAGGCCGATGCACTGACCGCGCTCGACGCGCCGACGCGCGAGCGCGTGCTGCGCGCGGTCTACCGGGCTTCCGACCTGCCCGACCGGCCGCGCAACGCGCTGCGCATGCTCCGCGACATTCCGCCGGCCGAGATGGAGGCGCTGCTCAAGCGCCACATCGCCGCCGGTCCCGACGCTATGCGCGAGCTCGCGCTGCAGCGCGGCCTGGTGGTGCGTGATGCGCTGATCGCCAAGGGTCTGCCGGGTGAGCGCCTGTTCCTGGCCGCGCCGAAGCTGCGCGCGGCCGGGGACGCCAAGGGTGAGGAAGAGGCGGCGGCAGCGCGCTCGCCGAGCGCGCTGCTCACGCTGTCGACGAACTGATCGCCGCTCAGCGCGGCGCCGCGCCCTCGTCGCGCTGGCGAAGGTAGCGGTACACCGTGGTGCGCGAGATGCCCAGACTGCGCGAGGTGCGCGCCACGCTGCGGCCGCAGCGCTCGAACTCCTGGATCACCTGCTCCATCGCCCCGCGGGCCAGCGCCGAGCGCGGCTCGTCGGCGGCGGGCGGGGCCTGAGGCAGCACGCGGCGCACGGCAGCTTCGTCGAGGCGGCCGTCCGGCGAGCCCAGCAGCGCGCGCGTCAGCACCGCGCGCAGCTCGCGCATGTTGCCGCTCCAGCCGTGCCGTGCGTGGCAGGTGTTGGCATCGTCGTCGATCGACGCCTCGCGATGCACCGCCTCCAGCATGAAGCGCACCACGGCGGAGAAGTCGCTGCGCGCGCGCAGCGGCGGCAGCTCAATGCGAACGGTATCGAGCCGGTGCAGCAGGTCGGCGCGGAAGCGCCGTTCGCGCACAGCCTGCTCCAGGTCGACGTGGGTGGCAGCGAGCAACTGCACGTCGACCCGGCGCGAGGCCGTGCCGCCGACCGGGCGCACCAGCCAGTCGTCGAGCAGGCGCAGCAGCGCGGCCTGCATGGTCAACGGCAGCTCGCCGATCTCGTCGAGCAGCAAGGTGCCGCCGTCGGCGCTGGCGATCAGGCCCGCACTGCCTTCGCGGCGCGCGCCGGTGAACGCGCCGCCCACGTAGCCGAACAGCTCGGCCTCGAACAGCTCGGCCGGCAGCGCACCGCAGTTGACCGCCACGAAGGCGCCGCTGCGCCCGCTCGCCTGGTGGGCGTGGCGGGCGAGCAGTTCCTTGCCGGTGCCGGTCTCGCCGCAGATCAGCAGCGGCGCGTTCAGGCGCAGCGCGGCCCGCGCCGTCTCGAGCGCGGCGCGCACGGCCGGATCGTCAGCAACGAAGTCGGTGCTGCGGCGCTGCACCGGGGTCGCGAAGGCAGCGGACGCATGCGGGGCCGGCGCTGCCGCCGGTGCCGGCCGCTCACGCGGCATACGGGCTCGGGCCGGCCGCGGCGGCACGCGCGTGGGCGCCTGCACGCAGCTGGCGAACAGCTCGCTGCCCATCGCGTCGCGCAGTCGCCGCTCGCCGCCGCTGCGCAGGCCGGCCACGAAGAGCTCGTAGGGCGCATCGAACAGCTCCTCGAAGGCGGTGCCCGAGGCCACCTCCAGCCCGCTGAGCAGGTCGCGGGCGCGCGCGTTGAAGGCCTGCAGCCGGCCCTGCGGGTCGAAAGCCAGCAAGCCGGCACTGAGGGTGCCGAGGAACTCGGCGCGCGGATGCACTGCCAGCACCAGCCGGTCGCGCATCTGGTAGAGCAGCAGCAGCTTCTCGATGTGCGTGCAGGCCATCTGCACCAGCGCCTGGGTGTGCCGCTGGCGCGACTCGAAGTAGGACGAGGCGTCGAGCGCGCCGACCACCTGGCCGAAGGCGTCGCGGATCGGCGCAGCGGTACAGGAGATGTCACCGTACTTGAGGAGGTGGTGCTCCAGCCCGTTGACGGCCACTGGCGCTCCGATGGCCAGCGCCGTGCCCAGACCGTTGGTGCCGGCCTGTTCCTCCGACCACATGCTGCCGGCGACGATGTCGTTGGCCGAGCCGCTGGTCAGGAAGCGGTTGTCGGCATACAGGTCGAGCACCACGCCTTCCGGGTCGGCGAAGGCGAGCAGGAAGTTCGAACCGGCGATCTGGTGGCCCAGCGTCTCCAGCTCGGCCAGCGCGAGGCGGCGCACGATGTCGGCGCGGTCGCGGCGCCTTGCCAGGTCGGCCGCCTCGACGACCTGGATCGGCGGCTCGGCGGCCACGTCGAGCCCGGCGCGGGCACAACGCACCCAGCTGTCGAGAATATCCGCCGGCGGCAGCCCGCCCGGCGGCAGCGTCGCGCCGCGCGAACGGATGGCCCAGGCGTGCGCCAGCGCACGCTCGTCGATCGAACCCATGGTGTGTCTCCTGTGGCCGGCGGTCGTGGCCGCGGCCATCATTGCGTGATGCGATTCACGTTAACAGGGCACCGCGAGCCCCGCAACTGACCAGAAGCTGAACACCTGTTGCGCACATGTGTTTTGTCGCTGAACAGTGCCCGCGCCAGCGCCAGCGCCGGTTCGCCGGGAAGCGGGACGGCGCCCTCCGGGTCTGCCCCAAGTGGCATGCCCGTTGCAGACAGGAGAGGGTCGTGCGCTTGCCGCGCGGCATCCGACAGACCACAAGACGCAGGAGACAGTACATGCCCCGTTCGAAGATCGGTCAGACCCTCGTAGCCCTCGCCGCTGCCGCGTGCGTTGCAGGCCCCGCGTTCGCGCAGCAGAACATCGAGAAGCTCAAGCAGATGAAGGTCGCGACCACCGACCTGAACATCCCGGTGGTGCCGCAGGAAGGCAAGAACGCCGCGGCGATCCGCGAGAACCTCAAGAAGATCAAGATGCCGGCCGGCTTCAAGATCGACCTGTTCGCCGTCGTGCCCGATGCCCGCCACATGGCCGTGGCGCCGAGCACCAACATGCTGTTCGTCGGCACGCGCAAGACCACCGTCTGGGCCGTCACCGACCGCAACAGCGACGGCGTCGCCGACGAGGTCAAGTCCTTCGCGCCCAGCCTGAAGTTCACCAACCCGAACGGGGTGTGCTGGACCAAGGACGGCTTCCTGATCGTCGCCGAGCACAACCGGGTGCTGAACTTCCCGGCGGCCGAGTTCTTCTACGAGGGCCCGGACGTCGCGGTGATCGAGGTCGTGGGCCAGGGCAAGCTGATCCCGCCCGAGGAGGAGTCGTACAACCACGGCGCGCGCACCTGCCGCGTCGACGACAGCGGCATGCTCTACGTCACGCTCGGCCAGCCGTACAACGTGCAGCCGAAGGAGAAGGTCGCGATGTACGAGCAACTCGGCATCGGCGGCATGATCAAGCTGAATGCCTTCGACGGCTCCAAGCGCGAGGTCGTCGCACGCGGCGTGCGCAACTCCGTCGGCATGGACATCAACCCGAAGGACAAGACCGTCTGGTTCACCGACAACCAGACCGACGGCATGGGTGACGACACGCCGCCCGGCGAGCTCAACCGCATCACCAAGCCCGGCGGCGGCGGCGAGCACTTCGGCTATCCGTTCATCCACGGCAACAACGTGCAGATCGCCGGCACCGCCGCGGCACCGGATCTGAAGGGCATGAACCCGCCGGCGCAGTGGACCAAGCCGCAGGTCGAGTTCCCGGCGCACCAGGCACAGCTCGGCATGACGTTCTACAACGGCAGGATGTTCCCGGCGCAGTACCAGGGTGGCGTCTTCGTCGCGTCGCACGGCTCGTGGAACCGCACCAAGGCCAGCGGCGGCCTGATCAACTTCGTGCCGATCAAGGCCGACGGCACCGCCGGTGCGAGCACGGTGTTCGCCGAGGGCTTCCTCGACAGCGAGACCGGCATCTACCGCGGCCGCCCGGTCGACGTGGCGGTGATGAAGGACGGCTCGCTGCTGGTGTCCGACGACTACGCGGGTGCGATCTATCGCATCACGTACAGCGCACCGTGAAGTCGCTGACGCTGTCGATGCTGCTGGCTGCCGCGCTGCCCGGCGCGGTGGTCGCCGGTGACGTCGCGGCGGGCAGGCAGAAGGCGATGCAGGCCTGCGCCGTGTGCCACGGCCAGGTCGGCATTGCCGCCGTGCCCGAGACGCCCAATCTCGCCGGCGAACCGGCGGGCTACCTCTCCCGGCAACTGCGCGCCTTCCGCAGCGGCAAGCGCCAGCACGAGGTGATGGGTGTGATCGCCAAGTCGCTCAGCGACGAGGAGATCGACAACGTCACCGCGTGGTTCTCGTCCATCCAGGTGACGGCCACCGCGCCTTGACCCTGGGGCAGGTGCGCGCCGGGATGGCGCGCACCTCCAGAAAATCTCTAACGGCAAACCCCGTCGCGGCCCGCGAGGGCTTCGCGTAGCCTCGCGCCGCGCTCGCTCGCGCCTCGAACTCCACCCACAGAACATGAACAAGCTGCTGACGCTCTCCACGCTCGCCCTGTCCCTGGCTGCCGCCTATCCTGCCTTCGCGCAGACGGCCGAACTCGACCCGGTGGTCGTGACCGCCGAACGCACCCGCCAGACCACCTTCGATGCAGCGGCGGCCATCACCGCGATCACGCGCGAAGTGATCGACAGCGGCGGATTCCAGGTCAACCTGTCCGAGGCGCTGAACCGCGTGCCCGGCATCAGCGTGCTCAACCGGCAGAACTACGCACAGGACCTGCAGCTGTCGATCCGCGGCTTCGGTTCGCGCTCGACCTTCGGCATCCGCGGCGTGCGGCTGATCGTCGACGGCATCCCGGCCTCGATGCCCGACGGCCAGGGCCAGGCCTCGACCATCGCGCTCGGCTCGGCGCAGCGCATCGAGGTGCTGCGCGGCCCGCTGGCGCAGCTGTACGGCAACGCCGCCGGTGGCGTGGTGCAGGTGTTCAGCGGCACCGACGCCACCGTGCCGACCGCCGAGGTCATGCTGGCCGCCGGCCCCTGGGAGCAGAACAAGGTCGGACTGAAGTTCGGCCACAACGGCGAGCGTGACAGCGTCGTCGTCGATGCGATGCGCTACGCCACCAACGGCTGGCGCGACCACAGCCAGGCCGAGCGCACCCAGTTCAACGCGAAGTGGGAGCACGTGATCGACGCAGCCTCGACGATCAGCGTCGTGGCCAACTCCTTCGACCAGCCGCTGTCCAAGGACCCGGCCGGCCTCACGCGGGCGCAGTTCGAGGCCGATCCGCGCCAGGTGGCGGCGATCGTCAAGGCGCAGGACGCGAGCAAGGTCGTCAACCAGCAGCAGATTGGCAGCGTCTACGAGCGCCGGCTGACCGACGCGACCACGCTGACCTCGCGTGTCTACGTCGGCTACCGCAACCTCTACAACAAGCTGTCGGTGCCGCCCACCGCACCGCCGCAGACCTCGATCACCGGCTCGGGCGGCACGATCGACTTCGCGCGCAGCTTCATGGGCCTGGGCGTGCAGCTGGCCCACCAGATCCGGCTGGATGGCGAACGCGTGGCGCGCTTGACCGGCGGCCTCGAGCACGACCGCAGCAAGGAAGACCGCCAGGGCTACATCAACGACGCCGGCGTGCAAGGGGCGCTCAAGCGCGACGAACTGAACACCGTGCGCAGCACCGACGTGTACGCTCAGGCCGCCTACGACCTGCTGCCCACGCTGACGGCCACGGCCGGCGTGCGTTCGAGCAAGGTGAAGTTCGCCAGCGACGACCGCTTCATCATTCCGGCCGTGCCGCCGTCGACAGCCGAGAACCCCGACGACAGCGGCGGCCAGGACTACAGCGCCACCAACCCGGTGCTCGGGCTGACCTTCCGCGCCAGCCCGTCGCTGCACCTGTACGGCAACGTCGGCCGCGGCTTCGAGACGCCGACCTTCACCGAGCTGTCCTACCGCCCCGGCGGACTGACCGGATTGAACACCGACCTGAAGGCCTCGCGCAGCCGTCACGCCGAGGTCGGCGCGAAGTGGAAGATCGCCAGCGGCCACCGCCTCGACGTGGCGGTGTTCGACATCAGCACCCAGGACGAGATCGTCACCGACACCAACACCGGGGGGCGCAGCACCTTCAAGAACGCCGGCCGCACCAGCCGCCGCGGCGGCGAACTGATGTACACCGGGCAGTTCGCCGAATCGCTTCGTGGCACGCTGAGCCTGACCGCGCTGCGCGCGCGCTTCGACGAATCCTTCGTCAGCGGCAGCGGCGCGACGGCCGTGACCATTCCGGCCGGCAACCGCCTGCCCGGCACGCCCGATCGCAGCGCCTTCGCCGAACTGGTGTGGGCACCGAAGGCGGCCTGGGGCGGCTTCAACGCCGCCGCCGAGGTGATCCACACGGGCAAGCTCTACGTCAACGACGCCAACACCGATGCGGCGCCGGCCGTCACGCTGCTCAACCTGCGCGCCGGCTTCTCGCAGAAGTTCGGTGCGTGGACGCTGAAGCAGCTGCTGCGCGTGGACAACGTGAACGACAAGATCTACGCCGGCTCGGTGATCGTCAACGACGCCAACAGCCGCTTCTTCGAGCCGGCACTGCCGAGGAACTGGATGGTCGCCTTCACCGCGAAGCACGAATTCCGCTAAGGTGTCGTGATGGGCACGACCACGGGCACGAACCTGGAAACGATCACCCTCGGCGGCGGCTGCTTCTGGTGCGTCGAGGCGGTGTACGAGCGGGTGCGCGGGGTGGTCGACGTCGAATCGGGCTACAGCAACGGCCGCCTGGCGCGGCCGACCTACGAACAGGTCTGCACCGGCGACACCGGCTGCGTGGAGGTGGTGCGCGTGCGCTTCGACCCCGCGCAGATCAGCCTGCGCGAGGTGCTGGAGATCTTCTTCGTCGTGCACGACCCGACCACGCTGAACCGGCAGGGCAACGACGTCGGCACGCAGTACCGCTCCGGCATCTACTTCCACAGCCCCGAGCAGGAGCGGTCGGCCCGCGAGGTGGTGGCCGAGCTGAACGCTAAGCTCGGCGGCCGCGTGGTCACCGAGGTGGTGGCCGAGCGCGACTACTCGCGCGCCGAGGACTACCACCAGCACTACTTCGCCAACCACCCGGGGCAGGGCTACTGCGCCTTCGTCGTGGCGCCCAAGGTGGAGAAGTTCCGCAAGACCTTCGCCGATCGGGTGCGCGCGGCCTGAAGGCGCTGCGCCGGTAGACTGCGGGCCGTGCCCGTCCTGTCCCACTCCACCCGGCTTGTCGCGCTGCCGCTGCTGGCCGCCGCGCTGCTGATGCTGCAGGCCCTCGGCCTGTGGCACCGCGCGGTGCATGGGTCTGCCCATGGCCCTGCCGCACGAGTCGTGGCCGACCACGCGCACGCCGAAGACGGGCATCGCGGGCACCTCGGGCACGGACACGATGCCCATGAGGATCACGCCTTCGCCGGACACGACGAAGGCGACCCGCAATGCCGGCTGTACGACCAGCTGGCCCACGCCGACATCGCCTTCGGTGCGACCGCGGCCCCGGCCAGCCTCTGCGTGGCCGCGGGGCCCGACGCCGACCTGCCCTCGGGCCGGCTGGCGCCGCAGGCGGCTGGTTTCCTCGCGCGCGGTCCGCCCCGGGCGGCCTGAAGTCCCTCGATTCCGAGCTGCGCCGACGGCCACGAGCCGCCGGAGCCCGGTGCATTCGTGCGCCGCCCGACTTCTTCGCGATGGAAATCCACTCATGTCTTCCCCTACGACTCCGCTGCGGCGGACGGCCGTTGCCCTGGCCGTGGCCGCCTTCGCGCTCGCCGCACAGGCGCAAAGCGGCACCACGCTCGATCCGGTGGTCGTCACCGGCAACCCGCTGCGATCCAGCGAGCTGGCCACGCCGGTGTCCACGCTGGCCGGCGATGGCCTGGTGCTGCGCCGCGCTTCTTCGCTGGCCGAGACCATTGCCGACCAGCCCGGCATGGCGGCCACCTGGTTCGGCCCCAACGCCAACCGGCCGGTGATCCGCGGCCTGGACGGCGACCGCGTGCGCATGCTGGCCA
>NZ_JBFXIO010000162.1:0-10598 GCF_050175855.1 Piscinibacter sp.
ATACCGGCCTGCCAAGCGCAGCCGCCGGGCTCTTCACCGACTCCGGCACATGCCAACAACGCAGCCTGCGGGGACGCTGGCTGCTTGGAGCCTCTCGATGATCCGTTCCTCTCGTCGGCCGTCCGCCTTGCGCGGCCTGGGCCTGCTCGTCTCGTCCACCCTTCCCTTCGTGGCCATCGCCGCCGAGCCGCAGTCGCTGCAGCCGGTGGTCGTCACCGCCACGCGCTTGCCGCAGCCTATCGACACCGTGCTGGCCGACCTGCGCGTGATCGATGCCGATGCCATCGCCAACGCCGGGCCGATGTCGCTGACCGAGCTGCTGCGCATCCGCGGCGGCGTGGAGATCAGTGCCAACGGCGGGCCCGGCCAGGTCTCGGGCCTGTTCATCCGCGGCAGCAATGCCGGCCACGTGGTGCTGCTGGTCGACGGCGTGCGCGTCAGCTCCGCCACCGCCGGCACCAATGCCTTCGAGCACATTCCGCTGGCGCAGATCGAACGCATCGAGATCCTGCGCGGCGTGGGCAGCAGCCTGTATGGCGCCGATGCGATCGGCGGTGTGATCCAGGTCTTCACCAAGAATGCCGACGCCGAGCGCACCGAGGCCAGCGTCGGCCTCGGCCAATGGGACACCACCGAGGCCAGCATCGGCCTGGCGCGGCGATTCGGCGCCACGCGGCTGTCGCTGCAGGCCGGCTGGCGCGACAGCCACGCCTTCTCGGCCACCAACGAGAACAACGCGTTCTCGTTCGACCCGGATGCGGACGGCTACCGCAACACCAACCTCGGGCTGAGCGCCGATCACACGATCGCCCCTGGCCACTCGCTGGCAGTGCGCGCGATGGCCAGCCGCGGCCGCACCGAGTTCGATGCCGGGCCCGGCACCGACGACGTGAACCGCCAACGCCTGTCGACGGTGGCACTCGAAAGCCGCAACCAGCTCGGCACGGACTGGCGCAGCCTGCTGCGCCTGGCGCGCGGTGCCGACCACATCCGCACCGAGGGCGCCTTTCCCGGCTTCTTCGACACCGACCAGGACCAGTTCACCTGGCAGAACGACGTGGCCGCGCTTGGCGGCCAGTGGGTGGCGGGGCTGGAGTGGCGGCGCGAGAAGGTGGCCAGCGACACGGCCTTCACGCAGACCTCGCGGCGCTTCGGCGGCGTGTTCGCCGGCTACACGGCGCGCTTCGGCGACCACCTGCTGGAGGCCTCGGCGCGACACGACGACGATTCGCAGTTCGGCTCGCACGGCACCGGCAAGCTGGCCTGGGGGTACAAGTTCAATCCGCATTGGCGCGCCTCGGCGAGCGTGGGCACGGCCTTCAAGGCGCCGAGCTTCAACGACCTGTACTACCCGCTGAGCTTCGGCTTCTCCGGCAACCCCGACCTGAAGCCCGAGCGTGCGCGCAGCACCGAACTCGCGCTGCGCCACGACGGCGGCGCGCTGCAAGGCGGCGTGACGGTCTTCGACAGCCGGGTGAAGGACCTGATCGCCGTCGACCCGAGTTTCACCACGGTGATCAACGTGAACCGCGCGCGCATCCGCGGCGCCACGGTCGACGCCGCGTGGCGCGCCGATGTCTGGACGCTGCGCGGCGAGTTCACCCACCAGGACGCCGAGGACGCCGACACGGGCAACCGCCTGGTGCGCCGCGCACGCCAGTACGGCAGCGCCAGCCTGGGCGTGGTACTCGGCGCCTGGCGCGGCGGCGTGGAGTGGGTGGTCAGCGGCGACCGCTTCGGCGCGGCCAGCAACAGCGAGGCCTCGCGCATGGGCGGCTATGCGCTGGTCAACCTGAACGCCTCATGGGCGGTGACGCCGGCCTGGACGCTGGCGGCCCGGCTGAACAACGTCACCGACAAGCGCTACGAGCTGGTGCAGGGCTACAACACGCCGGGCAGCAACCTGTTCGTCTCGCTGTCCTACGCGGGGCTGTAGGACACACTCGCGCACCATGGCACGCGCGCTGAAACTCTGGCTCCTGCTGGCCCTTGCGGCTGCGGTGGCGGGGTGGCTCGCGCTGGCCAGCGGCAGCGTGCTGCTGCAGCCGCTGGACGTGCTGCGCCTGCTGGCGCAGCCCGACGCCAGCAGCGATTCGCAGGTGCTGCACGCGCTGCGCCTGCCGCGCGCGCTGGCCGCCTTCGGCGTCGGCGGCTTGCTGGCCCTGGCCGGCGCGCTGATGCAGGTGCTGCTGCGCAATCCGCTGGCCGATCCGTACGTGCTGGGTGTTTCGGGCGGCGCATCGGTGGGGGCGCTGCTGGCCATGCTGGTGGCGGGCAGCGCGCTGGCCATGCAGGCCGGCGCGTTTGCCGGCGCGCTGGCGACCATCGTGCTGGTCTTCGCGCTGGCCCAGCGCGACCTCTCGCGGCTGGACGCCACCGCGCGGCTGGACAGCGCGCCGCGCCTGCTGCTGACTGGCGTGATGCTGGCGGCGCTGTGGTCGGCGGTGATCACCGTGATGCTGATGCTGGCGCCGGAGGCGCGGTTGCGCGGCATGCTGTTCTGGCTGGCCGGCGATCTCGGCGGCAGCGAGACCGGCGCCTGGCCGCTGCTGCTGCTGGCGGCGCTGCTGCTGCTGGCCTGGCCGCTGGCGCGCGAGCTCAACGTGCTGCTGCGCGGCACCGCCGCCGCACAGTCTCTGGGCGTGCCGGTGGTGCGGCTGCGCCGCTACGTCTATGCGCTGGCTTCGCTGGCCACCGCGGTGGCGGTGACCAGCGGCGGCGCGATCGGCTTCGTCGGCCTGGTGGTGCCGCATGCGCTGCGCCTGCTGATCGGCAACGACCAGCGCGTGCTGCTGCCGGCCTGCGCGCTGGCCGGCGGCACGCTGCTGCTGCTGGCCGACACATTGGCGCGCACGGTGGTCGCGCCGCAGCAACTGCCGGTGGGCGTGATCACCGCGCTGCTGGGCGTGCCGACCTTCATCGCGCTGCTGCTGCACCGCGGGGGGCGGCGATGACGGCGAGCAAGCTGCTGCTCGAGGCGAAGGGCCTCAAGGTGACCGCCGGCCCGCGGACGCTGATCGAGTCGCTCGACCTGTCGGTGCAGCGTGGCGAGCTGTGGTGCGTGCTCGGCCCCAACGGCTGCGGCAAGACCACCCTGCTGCACACACTGGCCGGGCTGCGGCCGGCAGCCGCCGGAACGGTCATGCTGAAGGGCAAGCCGCTGGCCGACTGGGCGCCGGGCGAGCTGGCGCGCCAGCGCGGCCTGCTGCCGCAGGCGCAGCACGACGCCTTCAGCGCCTCGGTGACCGACGTGGTGCTGCTCGGCCGCCACCCGCACCTGGGCCGCTGGGCCTGGGAGAGCGAACACGACCGGCGCCTGGCCCATGCGGCGCTGAAGGCCATGGACCTGGCCGGACTGGCCGACCACGACGTGACCACGCTGTCCGGCGGCGAGCGCCAGCGCGTCGGCCTGGCGGCGCTGCTCGCCCAGGATCCGCCGCTGCTGCTGCTCGACGAACCCGTCGCCCACCTCGACCTGCACCACCAGGTGACCGCGCTCGACCATCTGCGCCGCCTGGTGCGCGAGCGCGGCCGTGCGGTGCTGATGTCCATCCACGACCTCAACCTCGCCGCGCGCTTCGCCAGCCACGTGCTGGTGATCGGCCCGGGCCGGCACCTGCACCAGGGGCCGATGGAGTCGACCATGAACGAGGTGGTGCTGAGTGCCGCCTTCGGCCACCCGGTGGCGGCGGAGCGATACGGCAACCGGAATGTCTTCGTCGCCGATTGAGATGCTGCGGATCGTCTTCCTGTTTCTGCTGGGTGTGTGTCTCGCGCCCGCTTCGTTCGCCGTCATCGTGAAGGACGACAGCGGCGCCACGATCACCTTGCCCCGCCCGGCCCAGCGCATCGTCAGCCTCGCGCCGCACCTCACCGAGCTGCTGTTCGCCGCCGGCGCCGGCGATCGCGTGGTCGGCGTGGGCGCCTTCGCCGACTACCCGGAGGCGGCGAAGAAGCTGCCGCAGGTGGGCGACAGCGCGATGCTCGATCTGGAGCGCATCGTGGCGCTGAAACCCGACCTGCTGGTGGTCTGGCGCGACGGCAACTCGCCGCAGCAGCTGCAGCGGCTGGCCACGCTGGGCATCCCGGTCTATGCCAGCGAACTGGGCACGCTGGAAGACATCGCGCAGACGCTGCGCCGCCTCGGCCGCCTCGCCGGGACGGAAGGCACTGCCGAGGCCCGCTCCGCCGCCTTCGAGCAGCGCCTGCAGGCGCTGCGCGAGCGCTACGCCGGCCGGCCGCCGCTGCGCGTCTTCTACCAGGTGTGGCAGCGCCCGCTGCTGACCTTCAACGACCGTCACCTCGTCATGCAGGGCCTGGCCCTGTGCGGGGTGCGCAACGTGTTCGGCACGCTGCCGCCGCTCACGCCCACCGTCAGCGAGGAGGCCGTGGTCGCCGCCGACCCCGACGCGATCGTCACCGGCCGCAGCGGCCGCGACGCGCCCGATGGCCTGGAGGGCTGGCGCCGCCTCGGGCAGATGAAGGCGGTGCGCCGCGGTGCGCTGGTCGTGATCGATCCGGACACGCTGCACCGTTCGTCGGACCGCATCGTCGAAGGCCTGGACGGCCTGTGTGCGAAGCTGGACGCCCTGCGAGCCGCACGCTGATGCGGCACACTGCGCGCACCGCCCGGGAGTGCCGACCATGGACCGCGCCGCTTCATTCGCCCTCGCCCTGATCGCCGCCGCCGCACTGGCCGCCTGCTCGAAGCAGGAGGCCGCGCAGGCACCGACGAGCACGGCGCCCACCGCCGCGAAGTCCGCGCCGAACGACGGCGGCATCGACTGGGTGCGCGCCGCTGCCGACGCGGAAGTCGACGCCGCCTTCGTGCGCGCCAAGGCCGAGGGCAAGCCGGTGTTCGTCTACTGGGGCGCCAAGTGGTGCCCGCCGTGCAACCAGCTGCAGGCGACGCTGTTCAACCGGCAGGACTTCATCGAGCGCTCGCGCGCCTTCGTCGCGGTCTACGTGGATGGCGACAAGCCCGGTGCGCAGAAGCTCGGCACGCGCTTCGCCGTGCGCGGCTACCCGACCACGGTGGTGTTCGGCCGCGACGGCCGCGAGCTGACCCGCCTGCCCGGCGAGGTCGATGCGCAGCAGTACAACGAGGTGCTCGCTCTGGCGCTCACCGCCCAGCGTCCTGCCAAGGAGCTGCTGGCCGCGGCGCGCGCCGGAGGCCAGGGGCTGGGCGATGCCGACTGGCGGTTGCTCGCCTGGTACTCCTGGGAGACCGACCAGCAGCAGCTGGTCGGCAAGGAGGGGCCGGGGCCGCTGCTGCGCGAGCTGGCGCAGGCCTGCCCGCCTTCGTCGGCCGATGCGGCGATGCGGCTGCGCCTGAAGGCGCTGGCCGCCCAGGACGCCCAGGCCTCGCCGGTGGCCGATGCGGTCGAGCAGCGGGCGGCCGTGACCGCGCTGCTGGCCGATGCGGCGCAATCGCGGCGGCACGTCGACGTGCTCGCCGGCAGTGCCAAGGAGATCGTCGCCGCCCTGTCCGCGGCCGATTCACCCGAGCGCGGGCCACTGGTCAAGGGCTTCGACGCCGCGCTGGCGCGCTTGCAGGCCGATGGCGGCCTGTCGCGCGCCGACCGCGTGATGGCCCTGGTGGCGCGCGTGAAGCTGTCCGCGCCCGAGAAGCTGCCTGCGCTTCAGGTCGAGCTGCGCGAGATGGCCTCGCGCTTCGACCGCGAGATCACCGACGGCTACGAGCGCCAGGCGGTGATCACCACCGTGGCCTGGGCGCTGGAGCAGGCGTCGCTGCTGGCCGAGTCGGATGCGCTGCTGCAGGCCAACCTGGCTCGCAGCCACTCTCCCTACTACCTGATGTCGCAGCTCTCGGCCAATGCGAAGAAGCGCGGCGACACGGCGGCAGCGCTCGACTGGTCGGCCCAGGCCTTCGCCAAGAGCGAGGGCGCGGCCACGCGGCTGCAATGGGGGGCCGGCTACCTGCGCACGCTGGTCGAGCTGGCGCCCAAGGACGCCGCACGCATCGAGGCAACCGCCGCGGCGCTGATCGACGAGGCCGCGGCGCAGCCCGACGCCTTCGAGGCGCGCAGCGGCCGCTCGATGCAGCGCATCGGCACGCTGTTGCGCGACTGGGACCCGGTCGGCGAGCACGCCGCCATGCGCCAGCGGCTGCAGCAGCGGCTCGACGCCGTCTGCGCGAAGCTCCCGAGCGGCGAATCGCGCAGCGTCTGCGAAGGTGCGCTGCGCCCTGCAGCGACGACCTGAGGCCGCCGGGATTCAGCGCACGAAGCGGCCTTCGTGCGTCACCTGCACCAGCTCGACGAAGCGCGAGCCGGTGATGCCGTTGGCGGCGTAGTCGAGGTCCATGCTGGCCGTGCGCATCTTCAGGTTGCGCATCGTGCCGATCAGGCGGGAGCGCGTCAGCTCGCGGCCGCTGCGGCGCAGGCCCTCCAGCAGCACCAGCGCGTTGAGGTAGCCCTCGAAGCTGTAGTAGCCCACCGGCACCTTGGCGGCCTCGGCCAGCCGGCGGTACTCGCGCGTGACCGGGTCGCTCTCGCTCCACGGGTAGGGCATCACCTGCGAGATCGCCAGGCCGCGCGCCTTCTCGCCGGCCACCTTCACGGTGACCTCGCCGGCGACGATGGACATGCCGTAGTACATCGGGCTGAAGCCCTGCGCCCAGCCGGCCTTCATCAGCTCGCCGGGCAGCGCGCCGCCCAGGTACATGATCACCGCCTGGGGCGCGGCCTTCACCAGCGTGTCGGCGGATTCCTTGACGTTGCTGGCGTCGCCCTTGAGGAACACCGAGGCCGCAGCCTGCAGCTTGTGGCTGGACAGCGCGGCATCCACGAGGGCGGCGGCTTCCTTGCCGCCCGGGTTGTCGAGCATGGCCACGCCGATCTTGGTGACGCCGATGGTGGTCAGGTGCTGCACCAGCGACTGCGCCTCGCGACCGGTGGTGGCGCGCACGAAGAAGCCGTTGCCCTTGAGCCGCTCGCGCGCCGTGTCGGCCACGGCATAACCGGCCAGCCAGGGCGCGCCCGACTTCTGCAGCATCGGTGCGGCCGCGGCCGTGGTCGCCGAGCCCACGCAGCCGAAGAAGCCGAACACGCCGTCGCCGAGCAGCTTCTCGTAGTTGGCGATGGCGCGGTCGGGCTTGAGCTCGTCGTCGAGCGACACGATGCGCACACGCCGGCCGGCCGCGCCGCCCTGCGCGCGCGATTCGGCGAAGGCCAGTTCGGCGCCCGCCAGCATCACCTTGATCTGGCCACCGAGCGGTCCGTTGAGGATGCCGGTATGGCCGAACACCACCTCGCTGTCGGTGACGCCCGGTTCGGCCGCGCGCAGGTGCGGGGCGAACGCCGCTGCACCGAGTGCGGCGGCGAACTGTCGACGCTGGATCATGAAGTGACTGCTGGAGTGAGACTGGCGCGGAGTCTCGCGATCACCAGCCTTCAAGGGGCCAAGGGTTAACCCGAGTTCGTGCAGCAGTCCTGTGCTGCAGTGCGCACGCGGGGCCGCTTCAGCGCTGCTTAGCGCTCGGCGCGAGCGTCAGTTCGTAGCGCGTGCGCTTCTCGAGGTCGAGAAACTGCAGCGAGTTGCCGACCCACTCGTACGGCGCGAAGAAGCCGTCGATCTGCATGGTGCCGTGCATCAGCACCACGTCGACCTGGCTGCTGTGCAGCTTCAGCCGATAGACGATGTCGGCGATGCGCACGTTCACGCGCTGCTGGCGCAGCACGTCGACCTGCGCCGGGCCGCAGTCGGCCGAGGCCTGTCCGACAGCCACGCACCAGCGCCCCTCGTAGCGGCCGAGCGCGGGCTCGGCACCCGCCGCGCCCAGGGGCAGCGCGGCGAGGGCGAGCGGCAGCAGGGCAAGGCGCCTCATGCCGCCCAGCTTACTTCAGCAGGCCTTCGGCCTTCATGGCTTCCTGCACCGCTGGGCGGGCTTTCATGCGCGCCATGAACGCGCCGAGGTTGGCCAGGCCGCTGGTGTCCACGCCGACGTAGCCGCCCCAGCTGGTCACGGTGAAGAGGTAGGCATCGGCCACGCTGAACTCGTCGCCCATCAGGTACTGCTTGCCGGCGAGCTGGCTGTCCACCCACTTGAAGCGATCGGCCAGCTTGGCGCGGAACACCGGCTTGGCGTCTTCCGGCACGGCCGGGTTGAACAGCGGCGAGAAGCCCTTGTGCAGCTCGCTGGTGATGAAGTTCAGCCACTCCTGCAGGCGATAGCGCGCCATGGTGCCGGCCGGCGGGGCGAGCTTCTTCGCCGGCACCTGGTCGGCGATGTACTGCACGATCACCGGCCCTTCGGACAGGCGCTCGCCGTTGTCGAGCTCGAGCAGCGGCACGTAGCCCTTGGGGTTGATGCCGTAGTAGTCGGTGCCGTCCTGCAGCTTGTGGGTCTTGGTGCTGGCCAGCACGGGCTCGAAGGCCAGGCCGGCTTCGCGCAGCACGATGTGCGGGGAGAGCGAGCAGGCGCCGGGGCTGTAGTAGAGCTTCAAGGAGTCTCCCTTCGTGGGGTGATGATCGACAGGGTGCCATTACAGCCAGTCTGCGCGGCCGCGTCGTGCAAGGGGATTCAGCGCGGCGTGCAAAACCGCTGACTCGAAGGGCCGCGGGCGCGGCACTACATTGAAGCCATGACCACCTCTGCCGACCCCATCGCCCTGTCCATCGCCCGCTCGCGCGGCGTCGAGCGTCTGGTGCGCGGCCAGCCCACCTCCGACGGCGCCGGCGTCAAGCTCACCCGCGTGCTCACGCAGCCGCTGCAGCACCGGCTCGACCCCTTCCTGATGCTCGACGCCTTCGGCAGCGACGCGGCCAGCGACTACATCGGCGGCTTCCCCGACCATCCGCACCGCGGCTTCGAGACGGTGACGATCATGAAGGCCGGCCGCATGCGGCATGGCGACAGCGTGGGCAACACCGGGCTGCTCGAGCCCGGCAGCGTGCAATGGATGACCGCCGGGCGCGGCATCATCCACTCCGAGATGCCCGAGCAGGAGGAAGGCCGCATGGCCGGCTTCCAGCTGTGGGTGAACCTGGCGGCGAAGGACAAGATGCAGCCGCCCGCCTACCGCGACGTGCCGCCGGCGCAGGTGCCGGCCTTCACGCTGGCCGATGGCACCATGGTGCGAGTGATCGCCGGCGCCACCCACGGCGTGACCGGCGCGGTGACGCGCCCGACCACCGAGCCGCTCGTGCTCGACATCGTGCTGCCCGCCGGTGCGACGTTCGAGCTGCCGGTGCCGGCCGGCCACAACACCTTCGCCTACGTCTACGGTGGCGTGGCGGTGGAGATCGGCGGCTCGCCGGTGGCCAGTGAGCACATGGCGATCCTGCGCAACGAACCGGAGGCCGACGGCGTGCGCTTCACCGCCCCGGCCGGGGAGCGGGCCGCGCAGATCCTGTTCGTCGCCGGCGCGCCGCTGCGCGAGCCGATCGCGCAGTACGGGCCCTTCGTGATGAATACCGTGCCCGAGCTGCACCAGGCGGTGGCCGACTTCCAGCGCGGGGTGCTGGCGACCTGAGCCGGGCGCCGCCGCTCACATCAGCAGGGCCTTGACGAGGTCGAGCTGCCGGTCGGGCGCATCGCGCTCCAGCCGCAGGCTGGCCTCCACGCGCAGCAGGTGCTCGTTCATGCTGAGCACCGCCGCCTCCACCTCGCCGCGCCGGCACAAGGCGAGGAACTCCGCATGCTCGTCGGTCGAGCAGTGCGGATCGTTGCTCGACTGGTAGAGCATCGCGATCAGGGAACTGCGCGCCACCTGCTCGGCCACCAGTTCGGCCAGCACGCGGTGGCCGCAGGCCTCGGCGAGCACGACGTGGAAGTCGCCGAGCAGGCGCTCGCGCACGCTGCCCGGCGACGGGCCGCGCAGCGCCGTGCGCTCCATGCGGACATGCTGATCGAGCCGGTCGAAGTCTGCCGGCGTGGCGCGCGCGCAGAACAGCCGCACCACCTCGCCCTCGAGCAGCCGGCGCACCGAGAAGACTTCGCGCGCTTCCTGCACGCTAGGCTGGCTGACGAAGCTGCCCTTGTCGGGCACCGTTTCCACCAGCTTGTCCTTGGCCAGCATGAGCAGCGCGCCGCGGATCTTGGTGCGGCTGACCGAGTAGACGCGGCCGAGCGCCTCTTCGCGCAGCCAGGTGCCGGGCGGCAGGCGCTTCTCGATGATGGCGGTGGCGATGTCCTGCGCGATGTCCTCGACGCTCGGGCCGCGTTCTCCGGCGGCCTCGGCCGGCGCTTCCGCGCTCGGGGTTTCGGCGGGCTTCATCGCGCGGCGGGCTCGGGGCATGCCGGCATTCTAGGCAGCCCCGTGGTCCTGATTCAGCGGCCGGCCGCGGCGTGCGGTGCGCGCATCGTGGCCGGGGCGGCGGCGCCCGCCTCGTCGTCGAGGAAGCGCCGGCACGGCGCCCAGTGCTTCATCAACAGCCAGTAGCTCAGGCCGGCCGGCAGCAGGCTGGCGTACCAGGAGATGGCCGGCAACGACAGTGCCACCGCCGCACCGATCAGCGAGGCCAGGATGCCGGCCCAGTTGACGCCACGGTAGGGGCCGTCGGCCGCATAGAGGCGAGCCAGGTCGAGCGTGCGGCGGCGCAGGATGTAGTAGTCGACCACCAGCACCGCGAAG
>NZ_JBFXIO010000163.1:0-10598 GCF_050175855.1 Piscinibacter sp.
CTGCAGGGCGTGGTGTCGCTGTCGGCCAGCGCCACGGTAGAAGTCACCAAGGACCTGCTCAACGTCGTGCTCACCGCCACGCGCGAGGGCCAGGATGCGAGCGCGGTGCAGAGCCAGCTCAAGCAGGCGCTCGATGCGGCACTGGCCGAGGCGCGCAAGCACGCCAAGCCGGGACAGATCGACATCCAGACCGGCAACTTCTCTCTCTACCCCCGCTACGCGCCCAAGGGCGGCATCAACGGCTGGCAGGGCACGGCCGAGCTGGTGATCGAGGGCAAGGACATGGCCGGCATCGGCGCGCTGACCGGCCGCATCACGACGATGAATGTTTCGCGCGTGAGCCAGGGCGTGTCGCGCGAACTGCGCGAGAAGGTCGAGGGCGAGGTCACCGGGCAGGCCATCGCACGCTACCGCGCCAAGGCGGCCGACTATGCGAGGCAGTTCGGCTATGCCGGCTACGTGATCCGCGAGGTCAACGTCGGCACCAGCGAGCCGCCGGGCTTCGTGCCGATGCCGATGGTGCGTGCCAAGGCGATGTCGATGGCGGCCGACGAGTCCCTGCCGGTGGAGGCCGGCAAGGCACAGGTTTCGGTGAACGTCAGCGGCAGCGTGCAGCTGACGAAGTGAACCTCACTGGGCCGTCCAGCCTCCATCGACGGCCCAGGCCTGCCCGCGCACGTTGTCGGCACCAGCCGAGCAGAGGAACACCGCCAAATCGCCGAGCTGCTCCGGCGTGGTGAACTGCAGCGAGGGCTGCTTCTCGCCGAGCAGGCGGCGCTTGGCTTCCTCGTTGTCGACACCGTCCTTCGCGGCGCGGGCATCCACCTGCTTCTGCACCAGCGGCGTCAGCACCCAGCCGGGGCAGATGGCGTTGACGGTGACGCCGGTGGTGGCCAGTTCCAGCGCGCTGGCCTTGGTCAGGCCGACGATGCCGTGCTTGGCTGCCACGTAGGCCGACTTGCCGGCCGAGGCCACCAGGCCGTGCGCCGAGGCGATGTTGATGATGCGGCCCCAGTTCTTCGCGCGCATCGCCGGGATCGCCAGGCGCATCGCATGGAAGGCCGAGCTGAGGTTGATGGCGATGATGGCGTCCCAGCGCTCGACGGGGAAGTCCTCGACGTTGGCCACGTGCTGGATGCCGGCGTTGTTGACGAGCACGTCGACGCCGCCGAACTCCTTGGAGGCGTAGGCCATCATGGCCTCGATCTCGGCCGGCTTGCTCATGTCGGCACCGTGGTAGCCGACGCGGATGCCGTGGGCCTTGCCGGCCGCCGCCACCTCGGCCTTCGGGCCTTCGGTGTCGCCGAAGCCGTTGAGCACCACGTTCGCGCCCTGGGCGGCCAGACGGCAGGCGATGCCCAGTCCGATACCGCTGGTGGAGCCGGTGACGAGGGCGGTCTTTCCTTTGAGCATGAGGCTTCTCCGACGATTGACTTAGCATCGATTATGGAGAAGCCACTGACCCGGACATGACAGAACCTCGCCTCGACAGCGTGCAGTGCCTCGGCGCCCGCGGCCTGCACCGCATGGCCTACGCGGAATGGGGCGAGCCGGCCAACCCGCGCGTGCTGCTGTGCGTGCACGGCCTGGCGCGCCAGGGCCGCGATTTCGACACCTTGGCGCGCTCGATGAGCGACCGCTACCGCGTCGTCTGCCCGGATGTCGTCGGCCGCGGACGCTCCGACTGGCTGGCCGACCCGGCCGGCTACCAGATCCCGGCCTACGTGGCCGACATGGTGACGCTGCTGGCGCGCCTGAACGCGCAGGAACTGCACTGGGTCGGCACCTCGATGGGCGGGCTGATCGGTCTCGGCCTGGCCGCGCTGCCCGATTCCCCGGTCAGGAAGCTCGTGCTCAACGACGTCGGCCCGGCGATCGAAGCGGCGGCATTGCAGCGCATCGGCACTTACCTCGGCCAACCGCTGCGCTGGGGCAGCGTCGAGGAGGCGGCCGACTACCTGTGGAGCATCTCCGCCAGCTTCGGCCCGCACAGCCGCGAGCAGTGGCTGGCGTTGACCCGGCCGATGCTGCGGCCCGATGGCGACGGCTTCAGGCTGCACTACGACCCGGCCATCGCGGTGCCGTTCCGCGCCATCACGCCGGAGTCGGCCCGCGCCGGCGAGGCGATGCTCTGGGCGAGCTATGACGCGCTGCGCTGCCCGACGCTGCTGCTGCGCGGGGCCGACAGCGACCTGCTTTCCCGCGAAACCGCGCAGGCGATGACGCAGCGCGGCCCGAAGGCTCGGCTGGTGGAGTTCGAGGGTGTCGGCCATGCGCCGACGCTGATTGCCCCGGAGCAGATCGCCGCGGTGCGGGAGTTCCTGCTGGCGCCATGAAGACGCAGACCGCGGACGCCCGCGACGACGCGGCGCCGATCGTCCAGCTGGCCGATGCCGGCCCGGCGGCGCTGCCTTCGGGCGAAGCCGATCTTGCGCCGCTGGAGCGCGCCCGCGCATTCGCCGAGCCGCTGCTGGCCGGCCGGGCACTGGATACCGGCGAGGATGCGCTCACGCATGCCGATGGCGTGGCCGGCATCCTGCAAGGCATCGGCGCGGCGCCGTCGATGCGGGCCGCGGCCTACCTCGTCTATGCGGGCGACTTCCTGCAGAAGCCGGAAGAAGTCGTGACCAAGGCGTTCGGCGAGTCGTACGCCAGCCTGGTGAGCCACACGCGGCGACTCGTGCAGATCCAGCGTGCCGCGCGCGAGGCACAGGTGGAAGCCCAGCAGCGCGCCGGCCAGACCGAGCGGGTGCGCAAGATGCTGCTGGCCTTCTCGCGCGACCTGCGCGTGGTGCTGCTGCGCCTGGCCTCGCGGCTGCAGACGCTGCGCTGGTTCGCCTCCAGCCGGCAGCCCTGCCCGCGTGCGCTGGCCGAGGAGTCGATGCAGGTGTTCGCGCCGCTGGCCAACCGGCTGGGCATCTGGCAGGTCAAGTGGGAGCTGGAAGACCTGTCGTTCCGCTTCCTCGAGCCCGAGCAGTACCACCGGGTGGCGAAGCTGCTCGACGAGAAGCGCGTCGAGCGCGAGCAGGGCGTGGAAGCCTTCCGCACCGAGCTGCAGGCCTTCCTCGCCGGCTGCGGTCTGAAGACCGAGGTGCAGGGTCGGCCCAAGCACCTCTACAGCATCTGGAAGAAGATGCGCGGCAAGGGCCTCGACTTCGCCCGCGTGTTCGACATCCGCGCCATGCGCGTGATCGTCGCCGACGTGCCGGCCTGCTACGCCGTGCTGGCCCGCGTGCACGAACGCTATGTGCCGGTGCCCGGGGAGTTCGACGACTACATTGCCCGGCCCAAGCCGAACGGCTACCAGTCGCTGCACACGGTGGTGATGGACGCCGAGGGCCGCCCGGTGGAGATCCAGATTCGCACCCGCGCGATGCACGAGCACGCCGAGCACGGCGTGGCAGCGCACTGGGCCTACAAGGAGGCCGGTGCGAAGGGCTATGCGGGCGTGAGCGCCGGCAGCGACTTCGATGCCCAGGTGGCCGAAGCACGCAAGGCGGTGCTGCGCCAGTTGCTGGCCTGGGAGCGCGAATTCGTCGAACAGAGCAACGAGCCGGGCGAACCGGACGGAGTGGGCGTCTTCGACGACCGCATCTACGTCTTCACGCCGCAGGCGGCGGTGGTGGAGTTGCCGGCCGGCGCCACGCCGATCGACTTCGCCTACACGCTGCACACCGATCTCGGCCACCGCTGCCGTGGCGCCAAGGTCGACGGCCAGATGGTGCCGCTGAACACGCCGCTCAGGAACGGCCAGACCGTGGAGGTGACGGCGATCAAGGAAGGCGGGCCGTCGCTGGACTGGCTCAACGGCGAGCTCGGCTACCTGCAGAGCTCACGCGGCAAGGCCAAGGTGCGAGCCTGGTTCAATGCGCTGGCGCAACGCGACACCATCGCGCGCGGTCGCGAGGCGGTGGAGAAGCTGCTGCAGCGCGAGGGCCGCACCGCGATCAAGCTCGACGACCTGGCCTCGCAGCTCGGCTTCCGCAACGCCGACGCGCTGTTCGAGGTGGTGGGCAAGGACGAGTTCTCGCTGCGGAACATCGAGAGCCTGCTGCGCCCGGCCGAGCCGGCGCCGAGCGACGACGAAGCGATCGTCGCCAAGCACGTGAAGGCCCCGGGCCGGGTGCCGCAGGGCGGCGTGCTGGTCGTGGGCGTGGATTCGCTGCTGACCAGCCTGGCGCGCTGCTGCCGGCCGGCGCCGCCGGACGTGATCGGCGGCTACGTCACGCGAGGCAAGGGCGTGGCCATCCACCGCGCCGACTGCAGCAACTTCCGCGAGATGGCGTCGCGCTCTCCGGAGCGCGTGATCGCGGTGGCCTGGGGCGAGCGCAAGGGCGAGGGCGGCGCGGTCTACCCGGTGGACGTGGTGGTCGAGGCCAACGACCGACAGGGCCTGCTGCGCGACATCACCGAGGTGTTCGCCAAGGAGAAGGTCAACGTCACCGGCGTGAAGACGCAGTCGATCAAGGACGCCCGCGGCGGCACGGCCTGGATGACCTTCACCGTCGAGGTCGGCGATGCCTCGCGGCTGAGCCTGGTGCTGGGCCAGGTGGCGCGGGTGGCCGGGGTGCGCAGCGCGCGGCGGAAGTAGGGCGCGCCGAGCCTGCTATACTGCGAGGCTTCCGTAGGCGCGTAGCTCAGCTGGTTAGAGCACCACCTTGACATGGTGGGGGTCGTTGGTTCGAGTCCAATCGCGCCTACCAACACATCCGAAGGGCCTGGCCGTTGCGCCGGGCCCTTCGACTTTGTGCGCCGTCCTGGCTGAGGCATGATGCCGCGCATCATGCTGACGCCCCCTCGACCCTCGCGACGGCACCTCCTCCTGTCAGCGGTGGCCTGCGCACTGCCGGTGCGGGCGCAGTCCGGCTTCGACCACACCCACGCCGCCTGGACCGCGCTGCTGCGACGCCACGTGGTCGTGCTGCGCGGCGGGCAGGCCTCGCAGCTGCGCTACGCCGCGCTGGCGGCCGAACGCGCGGCACTGCGCAGCTACCTGGAGAGCCTGTCGGCGGTGAGCGAGCCGGCGTTCAAGGCCTTCGGCAAGGCGCAGCAGCAGGCCTTCCTGATCAACGCCTACAACGCGTTCACCGCAGAACTGATTCTCACGAAGTACCCCGACCTGAAGTCGATCAAGGATCTGGGCAGCCTGCTGCGCAGCCCGTGGAAGCCGGCGTGGATTGCGCTGCTCGGCGGCAAGGTCTCGCTCGACGACATCGAGCACGGCATGCTGCGCGAGCGCGGCCGCTACGACGAGCCCCGCGTGCACTTCGCGGTGAACTGCGCCAGCATCGGCTGCCCGGCGCTGCGCGAGGAGGCCTTCGTAGCCGAGCGGCTGCCCGCACAGCTGGAGCAGCAGGCGCTGCGCTTCATGAGCGACCGCACGCGCAACCGCTACAACGCGTCGCGCGAGCGGCTCGAGGTATCGAAGATCTTCGACTGGTTCGGCGAAGACTTCCGTCTCGGCCACCAGGGCATCGCGTCGCTGCCGGCGTTCCTGGCGCGCTACGCCGACGTGCTGGCCGATGCCCCGGCCGACCGTGAACGCATCCGCGCCGGCCAGGTGGCGATCGCCTTCCTCGACTACGACTGGGCGCTCAACGACGCGCGCTGATCAGGGCTTGCCGGCCTTGGCGCGGGCCACCATCTGCGCCAGTTCGTCGCCCGACTTGTAGTGCGGCACGCGCCAGACGAGGCGCTTGCCGCGCTGCCAGAAGCTGTTGGTGCCGGCCACTTCCTCGGACCAGTAGCGGTTGGCCAGTGCCAGATTGCCGGGGATGTCGAGCTCGAAGGCTTCCTGGCTGCCGCGGCCGCCGAAGATGTAGAGCTTGCCGTCGATGATGCGCCAGGTGTCGGCATCGCCGCCCCAGGGGATCGCGTAGGCGATGCCGTTGGCGCAGTAGCCGCCGAACTGCGGCAGGTACTTCGCGGGCTGCGCGTCGAACAGCGCCTTGTGCTCGGGGCTGGCGAAGCGGAAGGTCACGCCTTCGTAGACGCTCTTGATGCTCGCCTGGCCGGGCTGGTAGCGGCCCTGGGTGAAATAGGCCACCACGTCGGCGCCCTTGAGCATCACGCGGGCATCGTCGCCGTCCTCGATGGCGTTCACCGGCTTGAGCGCGCCTGACGGGTTCTGCGCCAGCATGGCGCCGCAGCCGCTGAGCGCGACGACGCAGGCGGCCGCGGCCAGCGCCGCGCGCAGCAGGCGCGGCAGGGCGGGAAAGCTGAGGACCATCAGGAAGCTCCGTAGGGAAGGGGGGAATCGGTGAGCGCGGCCGGTGCCGTTGCCGTGGCGGCGTGGTCTCGATACGGCGCCGGCCAGCCGAGCAGCGCGCTGGCCCGCTCGGCACGCTCGCGCAGGTCGGCACGGTCGTGGCCGCCGAGGTGCACGATGCCGTAGCGGTGGCTGCCGGTCCATTTGTAGTCGCGCGCCAGCGCATGGCCGTGCTTCGGGAAGCTGAACACCAGGCCGTCGGGGAAGTCGCGTGCGAACGCATGCCGCTGCCATGCCGAGGGGGGCGCGGGTGGCGTCTCGCCCTCGAGCGTGCGGTAGACGAGGCTGGCGGCAGCGCCGGCGCCGGGCGCATCCCGTGGCACGCTGCGCGGGTCGCGGCCGAGCGCCATCGCCAGCGCCATGGCATGCGCATCGGCGCCGAGCACGCGCCGGTACAGGTCGCCGAACTGCGAGGCCATGCGCGGGTTGAACTCGATCACGCTGAGGCGGTCGGTCGAGGCGTCGTGGAAGAACTCCATGTTGAAGAAGCCATGGCGAAAGCCGATGGCGCCGAGGAAACGGCGCGCCACGTCGAGCGCGCGGACCTGCACCGCGGCATCGAGCCGGCTGGGCACCTCCCAGCGCATGAACGCCTGCGTGCCAGGCATCATCACCGCGTCGACCACACCCAGCGCATGCACCTGGCCGTCGAACACCCAGCCGTCGAGGTTGTACTGGGCGACCTGCGGCAGCACCGGCTCCTCGAGCAGCATGCGGTGCGACGGCCCGGCCTGCGGCAGCCGGGCGCGGCAGACCCGCTCGAAGGGCTCGACAAGGTGGCGGATGACCCACAGCTCGCGCCGGCCGAAGCGGGTGTGGCGCTGCAGTTCGGCTCGGCTCTCGACGCGGCGCGCCAGCACCGAGAAGGCGGCCTTCACCGGCTTCACGTAGCTCGGGTAGTCGATGCCTTCGGGGATCGGCTCGCCGTACTCGGCCTGCAGCGGCGCGAAGCGCAGGTTCGCCTCGGGCGCGACCTGGTCGAGGACGCGGCGCGCATGCAGCTTGTGCTGCGCGGCAAGGATGCTCTCCGGGCTGGTGCCGGGCAGCCCGGCACGCTCGGCCACCAGCGCAGCGGCCAGGGCGCCGAACTGCTCGTGGTGCGACAGCACGCCCTGCCAGTCGCGCCGGCGCGCGCGGCGCGCCTGGCGCTCGGCCATGCGTTCGAGGTCGAAGCCGATCAGCGCGGCATTGCTCGGGAAGCTGAAGAGATCGAAGCCCGCGGTGTCGAAGCGCGCCGCGCCGGCGGCCTGCATGGCGGCCCGCGCCTGGGCATCCCAGTCGTAGGCAAACAGCCAGCCGACGCGCGGGGCGGTCATGGCGCCACCGCCTTGTGCAGTCGCTGGCGCAGCCACCACAGCGTGCCCAGCAGCAGCGACGCGCCCAGCGCCAGCGGGATCGCGTCGGCCGGCGTGGCCGAGCTCAGCTGCTGCGCCGACAGGCCCAGCCACACATACGGCACGGTGCCGAGCGTGAGCCCAGCGAGGCTGGGCAGCACGAAATCTCGCAGCGGCATCCTCGTCAGGCCCAGCAGGGGATTCAGCACCGGAAAGGGCACCAACGGCACCAGCCGGAGCGTGAACAGGGCCCACCCGCCATGCCGCGCGAGGAAGACCTCGAGCGGCTGCAGGCGATGCCCGAAGCGCTCCTGGGCAGCCGGCCGCGCCAGGTGGCGCGCGACGAGGAAGGAGGCGGTGGCGCCGGCAGTGCAGGCTGCTCCCACCAGCAGGGTGCCGGCCACGGCGCCGAACAGCGGCCCGGCCATCAGCGCGAGCACGCTGCAGCCCGGCAAGGTGATGGCCGACAGCAGCGCAAACAGCAGCGCGAAGCCCAGCGTGAAGGCGACCGGGTGCTGGTCGCACCAGAACTCGCAGCGCGCCAGTTGCTGCTGCCACCAGGCGGCGTCGGAGAGGCTTTCCCAGTGCACGAGCCCGCCCGCCAGCGCAGCGGCCAGCAGGGTCAGCGCGATCAGCCGGGCCATCATCGGTCTTCGTCCTTCAGCGAGCCAGCAGCCGCCGCGCGCCGTAGCTCGCCGCGTCGACGATGGCCACCAGCACCAGCATGCCGGCGAGGATGGTGGCGGTCTTGCCCATGTGGAACAGGCCCATGTGGAAGGCCAGCAGCTGGCCGAGGCCGCCGGCGCCCACCACGCCCAGCACGGCGGCGGCGCGGATGTTGTTCTCCCACCGGTACAGCGTGTAGCTCAGCAACTGCGGCAGCACCTGCGGCAGCGTGGCATAGGCCATCACGCGCAGCGGCCCCACGCCTTGCGCACGCAGCGCGTCGGCCGGGCCCGCCGGCGCGTTCTCGATCGCCTCGGCGAACAGGCGCCCGAGCACGCCGGCGGTGTGCACCGCCAGGGCCAGCGTACCGGCCATCGGCCCGAGGCCGGCCGCTATCAGCAGCAGCGCCGCCCACACCAGCTCGGGCACGCTGCGCAGGGCGTTGAGCAGCAGCCGGGTCGGCGTGCGCCACAAGGCGCGTGCTCCGGCGTGGCTGCGGCTGGCCGGCAAGGCCAGCGCCAGCCCGGCGACGGCGGCCAGCAGCGTGCCCAGCGCCGACATCGCCAGCGTTTCCCAGGCCGCCCAGGCCACCTTGCGCAGGAACTCCGGCTGCGTGTCGGGAGGGAAGAACTCGCCGAGGAAGCGGCCCATGCTGCGCAGCGCATCCGCCGAGAAGAACTGGGCCCATTGCAGGTCGAGGCTGACGAAGCTCGCCACCACCAGCACGATGATCCCGGCGGTGAACCAGCAGGCCTTGCAGCGCGCGTCGAACAGCGGCGGCGGCAGCCGGTAGGGCGGGTTGGCGGCGTCGCGTCGGTCCATCGTCACCCTCGCGTCAGCCGAGCGCGCGGCGCAGCGCGCTGCTCACGTGGTCGGCCAGCGCCACCAGCAGCATGAACACCGCCAGCATGGTCAGCACCTCGCCGCCGGCGAACATCTTCATCGAGTTGTCCATCTGCTGGCCGAGGCCGCCGGCACCGACGAAGCCCAGCACCACCGAGCTGCGGATCGCGCACTCCCAGCGGTAGACGGTGTAGCTGGTCAGCTCGGCGGCGTTCTGCGGCAGCAGCCCGTAGAAGAAGGCCTGCAGACGGCCGCTGCCGTTGCGCATCAGCGCCTCGGTGGCCTGGGCGTCGCCGCTCTCGAGGATCTCCGCGTAGACCTTGCCCAGCATGCCGCCATAGGTGAGCGCGATGGCCAGCACGCCAGCGGTGGGGCCCAGGCCGACCACGCGCACGAACACCAGCGCCCACACCAGCTCGGGCACGCTGCGCAGCACGATGAGCAGCCAGCGCAGCGCCTGGCGCAGCCAGAAGGGCCCGCGCGCCATCCGGCCCGACAGCGCCGAGATCGACAGCACACGGGTGCTGGCCAGAGTGAGGGGGATCGCCAGCAGCAGCGCCAGCGTTATGCCGGCGGTGGCGATGGCCACGGTGCGCCAGGATTCGCGCGCCACGAGCGCGAGGAACTCGCCGTCGTGGGCCGGCGGCCAGAAGCTGGCGACGAACCGGCCGCTGACCTTCAGGCTCTCCGGCTCGAACAGCGTCCACGGCCGGAATTCGGTGGCCTGCAGCAGCGGCCACAGCAGCACCACGCCCGCCGCCAGCCAGGCGAGCCGGCCCAGCCACGCCGGGTCACGTGCGGGGGGCGTCAGCGTGACGGCCGGATTCATCGGCAATGCATCACCACCGGCTGCCGTGCCGGTGACTCGTCGGGCACGGCCACCGGCGCACCGGCGAGCTCGTGCTCGTGCTGGGCATACAGGCGCGCGAGGTGCTCGCGCGTGACCTGCGCGGCGCTCAGGTCGAAGGCCACGGCACCATCGCGCAGGCCGACGATGCGCGGAAAGCGCGCCAGCGCCACGTCCACCTGGTGCAAGGTGGCCACGAGCGTGACGCCGCGCCCGCGGGCTTCGTCGCACAGCGTGGCGATGGCCTGCTGTGCGCGGCTGGGGTCGAGCGCCGACAGAGGCTCGTCGACCAGCCACAGCCGCGCCGGTGCGAGCAGCGCCCGCGCCAGGCCGACGCGCTGGCGCTCGCCGCCGGACAGGCGGTCGACGCGGTCGAACAGCTTGTCGGCGAGGTCGAAGCGGTCGAGCGCGGCGTGGGCCGCCGGGATGTCGTCGGGGTAGAACAGCGAACGCAGGCTGCGCCACAGGCCCAGCGCCGGCAACCGCGCCGCCAGCACGGCGGTGACGACGCGCTGGCGCGGCGGCAGCGGCGGCACCTGGGGCGCGAGGAACAGCCGGCCGCGCAGCCTCTGAAGCGCCGGGCACGGCAGCGACCAGGGATCGGTACCCTCCAGCGTGAGCCGGCCGCCCGAAGGCGGCA
>NZ_JBFXIO010000164.1:0-10500 GCF_050175855.1 Piscinibacter sp.
GCGGTCTCGACGAGGATCGACGGAACGTCCGGGGCCTTCAGCACCGCGAAGCCGGCCTGCTCGACCCGCGGCTTGTGCAGCTTGCCGACGCGCCCGATGCGCCCGAGCACCTCGCGGCCGAGCTTGAGGCTGTCCTTGATCTGCGCGGTGGTGCTCATGTCCAGCAGCGTGCGCATCACGTCGGCGTGGCGGTTCTTCACGTTGATGCCGCCCACCAGGTCGGCGGCATTCTCCTTGTCGGCCAGCCAGCGCGCCGCGGTGCTGGTGGCGCCGCCGTCGCTGAGCACGTAGACCGAGGCGCCGCGCGCCTGGCGGTTGATGAAGGCATCGGCATGGATCGAGACGAACAGGTCGGCCTGCACGCGGCGCGCCTTGCGCACGCGGTCCTGCAGCGGCACGAAGAAGTCGCCATCGCGCGTGAGCATGGCGCGCATGCCGGGCCGGGCGTTGATGCGCTCGCGCAGCGCCAGCGCGATGGCCAGCACGACGTCCTTCTCGCGCAGGCCGGTCGGGCCGACCGCGCCCGGATCCTCGCCGCCGTGCCCGGGGTCGAGCGCGACCACGATCAGCCGGTCGATCTTCTCCTTGGCCATCGGCGGCAGCGGCTTGGGCGCCGGTGTCTGCTGGGGCGCGCGCGGGGCCGGCGCCTGGGCCAGCGGCGGCTTGTCCATGCGGCCGATGAACTCGCCCAGCGCATCCTGCACCGCCTGCGCGGCCTGCTGCTCGGAGCGCTGCTTCTCCTCGATCAGCGCGAGCAGCGGGTCGCGCTCCTGCGTGGGGTAGAGGTCGAACACCATGCGGTGCTGGTAGGCCGCCACCGGCGCGAGCGTGAACAGCTGCGGCGCCGTGGCCTGCTTGAGGTCGATCACCAGGCGCACCACGCGCGGCTGGTTCTGGCCCACGCGCACGCCGGCAATGAAGGGGTCGTCGGACTGCACCTTGCCGACGATCTCGCGCAGCGCGGGGCTCAGTTCCAGTCCGTCGATGTCGATCACCAGCCGCGGCGGGTTCTGGGCCAGGAAGTGGCGCTCGGTCAGCGCGGTGTCCGATTCGATGGTGACGCGGGTGTATTCGTCGGCCGGCCACACGCGCACCGCGACGATGCTGGCGCCGCGCGCAATCTCGGCGCTGCCCAGCAGCAGCACCAGCGAGCCCATGGTGCGCAGGGCGTGACGTCGCGTCGCGCTCATGGCAGCAACTCCATGCCGCGCGGCGTGCACGCCGCGAGCGTCACCTGCCGCGCTTCATGCGCGAGCGGCTCGATGTCCAGGCGCAGGTCGGGCTCGGGCAGCAGGCCCTCGGCCTTCTCCGGCCATTCGGCGAGCTTGAGGCCGCGGCTGGCGAAGACGTCGCGGAAGCCCGCGTCCTCCCACTCCTGCGGATCGTTGAAGCGGTAGAAGTCGAAGTGCCAGACCATGCCGCCGGGCAGTTCGTAGGGCTCCATCACCGCATAGGTGGGGCTCTTCACGCGGCCGGCCACGCCGAGCGCGTGCAGCAGGTGGCGGGCGAAGGTGGTCTTGCCGGCGCCCAGCGGGCCGTGCAGTTCGACGAAGGCGTCGCGCAAGGCGGGCACGGCGGCCAGGGCGCGGGCGGTGGCCTCGCAATCGGCCTCGTCGGCCCAGTGCAGCGTGCGGCTTCCTAGAATCGTCAAATGAGCGTCGATCGCGAGTTGGACGGGCCGGCCCTGCTCGCGCAACTGCGCGGATGGGCCGAGGCGGAGGGATTTTCCCAGATCGGAGTCGCCGACGTGGACCTGGGTTCCGCGGAAGCGGGTCTCGTCGACTGGCTCTCCAACGGATTCCACGGCTCGATGGCCTACATGGCCGCGCACGGCCTCAAGCGCGCGCGGCCGGCCGAGCTGGTGCCGGGCACGCTGCGCGTGATCACCGCGCGCATGGACTACCTGCCGCGATCGACGCCCGATGGCTGGCAGGCGATCGAGTGGCAACGCCTGGCGCGTCCCGGCGAGGCGGCCGTGTCGATCTATGCGCGCGGCCGCGACTATCACAAGGTGCTGCGCCAGCGCCTGCAGCGTCTGGCCGACCGGCTGGCCGAGGTCGTCGGCCCGTTCGGCCACCGCGTCTTCACCGACTCGGCGCCGGTGATGGAAGTCGAGCTGGCCGCGAAGAGCGGCATCGGCTGGCGCGGCAAGCACACGCTGGCGCTGCACCGCGAGGGCGGCTCGATGTTCTTCCTCGGCGAGATCTACGTCGACCTGCCGCTGCCGACCACCGCGCCGGTCGAGCCGCACTGCGGCAGCTGCAGCGCCTGCATCGACATCTGCCCGACGCAGGCGATCGTGGCGCCTTACCGGCTCGACGCGCGGCGCTGCATCTCCTACCTCACCATCGAGCACGACGGGCCGATCCCTGTCGAATTGCGCGCGGCGATGGGCAACCGCATCTACGGCTGCGACGACTGCCAGCTGGTCTGTCCCTGGAACAAGTACGCGCGGCGATCGACGCTGCCCGACTTCGACGTGCGCGAGCCGCTCGACAGTGCGACGCTGCTCGAACTCTGGCGCTGGGGCGAGGCCGAGTTCCTGAGCCGCACGGAGGGCAGCGCGATCCGCCGCATCGGCCACGCCCGCTGGCAGCGCAACCTGGCGGTGGCGATGGGCAACGCGCTGCGCGCCGGCCTCGACGCCGGCATCGCCCAGGCGCTGCGTGCAGCGCGCGAGGGCAGCAGCGAGCTGCTGCGCGAGCACATAGCCTGGGCGCTGGCGCCGCGCTGAATGCCCTCAGGCCAGCGCCTGCAGCGCCAGCAGGGCCAGCGGCAGGCCGGCCATGCCGATCAGCGTGGACAGGGTGACGAGGCCGGCCACGAAGCTGCCGTCGCCGCCCATGCGGGCGGCCAGCACGTAGGCGCTGGACGCGGTGGGCAGGGCCGCGAAGGCCACCACGATGGCCTGCTGTGCCGGCGGCATGGCCAGCGCAATGCTCATCGCGATCGCCGCGGCCGGCAGGATGGCGTGGCGGATCGACAGGAAGGCGCCGGCCAGCCAGGGCGCACGCTTGAGGCCGCCGAAAGTCAGCCCGGCACCCACCGCCATCAGGCCCAGCGGAAGGGCTGCCCCGCCGATGCGCACCAGCGTGGTGGTGGCGAGGTCCGGAAGGCGGATGCCAAGCAGGTTGCAGGCGAGGCCGGCAGCGGTGCTCAGGATCAGCGGGTTTTTCGCCAGCTCGCGCCAGAAGCCGTGGCCGCCATGGCGCGCCAGCGGCCACACCGCGGCGATATTGCACAGCGGCACGCACAGCGCCACCAGCAGCGCCACCCAGGCCACGCCCTGGATGCCGGCCAGCCGCTCGGCCAGCGCCAGGGCCACGTAGGAGTTGAAGCGGAAGGCCACCTGCGCGCCCGAGGCGTGCAGCTTCGGGTCGACGCCGGGCCATCGCTTCAGCGCATAGGCCAGCGTCACGCCCAGTGCCACCACGCCCAGCCCGCAGGCCGCCAGCGAAGCAGCCGCCGCGGGCTGCAGCGGGTAGCGCAGGATGGCGCTGAACAGCAGGGCCGGAAAGAGCAGGTAGTAGACCAGCCGCTCGACACCGTCCCACACTGGGCGGTTCAGCGGCGTATGGCGGCAGACCAGCCAGCCGATCACGATCAGGGTGAAATCGGGCAGCAACAGCAAGGCATCGGGCATGATCCGAGTGTGCCAGCGGGCGCATCCGACTCAGGGCAGACCCTGTGCGTGATTCCCACAGCCGGGGTGGTCCGCCGCTGGTGCAGCATCGCCTCTGAAGGCGGCCCCTGGAACCTCCTCGATCGCCCAAGCACCAAGCCCCGATGAATCGACTTCGCACGCTCGCGCTGACCGGATTGCTCGCCGCCTCGATGGGCGCTCAGGCCGCCGTCATCGAGGGCCAGCAGTTCGACGACCGCATCCGGCTGGCCGACACCGAACTGGTGCTCAACGGCGTGGGCCTGCGTGCCGTGGCCTGGTTCAAGGGCTACGCGGCGGGGCTCTACCTCGGCCGGACCGCCCGCACCGCCGACGCCGCGCTGGCCGCGCCAGGCCCGAAGCGGGTGCGCATGAAGATGATGGTCGAGGTCGAGTCCAAGGAGTTCGCGAAGGCCTTCGGCAAGGGCATGAAGCGCAACCTCAGCGTCGCCGAGCGCGACGCCCTGGCCGACCGCATCGAGCGCTTTGACCGCACCGTGCTGGCGCTGGGCGTGCTGAAGAAGGGCGACGTGGTCGACCTCGACTGGCTGCCCGCACGCGGCCTGGTGCTCAGCGTCAACGGCAAGGCGCAGGGCGAGCCGTTCGCGGGCGAACCCTTCTACGCCGCCATCCTCAAGATCTTCATCGGCCCCGACCCGGTCGACAAGAGGCTCAAGGCCGGTCTGCTCGGCCAGCCCTCCACCTAGTCTCGCTCCCTGCTCTCAACCCTCAAAAGGAGAACCACCCATGCTTCGTCGAAACCTCCTCGCTGCGGCCGCGCTGGCCATGCTGGGCGCCTCGCCCGCGGTCTGGGCCCAGGCCTTCCCGAGCAAGCCGGTGCGGCTGGTCGTTCCGTTCGCTCCGGGCGGCACCACCGACATCGTGGCGCGGATCATTTCCGAGAAGATGGGCGCGGCGCTCGGCCAGACGGTGGTGGTCGAGAACAAGGCCGGTGCCGGTGGCGTGATCGGCGCGCAGGAGGTGGTGAAGGCCGCGCCGGACGGCTACACCCTGAGCATGGCCACGGTGTCGACCACCGCCGCCAACCCGGCCATCAACCCGAAGATCCCCTACGACCCGGTGGCCGATTTCGTGGCCATCACCAATATCGCAGCCACGCCCAACCTGATCGCGGTGCATCCGAGCTTCCCGGCCAAGGACTACAAGACCTTCATGCAGGTGGTCAAGAGCAGCCCGGGCAAGTACAGCTACGCGAGCTCGGGCACCGGCGGCATCGGCCACCTGCAGACCGAGCTGTTCAAGAGCCTGTCGGGCACCTTCATCACCCACATCCCCTACCGCGGCGCCGGCCCGGCGCTGAACGACACCGTGGCCGGCCAGGTGCCGATCATCTTCGACAACCTGCCCTCGGCGCTGCCGTTCGTGAAGGACGGCCGCCTGGTGCCCATCGTCGTCGCCGCGCCGCAGCGACTGGCCGCGCTGCCCAATGTGCCGACCTTCAAGGAGATGGGGCTGGAGCCGGTCAACCGCATGGCCTACTACGGACTGCTGGCACCCAAGGGCACGCCGAAGGAAATCGTCGACAAGCTGCACGCGGCCGCGATGACCGCGCTCCAGGACCCGACCGTGCGCCAGAAAATCGAGGCGACCGGCTCGCTGATCGTCGGCAATACGCCGGCCGAGTTCGCCGAGCAGATCAAGGCCGAGCTGGCGGTGTACAAGAAGGTCGTCGCGCAGCAGAAGCTCTCGCTGTAATCTCCCGCTCCGAGCGATCCCCGAAAGCCACCTGCGGGTGGCTTTTCCGTTGATGACCCCGAGCACCGAGACGATAGACCGCTTCGCCGACGCGCTGTGGATCGAGGACGGCCTGGCCCCCAACACGCTGGCGGCCTACCGGCGTGACCTGTCGATGCTGGCCGAGTGGCTGGCGCGCGAACACGGCCGCGAGCTGGTGTCTGCCACCGAGGCCGATCTGCTCGGCTACGCGGTGGCGAGGCACGCCGGCAGCAAGGCCAGCTCGGCCAACCGCCGCCTGACGGTGTTCAAGCGCTTCTTCCGCTGGGCGCTGCGCGAGCACCTGGTCAGCGCCGACCCAACGCTGAAGATGAGCACGGCCAAGGCGCCGCTGCGCGTGCCCAAGACGCTCTCGGAGGCTCAGGTGGAGGCGCTGCTCGCCGCGCCCGACGTGGCCACGCCGCTGGGCCTGCGCGACCGCACCATGCTCGAGCTGATGTACGCCAGCGGCCTGCGGGTGAGCGAGCTGGTGACGCTGAAGACCGTGCACCTGTCGCTCACCGACGGCGCGCTGCGCGTCACCGGCAAGGGATCGAAGGAGCGCCTGCTGCCCTTCGGCGAGGAAGCGCGGGCCTGGCTGGATCGCTACCTCGCCGAGGCGCGCGGCGAGATCCTGCAGGGGCAGGCCAGCGACGCGCTGTTCGTCACCGCGCGCGGCGGCCCGATGACGCGGCAGATGTTCTGGAAGCTCATCAAGGCCCATGCGCTGCGCGGCGGGGTGAACGTGCCGCTGTCGCCGCACACGCTGCGCCATGCCTTCGCCACGCACCTGCTCAACCACGGCGCCGACCTGCGCGCGGTGCAGATGCTGCTCGGCCACGCCGACATCTCCACCACGACGATCTACACCCACGTGGCGCGCGAGCGTCTCAAGTCGTTGCATGCCCAGCATCACCCGCGTGCTTGACTTGCGCTAACCTCGCGCCCATGCGCTACATGCTGCTGATCGTCGAGCCGCCCGGCCAGCGGGCCACCCGCACGCGTGCCGAAGGCGAGGCCGCCTACGCGGCCATGCAGGCCTTCGGCGAACGCTTGCGCGAGCGCGGGCAACTGGTCGCCGTGGAGTCGCTCGCGTCGCACGCCCAGGCCGCGCGAGTGCAGCGCCAGGGCGAGAAAGTGAGCGTGGTCGACGGCCCCTTCGCCGAGGCGAAGGAGATGATCGGCGGCTTCTTCATGATCGACGTGGCCAGCCGCGACGAGGCGCTGGCCATTGCCGCCGACTGCCCGGCGGCGCAGTGGTGCCCGGTGGAAGTCCGACCGCTGGCGCCTTGTTTCGACGAATCGGTCTGAGTCGGCCTGAGTCGGCCTGAATCGGTTCACGGCCGGCCTGTCGAAAACGCCGGACACCGTTCGTCGTGGGGATGAGCGGGGCAAAGGGCTCCGCCGCAGACTGCAAGGAGCACCCATGCGCTACATGATCATCGTGCGGGCCACACCCATGTCGGAGGCGGGCATCATGCCCGAGGACCCGAAGCTGCTGCAGGACATGGCCAGCTACCACGAGGAACTGGCCAAGGCCGGCGTGCTGCTCGACGGCTCCGGCCTGCGGCCGAGTTCCGAGGGCTGGCGCATCGGCTGGGGCGGCCATGCCAGGCCGGTGCTGACCGATGGCCCCTTCGCCGAGACCAAGGAGCTGATCGCCGGCTACACGATCATCCAGGTGCGCTCGCGCGAGGAGGCGCTGGAGTGGTCGCGCCGCTTCCCGCGCCCTTTCCCGGAGGGCGTGGACTGCGAGATCGAGGTGCGCCGGCTCTACGAGCTGGAGGACTTCGGCACCGACCCCGCGCTGGACCGCATGCGCGAGATCGGCCTGGGCACCGGCGAACGCTGAAGGAGGCCGCGATGGCACGCCAGATCTTCGTCAACCTGCCGGTCAAGGACATGGCGCGCACGCGCGCCTTCTTCACCGCGCTGGGCTTCTCCTTCAATCCGCAGTTCAGCGACGACAAGGCGCTGTGCATGGTGATTGCCGACGACATCTACGCGATGCTGCTGTCGGAACCCTTCTTCCAGGGCTTCACCAAGAAGCCCGTCGCCGACGCTAAGAAGAGCACCGAGGTGCTGGTGGCGCTGTCGTGCGAAAGCGTCGCCGAAGTCGACGAGATGGTCGCCAAGGCGCTGGCCGCCGGCGGGCGCGCGCCGGTGGAACGCAAGGACCATGGCTTCATGGTCCAGCACGGCTTCGAGGACCTTGACGGCCACCAGTGGGAGGTGTTCTGGATGGACCCGAACGCCGCGCCGCCGCAGGGCTGATGGCGCAGGCCACGCACGGCGCCATCGAGGCGGTCTGGCGCATCGAGCGCTCGCGCATCGTGGCAGGTGTGGCGCGCCTGGTGCGCGACGTCGGCCTGGCGGAGGATCTGGCGCAGGACGCGCTGATCGCCGCGCTGGAGCACTGGCCGCGCGAGGGCGTGCCCGACAACCCCGGGGCCTGGCTGATGACCACCGCGAAGCACCGCGCGCTCGACCGCCTGCGCCGCGACCAGAACCTGGCGCGCAAGCTGGAGGAGATCGGCCTCGACCTCGAGGCGCAGCAGGCCCTGGTGGTGCCCGACTTCGTCGATGCGCTGGATGCGAAGCGTGCCGACGAGATCGGCGACGACCTGCTGCGGCTGATCTTCACCGCCTGCCACCCGGTGCTCTCGCTCGAGGCCCGGCTGGCGCTGACGCTCAAGTTGCTCGGCGGCCTGACCACCGCCGAGATCGCGCGCGCCTTCCTGGCCAGCGAGCCGACCATCGCGCAGCGCGTCGTGCGCGCCAAGCGCACGTTGGCCGAGGCGCGCGTGCCCTACGAGGTGCCGCGCGGCGATGAACTGCGTGCACGCCTCGGCTCGGTGCTGGAGGTGATCTACCTGATCTTCAACGAGGGCTACACCGCCACCGCGGGCGACGACTGGATGCGGCCCGCGCTGGTGCAGGAAGCACTGCGGCTCGGCCGCGTGCTGGCCGGGCTGGCCGGCGACGAGCCCGAGGTGCACGGGCTCGTGGCGCTGATGGAACTGCAGGCCTCGCGATCGGCGGCGCGCATCGACGCGGAAGGCCGGCCGGTGCTGCTGATGGACCAGGACCGCGGCCGCTGGGACCGGCTGCTGATCCGCCGCGGCCTGGCGGCGCTGGAGCGCGCCGAGGCGCTGTGTGGTGCGCGTGGCGATTCGCTCGGCGCCTACGCCCTGCAGGCCGGCATTGCCGCCTGCCACGCCCGTGCGGCCACGCCGCAGGCCACGGACTGGCCACGCATCGTCGCCCTGTACGACGCGCTCGCCGAGGTGTCGCCTTCACCGGTGGTGGCGCTCAATCGCGCGGTGGCGGTGGGGATGGCCTTCGGCCCGGCCGAAGCCTTGCCGCTGGTGGATGCCCTGCTCGCCGAGCCGGCGCTGAAGAACTACCAGTGGCTGCCGAGCGTGCGCGGCGACCTGCTCGCCAAGCTCGGCCGGCCGGAGGAGGCGAGGGCGGAGTTCGAGCGGGCGGCTGCGCTCGCGGCCAACCTGCGCGAGCGCGAACTGCTGCTCGATCGCGCCCGCGCGATGGCCGACGCCGCGCTCAGGCGACCGTGACCGGAATCTTGCCGATCTTCGCCTGCCACTCCTTCGGCCCGGTGTTGTGCACGCTGATGCCCTGGGCATCGACGGCCACCGTCACCGGCATGTCGGCGATCTCGAACTCGTAGATCGCTTCCATGCCGAGGTCGGCGAAGCCCACCACCTTCGACTTCTTGATCGCCTTCGACACGAGGTAGGCCGCGCCGCCCACCGCCATCAGGTAAGCGCTCTTGTGCTTCCTGATCGCCTCGATGGCCACCGGGCCGCGTTCGGCCTTGCCGATCATCGCGATCAGGCCGGTCTGCGCCAGCATCATCTCGGTGAACTTGTCCATGCGCGTGGCCGTGGTCGGGCCGGCCGGGCCGACCACTTCGTCGCGCACCGGGTCGACCGGGCCGACGTAGTAGATGACGCGGTTGGTGAAATCCACCGGCAGCTTCTCGCCCTTGGCCAGCATGTCCTGGATGCGCTTGTGCGCGGCGTCGCGGCCGGTGAGCATCTTGCCGGACAGCAGCAGCGTGTCGCCCGGCTTCCAGCTGGCAACCTGCTCCTTGGCGAGCGTGTCGAGGTTGACCTTCTTGCTCTGGTTGTAGTCGGGCTGCCAGTGCACGTCGGGCCACAGGTCGAGGCTGGGCGGATCCATGTAGGCCGGGCCCGAGCCGTCGAGCACCACGTGGGCGTGGCGCGTGGCGGCGCAGTTGGGGATCATCGCCACCGGCTTGCTGGCCGCGTGGGTCGGGTAGGTGGCGATCTTCACGTCGAGCACGGTGGTCAGGCCGCCCAGGCCCTGCGCGCCGATGCCCAGCGCGTTGACCTTCTCGTACAGCTCGATGCGCAGTTCCTCGAGCTTGTTGCTCGGGCCGCGCTGGAGCAGGTCGAACATGTCGATCGGCTCCATCAGCACCTCCTTGGCCAGCAGCATCGCCTTCTCGGCGGTGCCGCCGACGCCGATGCCCAGCATGCCCGGCGGGCACCAGCCGGCGCCCATGGTCGGCACCGTCTTGAGCACCCAGTCGACCAGGTTGTCGCTCGGGTTCATCATGATGAACTTGCTCTTGTTCTCGCTGCCGCCGCCCTTGGCGGCCACCGTCACGTCGAGCGTGTTGCCCGGCACCACCGTCATGTGGATCACGGCCGGTGTGTTGTCCTTGGTGTTCTTGCGATCGAACAGCGGGTCGGACAGCACCGAGGCGCGCAGGGTGTTGTCGGGGTCCAGGTAGCCGCGGCGCACGCCGTCGTTGACCGCGTCTTCGATGCTGCCGGGGAAGCCCTCGAAGCGCACGTCCATGCCGATCTTGAGGAAGACATTGACGATGCCGGTGTCCTGGCAGATCGGCCGGTGGCCCTCGGCGCACATCTTCGAGTTGGTCAGGATCTGCGCGATCGCGTCCTTGGCCGCCGGGCTCTGCTCGCTGGCATAGGCGCGCGCCAGGTGCTCGATGTAGTCGGCCGGGTGGTAGTAGCTGATGTACTGCAGCGCGGCCGCGACGCTGTCGACGAGGTCGGCATATCGGATGGTGGTGGTCATGGCGGGGTCCGTTCTGG
>NZ_JBFXIO010000165.1:0-10470 GCF_050175855.1 Piscinibacter sp.
GTCGAGCACGAAGTCGATCTCGCCGGAGACCAGCGCGGCCAGTCGCGTGGCGTCGTTGCCGATCGGCGTGTAGACGATCTCGTGCACGTTGCCCTCGAACTTGCCCCACCAGTTCGGGTTGCGCTTGTAGACCGTCTTGATGCCCGGCGCGCGGCTGACCAGCATGTACGGCCCGGTGCCGTTGGCGTTCAGGCCGGCGTAGCTCTCTTCCTTGTTCTTGAAGTCCAGCGGCCGGGTGACCCTGTTCTTCTCGCTCCACACCTTGCTCATGATCCACAGCGTCTCGAGGTGCTGCAGGAAGATCGGGTTCGGCGCAGCGAGCTGGAACTCCACCGTCAGGTCGTCGACCTTGCGCGGCTTGCCCACCGCGGTGGCGTACTGGCTGATGGTGGAGGTGGGTGCGGCGCCGCGCTCGATGGAGAAGACCACGTCGTCGGCGGTGAAGGGCGTGCCGTCGTGGAACTTGACGTTCGGGCGCAGCTTGAAGCGCCACAGTGTCGGCGAGACCTGCTGCCACTCGGTGGCCAGCGCGGGCACGATGGCGAGCTGCTTGTCGCGGGTGACGAGCTTCTCGTACACCTGCCCGTTCATCATGTTGGTCATGGACTCGTTCTGCGAGTGCGGGTCCATGGTCTGCGGGTCGCCCTGGCTGGCCCAGCGCAGGGTCTGCGCCTGGGCCGTGGCGAAGGTGGCAACGAGGGCGACGGCGGTGACGCTCGTGGCGATCAGTCGAAGCATGCGGTCCACTCCATGAGGTTCGAAGTGGCCGCAGTGTAGGGGCCTGCGCGGCTCAGCGTGCCGGGTAGCCCTCCTCTTCGAGCGCCTGCTTGACGGCCTCGGGCGACTGCGTGGTCTCGATGCGCACCGTATGGGTGGCCAGGTCGCACTGCACCTGCGCGGCGGCGTCGAGCTTCTGCACCGTGCCGGTGACGGTCTTGACGCAGTGGCCGCAGGTCATGTCGGGAAGGGTCAGTTCGATCATCGTGATCTCCAGGTCGGGTTCGGGATGCGCCAACGATAGACCTTGACACCGTGGCAAGGTCAAGCGGAAAGATCAAGCGAAATTCCCCTTGACCCTGACATGATGTCAACGTCGAGACTGCTCGCATGAATACCGACACCACCCTCACCCTGCCCGTCGAGGGCATGACCTGCGCCTCCTGCGTCGGCCGCGTGGAGCGCGCGCTGGCCAAGGTGCCCGGCGTGGCGCAGGCCACCGTCAACCTGGCCACCGAATCGGCCGCCGTGACGCTGGCCGAGCGCGTACCGGCGGAGAGCCTGGCCGCCGCCGTGGAGCGCGCCGGCTACGCCGTACCCCACGACAGCGCCGAGCTGCGAATCGAGGGCATGACCTGCGCCAGCTGCGTGGCCCGCGTCGAGCGCGCGCTGAAGGCGGTGCCCGGCGTGATCTCGGCCACCGTCAACCTGGCCACCGAGCAGGCCCACGTCGAACGGCTGCGTGGTGCGGCCAGTGCCGCGGCGCTGATGGCCGCGGTGCAGAAGGCCGGCTACACGGCGCACGTGGTGGTGGCCGACCAGCCGCCGCCGCCGCCCGCCGCCGCCTCGCACGACGGCTGGAAGGTCGGGCTGGCGGCGCTGCTGTTGCTGCCGCTGGTGGTGCCGATGGTCGGTGACCTGTTCGGCCGCCACTGGATGCTGTCGCCCTTCGTGCAGTGGCTGCTTGCGACGCCGGTGCAGTTCTGGCTCGGTGCGCGCTTCTACCGTGCCGGCTGGAAGGCGCTGCGCGCTGGCAGCGGCAACATGGATCTGCTCGTCGCACTTGGCACCAGTGCCGGCTATGGCCTCAGCCTGTGGCTGTGGTGGGCCGACGACAGCGGCATGCCGCACCTGTACTTCGAGTCGGCCGCCGTGGTGATCACGCTGGTGCTGCTGGGCAAGTGGCTGGAGGCCCGCGCCAAGCGGCAGACCACCGACGCGATCCGCGCGCTGCAGGCGCTGCGGCCCGAGACGGCGCGCGTGCGGCGCGACGGCATCGACCTCGACGTGCCGGTGGCCGAGCTGGCGGTGGGCGATCTCGTGGTTGTGCGGCCGGGCGAGCGCTTCCCGGCCGACGGCCTCGTCGAGGAAGGCCGCAGCCACGCCGACGAGTCCATGCTCACCGGCGAGAGCCTGCCGGTGGCCAAGCAGCCGGGCGACCGCGTCACCGGCGGCGCACTCAATGCGGAAGGCCTGCTGCTGGTGCGCACGAAGGCGATCGGCGCCGAGTCGACGCTGGCGCGCATCGTGCGCATGGTCGAATCGGCGCAGGCGGCCAAGGCCCCGATCCAGCGCCTGGTCGACCAGGTCAGCGCGGTGTTCGTGCCGGTGGTGGTGGGCATCGCCGCGGTCACGCTGCTGGCCTGGGGGATGCTGACCGGCGACTGGTCGACCGGCGTGCTCAACGCCGTGGCGGTGCTGGTGATCGCCTGCCCGTGTGCGCTGGGCCTGGCCACGCCGGCGGCGATCATGGTCGGCACCGGTGCCGCCGCGCGGCGCGGCATCCTGATCAAGGACGCGCAGGCGCTGGAGCTGGCGCATGCGGTGCGCGTCGTCGCCTTCGACAAGACCGGCACGCTCACCGAAGGCAAGCCGCAGCTCGCCGCGGCGGAGCCGGCAGCGGGCATCGGCCTCGAACGCGAAGCGCTGGTGGCGCTGGCCGCCGCGCTGCAGTCGGGCAGCGAACACCCGCTGGCCGCTGCGGTGCTGGCCGCCGCACCATCGCCGCTGCCGGCCGCCACGGAGGTGCGCGCCCTGCCCGGCCGCGGCATCGCCGGCCGCGTGCAGGGCCGCGAACTGCAGCTCGGCAGCACGCGGCTGATGGACGAGCTCGGCCTGTCGCGCGTGGCGCTGCGCGAACGCGCGCAGGCGTTGCAGGCCGAAGGGCGCACCGTCTCGTGGCTCGCCGGCCGGACCGACGGCGGCGCCTGGCAGCTGCTCGGCCTGTTCGCCTTCGGCGACACGCTCAAGCCCGGGGCCGCAGTGGCCATCGCCACGCTGAAATCGCTCGGCCTGCGCACGCTGATGATCAGTGGCGACAACGCCGGCAGCGCCAACGCGGTGGGCCGCGCGCTCGGCATCGACGACGTGCGCGCCGAGGTGCTGCCGGGGGACAAGGCGGCGGTGGTGGCTTCGCTGCGCGACGGCTCGGCCAAGGTGGCGATGGTCGGCGACGGCATCAACGACGCGCCGGCGCTGGCCGCCGCCGACGTCGGCATGGCGATGGCGGGCGAACAGGGCGGCACCGACGCTGCGATGCAGGCCGCCGGCATCACGCTGATGCGCGGCGACCCGGCGCTGGTGGCGCAGGCGATCGACATCTCGCGCCGCACCACCACGAAGATCCGCCAGAACCTGTTCTGGGCCTTCTTCTACAACGTGGTCGGCATCCCGCTGGCCGCCTTCGGGCTGCTCAACCCGGTGGTGGCGGGTGCGGCGATGGCGATGTCCAGCGTCAGCGTACTGACCAATGCGCTGCTTCTGAAGCGCTGGGAGCCGAAGCGATGAACATCGGCGAAGCCGCGAAACGCTCGGCCGTCTCGGCCAAGATGATCCGTCACTACGAGAGTCTCGGGTTGCTGCCTGAGGTGCCGCGAACCGAGGCGGGCTACCGACAGTACGACGAAGCGACGGTGCACACGCTGCGATTCATCCGCCGCGCGCGCGACCTCGGCTTCGGGTTGCCGGAGATCGAGACGCTGCTCGGACTGTGGCGCAACCGCCGACGCAGCAGCAAGGACGTCAAGCGCATCGCGCTCGAGCATGCCGCCGACCTGCAGCGCCGCATCGACGAGATGCGCGCGATGCAGCGCACGCTGCAGCACCTGGCGCACTGCTGCCACGGCGACGAACGCCCCGACTGCCCGATCCTCGACGACCTGGCCGGCGGCCGGTCGGACTAGGACTTGCCGAGCTTTCTCAGCACCTCGGGTCCGGCCCACAGCTCGTCGAGGTGCGGGAACTTCCACTGGGCGTTGCTCTCTCGCGCCACGATCGCGTCGTTGCAGCCGGGGGACGAGAGATCGACCAGCTCGACGGCGATCGGCATGTTCGAGCGCGTGGAGAAGAACAGCTTCACCTTGGGCGAGACCAGCGAACTCTCGTTCTGCTCGACGACCACGCCGAGCTTGCCCGAGCGCATGCGCACGAGCGAACCGATCGGGTAGATGCCCAGGCTCTTGACGAAGGCCTGGAAGATCTCGGTGTCGAACTGCCCGGCCCAGGAGGCCATCTTGGCGATCGACTCGGCCGGGTCCCAGCCGCTCTTGTAAGGGCGGTTGGAGGTGATGGCGTCGTACACGTCGCACACCGCGCCCATGCGCGCCACGCGGCTGAGCGCGTCGCCCGCCAGGCCGTGCGGATAGCCGCGGCCATCGGGGCGCTCGTGGTGGTGCAGCGTCACGTCCAGCGCGACCTCGCCGACGCCCTTGCCTTCCTGCAGCAGCTCGTAGCCATGCTGCGGGTGCGTCTTCATGATCGCGTACTCGTCGTCGGTCAGCTTGCCCGGCTTGTTGAGCACCTCCAGCGGCATCGCCGCCTTGCCCATGTCGTGCAGCATGCCCGCCAGGCCGACCTCGCGCGCGGTGCTCTCGTCCATGCCGAGCTGGCGGCCGAGCGAGACCATCAGCGCGCACACCGCCATCGAGTGCATGTAGGTGTAGTCGTCGTGCGTCTTCAGCCGGGCCAGGCTGACGATCGCGCCGGGGTTGCGCCACACCGAGGAGGCGATTTCGTCGACCAGCGGCAGGCACTTCTCGGCGTCGAGCGCGCGGCCCATGCGTGCCTCGGCGAACAGCGACGACACCGCCTCGCGCGACTGGTTGACCAGCGCCGACGCCCGTTGCAGTTCGGCACCCAGGTCGGCGCTGGGCCGGGGCTCCGGAGGAGGCGCTTCGGCCACGACCGGCGCGGTGCCACGCCGGCCTCGGGCGGCTCGACGTCGCGCCCCTTGGCCGCGTCGATCCAGACCTCCTTGACGCTGCTGGCGCGCAGCTTCTCCAGGTCGGCCGAGTCGCGAAGGATGAACTTGGTGCGCCAGAAGGGATGGTCCAGCCATGCGCCGCACATCGCGTGCAGATGCATGCCCAGGCGCAGGTCTTCGACGGGAATCTTCTTCAGCATGGCGCGACGGAGGCCGGCAGCACCGGCTGCTTCGAGTATCGGCCCGCGCGGGGCTGACTTGAGCGATCACAGAAGCGAAAAAGCCGCTGGAAACCAGCGGCTTTCTCACGAGTGCGGGCGGTTCAGCGGAACCGCGACTCGGGCACCGTCTTGAGGTCGCTGGGCAGCGAGGCGATGTAGTTGGCCAGCAGCTTCAGCTCGGCGTGGCTGAAGGGCTTGGCCATGCCGGCCATGATCGCGTTGGCGCGGCCGACCTGGCTGTTGTTCTCGGTCTGGTAGGCCTTCAGCGCCACGTAGAGGTAATCGGCGTGCTGGCCGGCGAGCTTGGGATAGCTCGGGTCGATCGGCTTGTTCAGGTTCTCGCCGTGGCAGGAGGCGCAGTTGCCCTTCTTCAGCAGTTCGGCCACCTGGGCGGGCGACGTCGGCGCCGGCGCGTCGGCGTTCTTCGCCGGGCCGCCGTGCGTTTCGTAGAAGGCGCCGAGATCGGCCATGTCCTGGTCGGTCAGCGAGGCGGCGATGCCACGCATGGTCGGGTGCTTGCGCTCGCCCTTCTTGTAGGCGTTCAGCGCGGCGACGATGTACTTGCCGCTCTGGCCGGAGATCATCGGCACCTTGTGGATCTCGGGGAAGCTGGCCTGGTAGCCCGGGATGCCGTGGCAGCCGATGCACATGGCGGCCTTCTTCTCGCCGGCCTTGGCATCCTGGGCCGAAGCGGCGCCGCTGAAGCCGGCAACAGCCGCCAGCGCGAAGATCATCGAGAGTGCTTTGTTCATCGTCAACGGGAGCGCAGTTTTCGGGGTCAGCGGGCGATTATAGGGGCCCCGATATACTGGCCTGACCGCACTTTCCCGCCCCAGCGCCCGCGATCCATGAAGTTCCAAGGCTCCGAGAACTACGTCGCCACCCAGGACCTGATGCTGGCGGTGAACGCGGCGATCACGCTCAAGCGCCCGCTGCTCGTCAAGGGCGAGCCGGGCACCGGCAAGACAATGCTGGCCGAGGAGGTGGCCTCGGCGCTGAAGATGCCGCTGCTCCAGTGGCACGTGAAGAGCACCACCAAGGCGCAGCAGGGCCTGTACGAGTACGACGCGGTCAGCCGCCTGCGCGATTCGCAGCTCGGCGACGAACGCGTCAAGGACATCCACAACTACATCGTCAAGGGCGTGCTGTGGCAGGCCTTCTCCGCCGAGCAGCCGGTGGCGCTGCTGATCGACGAGATCGACAAGGCGGACATCGAGTTTCCCAACGACCTGCTGCGCGAACTCGACCGCATGGAGTTCTACGTCTACGAGACGCGCGAGCTGGTGCGGGCGAAGCACCGCCCGCTGGTGTTCATCACCTCGAACAACGAGAAGGAGCTGCCCGACGCCTTCCTGCGCCGCTGCTTCTTCCACTACATCAGGTTCCCCGACGCCGACACGATGAAGAGCATCGTCGACGTGCACTTCCCGAACCTGAAGAAGGAACTGCTGGCCGCCGCGCTGAAGAACTTCTACGAGGTGCGCAACCTGCCGGGCCTCAAGAAGAAGCCGAGCACCTCGGAGCTGCTCGACTGGCTGAAGCTGCTGGTCGCCGAGGACATCCCGCTCGACGCGCTGCAGAGCAAGGACGAGAAGGTCAGCGTGCCGCCGCTGGTGGGCGCGCTGCTGAAGAACGAGCAGGACGTGTCGCTGTTCGAGAAGCTGGTCTTCATGCAGAGGCACAACCGCTGATGCAGCCGGTCGGCCCGGTCACGCTGGAGCGCGCCCCGGTTCGGCTCGTCCCGCTCGTGCTGGAGCACGAAGACGGCCTGCGGCGCGCTGCCGCCGATGGTCAGCTGTGGAACCTGCGTTTCACCTCCGTCCCCGAACCCGGGGCCACTCGCGCCTACATCGAAACCGCGCTGCGCGGCCGCGCCGAGGGGCACCGGTTTGCCTTCGCAGTGCTCGACGCTGCCAGCGGCGAGATGATCGGTTGCACCAGCTACCACGACATCGTGCCGGCGGTCGAGCGGCTGGAGATCGGATGGACCTGGTACGCCGCCAGCCGCCAGCGCAGCGCCGTCAATACCACCGCCAAGCTGCTGCTGATGCAGCATGCCTTCGAGACGCTGGGGGCGAAGCTGGTCGGCTGGCGCACCGACAACTACAACTTCGCGAGCCAGCGCGCCATCGAGCGCCTCGGTGCGCGCAAGGACGGCGTGCTGCGTCATCACGCGCTGCGCCGCGACGGCACGGTTCGCGACACCGTGATGTACAGCCTGGCCGCCGGCGAATGGCCGGAGGTCAAGGCCCACCTGCTCTGGCAGCTGACCCGGCCGCGCTGAGCACGACACCGCCCACGAGGAGACGATGGCGAAGAACAGGAAAGGCATCGACGTCGAGGATCTCTGGAAGTTCGAGCGCATCGCCGCGCTGTCGCTGTCGCCCGACGGCTCGCAGGCGGTGTGCACGGTGCAGAGCTTCTCGATGGAGGAGAACCGGGGCCAGACCTCGCTGTGGCTGCTGTCGACCTTCGGCGGCGGCCCTCGTCGGCTGACGAGCTGCGGCGAGAAGGACGCGCAGCCGGCCTGGTCGCCCACCGGCGAGCGCATCGCCTTCCTCGCCAAGCGCGAGCTGCAGGGCGCGAAGGACGAGACGTCGCAGCTCTACGTCATCGCGCCGGACGGCGGCGAGGCCCGCCGCATCAGCGACTTCGCGCCCGGCATCGAGTCGTTCAAGTGGCTGCCCGACGGCCGGCGCATTGCCTTCGTCGCCTGGGTGTGGCCCGAGCTGCGCGGCACGCGGGCGCAGGCGAAGCGCTTCAGGGAATTCAAGGAGCGCAAGGAAACCGCCTACGTCACCAGCGAGGCGCAGTACCGCTACTGGGACCACCACGTTCCGATGGGCCGCGTGGCCCACCTGCACCTGTTCGACGTGGCCAGCGGCCGCATCGTCGACCTGTTCGAAGGCACCGGCTACGAGCTGTCGCGCGCCGAGCCGGACGCGAACTGCTTCGACGTCTGCAGCGATGGCCGGCATATCGTCTTCGCCCACGACCCCGCGCGCGAGAAGCGCATGGACAACTGCCGCGCGCTGGCCGAGGTCGACCTGCGCACGCGCCGCATCGCCACCGTGGCGCACGACAAGGCCTGGGACATGGAGGCGCCGCGCTACAGCCCCGACGGCCGCCGCATCGCCTTCATCGCCGCCCACCAGGGCCGCAAGCACACGATGCCGGGCCAGCTGGCCGTGCTCGAGCGAGGCGGGCGCTGGAAGGTGGCGAGTGCCGCCTGGGACCACGCGATGCACGCCCCGCTGCGCTGGGACGACGACGGCCAGTCGGTCTGCTTCACCGCCGAGCACGAGGCGCGCAACCACCTCTGGCGCTTCGACCTGCGCTCGCGCAGCGCCACGCGCGTCGTCGCCGGCGGCTGGGTGCAGTCGTTCGACGTCGCCGCCGGCGTGGTGGTCACCGCCGCCGACGCGATGGACCACCCGGCGCGTGTGCACGCACTTCGCGACGGCGAGCCGCCGCGCCGGCTGGAGCGCTTCAACGACGAACTGCTGGCCGCGCTGAAGCTCGGCACGCATGAGGACGTGCGCTTCAAGGGCGCGCAGGGCGACGAGGTACAGATGTGGGTGGTCTACCCGCCCGGCTTCGATGCGCGCAGGAAGTACCCGCTGCTGCACAGCATCCACGGCGGCCCCCACGCGGCCAGCGGCGACACCTTCCACTACCGCTGGAACAACCACGTATTCGCCGCGCAGGGCTACGTGGTCGCCTGCGTGAACTACCACGGCTCCAGCGGCTTCGGCTACGCCTTCCTCGACAGCATCACGCACCGCTGGGGCGAACTGGAGCTGCAGGACGTGGAGGCCGCCACCGACTGGCTGCTGAAGAAGCCCTGGATCGACCGCCAGCGCGTGTTCGCCACCGGCGGCAGCTACGGCGGCTACATGGTGGCGTGGATGAACGGCCACGTGAAGCCCGGCCGTTACCAGGCCTACGTGTGCCATGCCGGCTGCTTCGACTGGGTGTCGATGTTCGCCGAGGACGCCTACACCTGGTTCCCGCGCGAGCTGGGCGCAAGCTACTGGGACGACATGGCCAAGGTGCATTCGCAGAGCCCGCACGCCTTCGCCGGAAAGATGAAGACGCCGACGCTGGTGATCCATGGCGCCCTCGACTACCGCGTGCCCGACGGCCAGGGCCTGGCCTACTACAACACTTTGAAGGCGCGCGGCGTCGATGCGCGGCTGGTGTGGTTCCCGGACGAGAACCACTGGATCCTCAAGCCGCGCAACTCGAGGCTGTGGTTCGCCGAGTTCTTCGACTGGCTGAAGCGCCACGACCCCGGCCGAGCGGCGGCGCGGCGCAGGGCCGGCTGAGCGCCGGCAGAAAGCCGCTCAGGCGGCCATCACCACGCGGTCGCGGCCAGCTTCCTTGGCGGCGTAGAGCGCACGATCGGCGCGCTGCAGCACGTCGCGCGGCTCGCTGCCGGGCTGGTGGACGGTGGCCACGCCCACGCTCACCGACAGCGGCAGCGGCCCCGTCGATACCGCGAAGGGCGCGCCCGCCACCGCCGTGCGCAGCCGCTCGGCGGCCGCCTGCGCGCCGGCGTCGTCGATGCCGGGCATCAGCACCACGAACTCCTCGCCGCCGGTGCGCGCCACCAGGTCGCTGCCGCGCACGGTGTCGCGCAGGCGCTGGGCGGTCTGCGCGAGCACCTCGTCGCCGACGAGATGGCCGTAGCGGTCGTTCACCCGCTTGAAGTGATCGAGGTCGAGGGCGAGCAGCGCGAAGGCGGATCCGTCGCGCTGCAGGCGCGACCACTCGCGCTGCAGTTCGGCGTCGAGGGCACGACGGTTGAGCAGTCCGGTGAGGGGGTCGTGCAGCGTCAGCTCGCGCAGCCGCCGCACGTAGCGCAGCGTCAGCAGCGCGACGAAACCGAAGTTGTAGGTCGCCGCCATCACGCCGTAAGCGTAGAGCAGCCCACGGTTGGCCTCGGTGTAGCGGTGCATCTCCAGCGAGACGCCGCCGTGCAGGGCCTGCTGCACGAAGCGCGCACCGAAGACGGCCAGCACCATGGCCACCGGCGTGGCCAGCACGAGGGCCATGCGGTGGCCGTACTCGGCGCGTACGGCGCCCTGCAGCGAAGCGGCCGTACGCGCCAGCACCCAGGTTGGCGCGCCATACGCCAGCAGAACGCGCCGGACTGCCTGTTCCTCGCCCGGGCCGATGGCCGTGAACAGCGCGGCCAGAACCGCCAGGGTGGCCGCATGCTCGCGGTCGGCCGGCGAGACGCCCATGAAGCGCTCCATGCCGCGGCGCAGCACCACGAAACCCGCCGCGAAGCAGAAGTTGGCGCCGCCGTAGGCCCACCAGCTGCGC
>NZ_JBFXIO010000166.1:0-10436 GCF_050175855.1 Piscinibacter sp.
TGGCTCTCGCGCTGCTGGCCTTCGTCTCGGTGGCCGGCGTGTGGCGCTTTCCGGCGCTGTGGCCGCAGGTGGTGTCGTTCGATGCCTGGGCCAGCGTGGTGGCCAGCCTGCCCGTGCTCGTCCACACCGCCGGCCTCGGGCTGGCCTCGGCGGCCAGCGGCGTGCTGCTCGCCGTGGCCTGGATGGAGACCACCCCGGCGCGGTGGGACGACCGGGCCGCGCCGCTGGTGTTCGCGACCATGCTCGTGCCTGGCGTGCTGCTGGTGGCCGGGCTCTACCAGCTGATGCTGCTGCTGCGCCTGGACGGTTCGCTGACGGGCCTGTGGCTGGCGCACAGCCTGTTCACCGCGCCCTATGCACTGGTGGCGCTGGCGCCGGCCTACCGCGGCTTCGATGCGCGCTACGAGCAGACGGTGCGGGCGCTGGGCCGCTCGCGTGCCGCCTTCCTGCTGCGCATCAAGTGGCCCATGTTGCTGGCACCGCTGGCATCGGCCTTCGCGGTGGGCTTCTCGGTCAGCGTGGCGCAGTACCTGAGCACGCAGTTCGTCGGTGCCGGACGCTACGCCACCGTCACCACCGAGGCGCTGACCCTGGCCTCCGGCGGCCAGCGCACGCTGCTGGCCGCCTATGCGCTGCTGCAGGCGCTGCTGCCGGCCCTGATCTTCGGCGCGGCCTGGTGGCTCGGCCGGCGGCAGGCGCGCCGGCTCGGCCTGGAGACGCATTGATGCTGGAGCTCGTCGGCATCCGCATCGCAACGCTGCAGCGCACCCTGATCGACGGCCTGTCGGCCACCGTCGGCCCGGGAGAGGTGCTGGTGGTGATGGGCGAGAGCGGCTCGGGCAAGTCCTCGTTGCTGGCCTTCCTGTGCGGCGCGCTGCCGGCGGGCCTGGCGGCGAGCGGCTCGGTGCGCATCGACGGCCGCGAGGTGGCTCACCTGCCCACGGCGCAGCGCCGCATCGGCCTCCTGTTCCAGGACGACCTGCTGTTCCCGCACCTCAGCGTGCTGGAGAACCTGCTGTTCGCGCTGCCGGCCGGCCGCGACGCCGAGCGGCGCTCGGTCGCCGAGGCCGCCCTGGTCGGCGCCGACCTCGCCGGCTACGGGCCGCGGCTGCCGCACACGCTGTCGGGCGGGCAGCGCTCGCGCGTGTCGGTGCTGCGTGCGCTGCTGGCGCAGCCGCGCGCGCTGCTGCTCGACGAACCCTTCTCGCGCCTGGACATGGCGCTGCGCCAGCGCTTCCGCGCCTTCGTGTTCGAGCGGCTGCGCGCCCAGGGCGTGCCGGCCGTGCTGGTGACCCACGATGCCCACGACGTGCCGCCGGGCGCACGCGTGATCCGTCTCGACGACGAGGAGGCCGCCCCATGAACCGCCGCCAGGTGATCGTGCTGCTGGTGCTGATCGCGGCGGTGGCCGCCTTCTTCGCCTTCGACCTCGGCCGCTTCCTCAGCCTCGAGGCGCTCAAGCAGCGCCAGGCCGAACTCGCCGCGCTGTACGACGCGCGGCCGCTGTGGGTGATCGGCGTCTACTTCGCGATCTACGTGGCGGCCACGGCGCTGTCCCTGCCCGGCGCGGTGATCCTCACGCTGGCCGGCGGGGCGATCTTCGGCCTCGCGGTGGGCACGCTGGTGGTGTCCTTCGCCTCCAGCGTCGGCGCCACGCTGGCGTTCCTGGCCGCACGCTACCTGCTGCGCGACGGCGTGCGCGAGCGCTTCGGCGCGCGGCTGGCCGATGTCGACCGCGGCATCGCGCGCGAGGGCGGCTTCTACCTGTTCACGCTGCGCCTGGTGCCGCTGTTCCCGTTCTTCGTGATCAACCTGCTGATGGGCCTGACCACCATGCGGGCCTGGACCTTCTACTGGGTCAGCCAGCTCGGCATGCTGGCCGGCACGCTGGTCTACGTGAATGCCGGCACGCAGCTGGCGCGCATCGAGTCTCTCAAGGGCATCCTCTCGCCGGGGCTGCTCGGCGCCTTCGTGCTGCTCGGCCTGTTCCCGCTGGTGGCCAAGAAGATCGTCGATGCGCTGAAGGCACGGCAGGTCTATGCGCGCTGGGCCGGCGTGAAGCCGAAGCACTTCGATCGCAACCTCGTCGTCATCGGCGCCGGCGCTGCCGGGCTGGTGACGAGCTACATCGCCGCGGTGGTCAAGGCCCGCGTCACGCTGGTGGAACGGCACAAGATGGGCGGCGACTGCCTGAACTACGGCTGCGTGCCGAGCAAGGCGCTGATCCGCACTGCCACGCTGATGCAGCAGGTTCGCCAGGCGCAGAAGTACGGCATCTCCCGCGCCGAGGCGACGCTCGATTTCGCTCAGGTGATGGAGCGCGTCGCGCAGGTCGTCAAGGACATCGAGCCGCACGATTCGGTGGAGCGCTACAGCGGCCTGGGCGTGGAGGTGCTGCAGGGCGAGGCGAGGATCGTCGATCCGTGGCGCGTGCAGGTCACGCTGGCCGACGGCACGATGCAGACCCTGGCCACCCGCAGCATCGTGATCGCCACCGGCGCCGAGCCGGCGGTGCCGCCGCTGCCCGGCCTGGCAGACGTCGGTTACCTGACCAGCGACACGCTGTGGGGCCTTCGCGAGCTGCCGGCGCGGCTGGTGGTGCTGGGCGGCGGGCCGATCGGCTGCGAGCTGGCCCAGGCCTTCGCGCGGCTGGGCTCCCAGGTGACGCAGGTGGAAATGGCACCGCGGCTGATGGTGCGCGAGGACGCGGAGGTCTCGGAACTGGTGGCCCAATCGCTGCAGCGCGACGGCGTGACCGTGCTCACCGGCCACCAGGCGCTGCGCTGCGAGATCGTCGATGGCGAGCGCTTCCTCGTCGTCGCCAGGGAAGGTACGGAACACCGCATCGGCTTCGACAAGCTGCTGTGCGCGGTGGGCCGCAAGGCGCGCCTGTCGGGCTTCGGGCTGGAGGAACTCGGCATCCCCACCGGACGCACGATCGAGACCAACGACTACCTCGAGACGATCTACCCGAATATCCTCGCCGCCGGCGACGTGGCCGGTCCGTTCCAGTTCACCCACGTCGGCGCGCACCAGGCCTGGTACGCCGCCGTCAACGCGCTGTTCGGTACCTTCCGCAAGTTCAAGGCCGACTACTCGGTGATCCCCTGGGCGACCTTCGTCGACCCGGAGGTGGCGCGCGTCGGCCTGAGCGAGCAGGAGGCGAAGGAGAAGGGCATCGCGGTGGAGGTCACGCGCTACGGCATCGACGACCTCGACCGCGCCATCGCCGACAGCGCCGCGCACGGCTTCGTGAAGGTGCTCACCGTGCCGGGCAAGGACCGCATCCTCGGCGTGACCATCGTCGGCGCGCATGCCGCCGAACTGCTGGCCGAGTACGTGCTGGCGATGCGGCACGGCCTGGGGCTGAACAAGATCCTCGGCACCATCCACACCTACCCGACGATGAGCGAGGCCAACAAGTACGCGGCCGGCGAGTGGAAGCGCGCCCATGCGCCGGCCGGGCTGCTGGAGTGGGTGGGGCGCTACCATGCGTGGCGCCGCCGATGAGATCCCCTGCCCTGTTCCTGCTGACCTTTGCGCTGCTGCCCGCCGCGGTCTCCGCCCAACTGCTCGCCCCGCTGGCCGGGGCTGGCGGCGGCATCCAGTCCGCCTGGCGCGAGGCGAAGCTGCCGCAGCAGAAGTTCCCGGCCACGCGCTACGCGATCGAGACCGTGGACGGCCGCCCTGCGCTGCGCATGGACGCCGAAGGTTCCTATGGCAACCTGGTGCACGAGCTGCGTACCGAGGCGCAGGGGCTGACGCTGGCCTGGCGCTGGCGCGTCGACCGCTTCGCCGAAGGTGCCGACCTGCGCAACAAGCAGGGCGATGACAACGCGGCCAAGGTCTGCGTGTTCTTCGACCTGCCGCTGGCGCGCGTGCCCTTCCTCGAGCGGCAACTGCTGCGCCTGGCGCGCAGCAAGAGCGGCGAGGACCTGCCCGCCGCGACCGTCTGCTACGTGTGGGACCGGCAGATCGCCGCCGGCAGCGCCGTGCCCAACCCCTACAGCCGGCGCATGCGCTACCTGGTGCTGCGCTCGGCCGAGACCGGCCGCTGGCACGAGGAGCGGCGTGATGTCGCAGCCGACTTCCTGAAGCTGTTCGGCGACGAGGCCGACGCCGCGCCGGCGGTGATCGGTGCGGCCGTGGGGGCCGATGCCGACAACACCGGCGGCCGCAGCCTCGCCTTCGTGGCCGACCTGGTGCTGTCGCGATGAAGCGGCTGCTGCTGCTCGGCGGCGGTCACGCCCACCTGCAGGTGCTGCGCGCCTTCGCCGCCGAGGCGCTGCCCGGCGCCGAGGTCACCCTGGTCACGCCCTGGCCGAGGCTGACCTACTCCGGCATGGTGCCCGGCTTCGTGGCCGGCCACTACACGCTGGAGCAATGCAGCGTGCCGCTCGCGCCGATGGCCGAGCGGGCCGGCGTGCGCCTGCTGCAGGCCGCGGCCACCGCGATCGATACCGGCTCGCGCACCGTGACGCTGGGCGACGGCCGCACGCTGCCCTACGACGTGCTCAGCCTGGACACCGGCGCCACCATCGACCGCGAGGCCATTGCCGGCGCCCGCGAGCACGGCCTGTTCGTGCGGCCGATCGAGGCCTTCGCGGCGCTGTGGGAACGCATGCGCGAACTGGCCGAGAGCCGTGCGCTGTGCGTGGTGGTGGTCGGCGGTGGTGCGGCGGGCGTGGAGCTCGCGCTGGCCATCCACCATCGCCTGGGCGACCGCTCGCGCGTCAGCCTCGTCACCGGCGGCGGGCCGCCCGTACCCAGCCATCCGCCGGCCGTGCAGCAGCGCGTGATCCGCGCTCTCAAGCGCCGCAACGTGACGATCCTGGAAGACGTCTGCGCCGAGGTCACCGCCGAGCACGTGCTGCTCGGCCGCGGCACGCGCGTGGCCTGCGAGGCCGCGGTGATCGCGCTGCCGGCCTTCGCGCCGCCGTGGCTGCGCGACACCGGCCTGGCGCTGGACGAGCGCGGCTTCGTGGCCACCGGTGCGACGCTGCAGAGCACCTCGCACCCCGAGGTGTTTGCCGCCGGCGATACCGCGACCCTGCTCGAGGCGCCGCGGCCCAGGAGCGGCGTCTACGCGCTGCGTGCCGGCGCGCCGCTGGCGCTGAACCTGCGGCGCTTCATCGCCGGCGGGCAGATCGAGCCCTGGAAGCCGCAGCCGCGCGCGCTGAACCTGCTGGCCTGCGGGGACCGGTACGCCATCGCCAGCTGGGGAGCGCTGTCGGCCGAGGGGCGCTGGGTCTGGCGCTGGAAGGACCGGATCGACCGCCGCTTTATCAACGACCACGGCGGCCAGGCCTGAGCGGCTGCGCGAGAATCCACCATCCGACCTCACAAGGAGCACCCATGAACGACCACCGCCTCGCCGACGACGACAAGAAGCCCGCCGACGCAGCCGCCACCGGCCGCCTGGAGGAGCAGTTGGCCTTCAAGTCGCGCTACGTGCTGGTGTTCGGCGAGATCGACGACAAGATGGCCCTGGCCACCTGCCGCCGGCTGCTCGCGCTGTCGGAGGAATCCGACGCGCCGATCACCATGCTGATCTCGTCGCCGGGTGGCCACGTCGAGTCGGGCGACGCCATCCACGACATGATCAGCTTCGTGCGCGCCCCGGTCACCACCGTGGGCAGCGGCTGGGTGGCCAGTGCCGGCGCGCACATCTTCCTCGCGCCGCCGAAGGAGCGCCGGCTGTGCCTGCCCAACACGCGCTTCATGATCCACCAGCCCGCCGGCGGCGCCGGCGGCCAGGCCACCGACATCGCCATCCAGGCCAAGGAGATCCTGCGCACGCGCGAGCGCATCGCGCGGGTGATCGCCCGCCAGACCGGCCGGCCCTACGAGACTGTGGTGTCCGACATGGAGCGTGACTTCTGGATGAGCGCGCCCGAGGCGATCGAGTACGGCATCGTCTCGCGCATCGTCGAGCGCCAGAGCGAGATCGGCTGACGCCGGGCGCAGCCTCTCAGGCCGGCTGCGGCCCGTCGTAGCCCTCGACGATGATCACGTCGCCGGTGGAGATCGGCGCGCGGATCGCCAGCGCCCGCTGGTACTCCGGCGAGTTCCAGCAATCCAGCGCCGTCTGGTAGCTGGGGAACTCGATCACCACGTTGCGGCTTCGCGAGCCGCCCTCCGGGTTCTCGAAGCGGCCGCCGCGCACCAGGAAGCGCGCGCCGTACTTCGCGAAGGCCACCGCGTTGGCGGCGACGTAGTCCTTGTAGCGCTCGGCGTCGGCGACGTCGACCCGCGCCACCCAGTAGCCCTTGGGCATCGTGTTCTCCTCGTGCGGAAGTTCAGAGATCGCGCGGCGGGACCGCCAGCGTGTCCTGGAAGCCCGTGGCCTGCGTCGGGAACCATTGCCCGTAGCGCTCCGGTTCGATGCCGATCACATGGACCTCGATGGCATCGTCGCCGAGTTCGGGCGAGTAGTCGACGATCTGCACACTGCCTTCGCCGGCCAGCTCGTGGCCGTCGGGGGCCAGCACGCGCAACGCCACCTCCGGCCCGGTGCCGCTTGCGCCGGCCAGCACGGCCGGCTGCACGCGCGCGTAGGCTGGCGCCGGCACGAAGCGGCCGGCGGCCACGCCGATCGGCGCGTCGCGGTGCTCCAGCCAGGAGTGGCCGATGCAGATGGTTCCGGCGAAGATGTCGAACTGCGGCATGGCGGGGAGTCCCGATGCGATCACGGGCAAGGTACGGCGCGATTGTCGCGCCGGAACAAGGTGAACTCCGCGCCGGTGTCGATATCGCGGTAGCGATGCGTCTGCGCGTCGATGGCCACGATGTCGGTGCAGTAGCGCTGGCCGGGCCGCAGCCAGAAGTTCTCGCTGGCGGCGTCGACCGTGTAGCACATGCGCCGGCCGCTCACCTCGACCCGGCCTTCACCGCGGAACGGGCGCGGGTCGTCGTCGGTGCGGCCGCAGGCGCGGAAGCGACCATCCGCGCTGAACTCGTCCCATGCCCAGCAGCTTCGCCCGCCGTCGTTCGAGTTGCACCACAGGCCGTGCAGCGCCCGGTGCAGGGCATCGCCCCGTGGGCCCGGCGGCGGCACTGCGGTGCAGCCTGCCAGCACGAGTGCCGCGGCCAGCATCGCACGCCTCATGGCCTTGCCTCCTCGCGCAGCAGGCCGTAGATCAGCGAGTCGCAGACTTCACCCTTGGTCACCCAGCGCTGGCGCAGCAGGCCCTCGCGTGCGAAGCCCAAGCGTTCGAGCAGGCGCACCGAGGCGCCGTTGAGCGGGTTGACGTCGGCCTCGAGGCGACGCAAGCCCAGCGTGCCGAAGGCATGGGCAACGAAGCCGCTCAAGGCCTCGAACATCAGCCCCTGGCCCCAGTGCACGCGGCCGAGCACGTAGCCGAGCTCGGCGCGGGCGCTGGCTTCGTCGTGGCGAAACAGCAGGCAACTGCCAATGACGCGCTGGAGCTCGAGGTGCTCGATCACGTACTGCGCCGTGCCGCCGGCCGCTTGCAGTGCAGCCATGCGCTCGAACCAGGCCTCTCCGTCGGCGAGCGACCGCCACGTCGCATACGGCAGGTAGCGCGTCACCGCATCGTCGCCGTTGACGACCAGCAGGTCGGGCAGGTCACCGCGTTCGACGCGGCGGATAGCCAGGCGCCGCATGCGCAAGCGCGCGTGGTCTTGCAGTGGCATGGGCATCGATCTGTCGGACGAACCGCAACCCGGCGCCGGCTCAGGCCGGCCCCCGGTGCACGATCTGGAACTGATTGCCGTCCGGATCGCGGAAGGTGGCCAGGGTGCCACCCCAGAACTGCCGTTCGGGTACCCCGGTGAACTCCACGCCACGGCGCGTCAGGTCCTGGTGCGCCACGTGCACGCTGGGCACCAGGAAGGACAGCCCGGTGAAGCGGCCGACCAGTGCCTGATCCTCGGCGGGCGCGTCGGCGGGAACAGCCTCGACCACGAGTTCGCAGTTGCCGGCATTGAAGACGCAGTAGCCCTGCGCCAGCCCCTCGGCGTGCATGCTCAGCCCGAGTGTCTCGGCGTAGAAGTGCCGTGCACGGCCGATGTCGCGGACGAAGACGCGGGCGGTGTTCAGGTTCACGGCAGTACCACGGTGATATGGGCGGAACCTCTGGGGGCTTCCGGGCCGGCATCGTAGCCGGCCGTCGGTCTGTCAGCCAGGGGGCTTTCGCGCCGGTCGCCCGCCTACAATCGCGCCCCTCAGCATCAGCAAGGCAACCGGCTTGAACACAGGTTCGTACGACAAGGAGAAGGCGGCCCAGCGCGCCGTACCGACGACGCCGGCGGGCGCGATGCCGCCGCCGGCACAGGCCTCGCGGCGCGAGATCCGCACGGTACTCGTCTCCGCCCACGGATGGCCGACCGAGGCGGCTGCCTCGCCGAAGCGCCGCAATAACAAGCGCTGAGCCCGGCGGACGGCGCAGCTCGCAGCGCCGCGTAAGTCGCGCTCAGCCGTCGCCAGCTGGTCACGCTGGCGATGCCCGGCACGAGCCAGAGTGCGGCCACCCCCCGGCCAGCACGGCGAGCGCGAGTGCATCCGGCACCGACCGCCTGCCTTGCTAGCGCAGCGGCACCAGGGCGCCGGCCGCGGTGAGATCGGCGAGCACCTGATCCGCAAAGGTGCCGGTGTAGAAGTTGTCGAAGCTCTCCTGTGTTCGCGCATAGCGGTAGCTGCGCTGGAACTCGCCGATCGCGACGACCGTGATGCCGGCATCGGTGGCGGCGGCGTCCTGCTTCGGCTGGGCACGGAAGAGCGCGACGTCGAAGCGGAAGTACTTGCCCGACGTGTCTTCGGCGACCACGTGCGAAACCTGCAGCACCCTGTTGCAGCGACGCAGCGCCGCCTGCTCGAACACCAGGTCTTCGGCCTGGCGCGTGCGTTCGACGGGCACCAGCAGGGCCAAGGCCTTGTACTTCTGGTGCACGAGCCGCTGATGAAGCTCGGTGGTGACGGCCGCGTTGATCTTGCTCCACAGGGCCGTGACCTGCTTGTCGGAGAAGCGGCTGCCGATGTCTCCCCCTGCGACGATGGCACAGCCGGTCGCAGCCAGCAGGTAGGCGGGGATGCTCTTGTCAGCCGCGGGCGGGGGGGCGGTCGAGCAAGCCGCAAGGCAGGAGGCTGTGCACAGGGCCCACAGCGGGCGGATGAGGGGTGGGGTCATGACGGTCATGGGAGTTGGGTGTGTCGGGAAGGCCGAATCCCGGCCTCCACCTGTGCCGGATGCCCGACGCTACGGGCCGCTCGGAGTCTCGCCCGTACACGGCTGGAACGCCGAGACGGCAGGGGAGGATGGATCGGCCACGCAGCATCCGGTCAGCAGCGCGGCGCCACGGTCGCACGCCCTCGTTCGGGGCTACTGGCACACGCGGTAGCCGTTGTCGAAGACGACGAGCCAGCCGCCCTGCGGCTGGCGCTGCCAGGTTGTGTAGAAGCGGGAACTGCTTTCCCCGGATGACAAGGTCACCGGCCCTTCCGTGTACCCGAGCGTCCCGCCGGCCGCGATCTCGACGATTTCCGGTTTCCACGAGAAGGGCGCCTCGGGACCGGAGAAGAAGCGTTCCCAGTACTGCACGATGACGGCTCTTCCGCGCAGCGGCTGGCCGCCATTGATGAAGACGGCATCCTCGGCAATGAAGCCCGCGAAGGCGTTCAGGTCCCGCGAGGCCATGGTGGCTGCAAAGGCGAGTTCCGACTGCCGGACTTGCTCCAGCGGCTCGGGGCCTGGGCCGCTGCACCGATCTGCCGGCCGGCTCACCCGAAGACCGTGTCGCTCGCCGCGTGACCGCTGCTGAGCAGCAGGCGCAACGTGGGGGTCATTCCGTCGTGTTCCCAGACGCGCGCCTGAACGATGAACTGGCGCCCGCCAATGCGAAGGGCATCGCCGGAAACAGGAACCTCCGTGTGTCCTTCGAAGAACTGTGGTACCGACACCGACGAAACGCGAAGCCAGGTCTGGTCTTCCGGAGAGAAGGCGAGAACGATCGGAAGGCTATGCTGTGCCATGTCGGCGACTCCATTGCGGGAAGCTCAATGCGTGCAGCTTACCGCGAGCGCTTCGCGGTGTCTGCGTCAGGGCTGAGTCGCGAGGTGAAGTGCAACACCCTTGGGGTCGTCGCTGCGACGAACACGCTGCAAGGGCTACCTGTACTGGGCCGCGGTGATGAACTGACCGAAGGCTTCACACCAGATGATCACCGTGTTGTACTGGGCGATGTCTACGGACTCCGGCACGGCCACCAGGAAGTTCTTGAAGGTCTTGACATCTCCAACCCGGACCATGCTTGCCTTCAGCCGCATGAACTCGGCCTCGGTTTCCACGAACTCAGGCGACAGGTAGAGCTTGTAGTCGGGCCCTGGTGCGAGTTCGCCGACCAAGCCTATGGAGCGCGCTCCGACTGACACCACTCCCTCTCCCCAGTGGAGGGCATCGCTGTCCTCGAGGTCGCGC
>NZ_JBFXIO010000167.1:0-10423 GCF_050175855.1 Piscinibacter sp.
TCTCCACCACCACCGCCTGCCCGAGGATCTTGCGCATGCCCTCGGCCATCGGCCGGGCCACGGCATCGAGCGCCCCTCCGGCGGGAAACGGCACGACCAGGGTGATCGGCTTGGTCGGATAGGCCTGAGCCTGCGCCGCAGCGGCCGTCAGGGCGAACAGGCCGAGTGCGGCAACTCTTGCCGTCAAGGTGCGCAAGCTCATGATCTCGTCTCCTTCGTGGTGGATGAATGCGGCGACCGGGACAGTGCCCGTTCAGCGTGCGGTGAAGCCACCGTCGACCATCAGGGTCTGGCCGGTGACATAGGCGCTGGCGTCGCTGCAGAGGAACACGGTCGCACCGGCCAGGTCGTCGAGCGCGCCGTTGCGGCCGATGCAGGTCTGTGCCGCGTTGCGCGCGGCGAGCTCGGGGTCGGCGAATACCGGTGCGGTCAGCGCAGTCGGAAAGAACCCCGGGCCGATCGCGTTGCAGGTGATGCCGTGCGGTGACCATTCCTGCGCGATCGCCCGCGTGAGCTGCACCACCCCGCCCTTGGCCGCGCCGTAGGGCGCGCTGCGCGCGAAGGCCCGGTACGACTGCAGCGAGGCGATGTTGAGGATGCGCCCCCAGCCGCGCGACTTCATGCCCGGCGCGAGCGCCTGGGTGAGGAAGAACGGTGCCTCCAGGTGCAGCGCCAGCTGCAGCTTCCAGGAGGCCGGCGTCACCTCGGCAAACGGCTCGCGCAGGTTCACGCCGGCGGCGTTCACTAGGATGTCGATGCCGCCCAGGCGCTGCTCGGCGGCGCGCGCCACGGCCTGAGTCGCCTCGGCGTCGGCCAGGTCCGCCGTGCACCACTGCGCGTCGATGCCGTCGGCGCGCAGCCGCCCGGCCGCGGCGTCCAGCTCGGCCTCGCGTCTTGCCACCAGCAGCACGCGTGCACCGGCCAGCCCCAGCGCGCGCGCCATCGCCTCGCCAATGCCCGAGTTGCCGCCAGTGACCAGCGCGCGCCGGTCCGACAGCTCGAACAGCCGCGCAAGTTGCTCGCGCGTCATACCTTCACCGGCTCGCCCAGCGCGAAGGTCTGCGCCGGGTAGTACTTGGCCAGTCGGTCGTCGGCGGTGCGCGCATGCGCCTCCATGCCTTCCAGCCGCGAGATGCGCGCGGTGACCTCGCCGATGTCGCGCGCCGCCTCGCGCGTCATGCGCTGCCAGGTCAGCGTCTTCATGAACTTGTGCACCGACAGGCCGCCCGAGTAACGCGCCGCTCCCTTGGTCGGCAGCACGTGATTCGGGCCGCTGGCCTTGTCGCCATAGGCCACCGTGGTCTCCTCGCCGAGGAACAGCGAGCCGTAGCAGGTCAAATTCGCCAACCACCAGTTCAGGTCGCGCGCGTGCACTTCGAGGTGCTCGCTGGCGTAGCGGTCCGAGACCTCGGCCACTTCCTCGCGCGTGTCGCACACGATCACCTCGCCATAGTCGCGCCAGGCCGCGCCGGCGGCGTCGCGCGCGGTCGGCGGCAGCTTGTCGATCAGCGCCGGCACGAGCCGCATCACCTCCTCGGCCAGCGCGCGCGAGGTGGTGAACAGCCACGCCGGCGACTCGTGGCCGTGCTCGGCCTGGCCGACCAGATCGCTGGCGACGATGGCGGGGTCGGCCGAGTCGTCGGCGATCACCGCCACCTCGGAGGGCCCGGCGAACACGTCGATGCCCACCTTGCCGAACAGCGTGCGCTTGGCCTCGGCCACGAACTTGTTGCCCGGGCCGACGATCACGTCGGCCGGCTTGCCGGTGAACAGGCCATCGGCCATGGTGGCGATGGCCTGCACGCCGCCGAGCGTCATGATCACGTCGGCGCCGGCGCGGTCGAAGGCGTAGAGCAGGTACGGATGCATCGGGCCGCCGCGGAACGGGCCCGAGCAGGCCACGATGGTCTTGACACCCGCGGCCTTCGCCGTGGCTACGCCCATGTAGGCCGAGGCGATGTGTGCATAGCGCCCGGCCGGCGCGTAGCAACCGGCCACGTTGATCGGCAGCACGCGCTGCCCGGCCACCACGCCGGGGTGCAGCTCGACGCTGAACTCGGAAAGCGAGCGCCGCTGCGCATGCGCGAACTCGCTGACCTGGCGGATGGCGAAGTCGATGTCGCGGCGCACCTGCTCGGGCACCTCGGCGGCGCGGCGATCGATCTCCTCGCGGCCGAGCACGATGTCGCCGTCCCAGCCGTCGAGCTTCTTCGCGTAGGCGCGCACGGCGTCCTCGCCGTGGGCCGCGATCTCGGCGAGCATTTCCGTCACCACCTTCTGCGCGGTGGCGGTTTCGGTCTCCGGCGTCTTCGCGGCCTTCTTCAGGGTGGTGATCGTCATGGCGGTCTCGGTGGTTGAAATCGATTACAGGAGGCGTCACAAAATGGCGGCCGCAGCCGCCACTCAGGCTGCCGCGGCCCTCACTGGGCCTTGTTCGCGAACTCGCGCAGCTTGGGGTCGGCCTGCACGCGCTTCATGAAGGCATCGGTCACGTACTCGGAGGCCTGCGGCACGCTCTGGATCGCGCCGGTGCCACGCATGAAGGTCGCGATCTCGTTGAACCAGCCGTCCATCTCGGACGTGCCGCGGCTGCGGTCCATGCGCGAGAGCTGGCCGGCAAGGTCGAAGGTCGGGCGGGTGTCGAACTCCTTGCGCATCGAGGCCTCGCTGATCGTCACCCCGCCCTGCTCGTAGAACTTCTTCATCATCGCGATCGCCTCGGTCTTGTTCGCGTTCAGCCACTTCCAGGCGCGCAGGTAGACGGCGAGGAACTTGGCCACGTTCTCCGGGTTCTGCTCGGCGTAGTCGCCGCGGGCGATCAGCGCTCCGGGCACGATCGCGCCGCCTTCCTTGCCGGAGCACAGCACTTTGGCCCCCGCCTTCTCCTCGAGCGTGTAGATGTTGGGCGCCCACAGGCCGCCGAGATCGGCGTTGTTCGACGACATCGCCGAGATGATCTCGGCCTGGCCCATGTTCTTGATCGTCACGTCGCCCTTGGCGAGACCCCACTTCTTCAGGCACGACTGCACCGCGTAGTCGCCGGTGGAGTTGGCCGTCAGCACGATGGTCTGGCCCTTGATCGAGGCCGGGTCCTTGGCGAACTTGTCGGCCATGTCCTTGCGGGCCAGCAGCGCGTTGCCGGCCGACTCGTCGTTGGTGACGCCGATCGTCTTGATGCCGAAGCGCACGTGGCCGAGCACCGCGGGCACCGAGCCGGTGCCGCCAACGTCCCAGCTCTTGCTGGCCGAAGCGGCGATCTGCGGCACGCCCGCCGGGAAGGTGCTGAATACCGGCTTGAGGCCCACCTCGGCCCACCATCCCTTCTCGGTGGCGGCATAGAACGGCAACGCCCAGTACAGCGCGGGCTGGTAGCTGACCTTGATCTCGGTGAGCGCCTGCGCGTGCGCGGCGCCGGCCGCGGCAAGGCCGGCGGAGGCGAGGACGAGGCGAAGGGTCTTGTGCATGGCGTGTCTCCGTGTTGTCGTGGTGGATTGGCGGTGGATCAATGGGCGTCGTCGCCCTGCTGGTCGCGCAGCAGCTTCCAGACGTGGGTGCGCAGGTGAACGAAGGAAGGCAGGTCCATCACGTCCTCGATGCGGCGGTGCTGGTCCCAGTCCTCACGCTCGCGGATCGACTTGACGTCGATGATTTCGCGGATGGTGCCGGGCCGGCGCGACATGACGACGATGCGGTCGGCCAGGTACACGGCCTCCTCGACCGCGTGGGTGATGAACAGCACGGTGCGCGGGTTCTTGCGCGCCAGCCGCACCAGTTCCTCCTGCATGACCACGCGCGTCTGCGCATCGAGCGCGCCGAAAGGTTCGTCCATCAGCAGCACCTGCGGATCGAGCACGTAGGCGCGGGCGATGGCCACGCGCTGCTGCATGCCGCCGGAGAGCTGGTGCGGGTAGGCCTGCTCGTAGCCGCCCAGGCCCATCAGCTCGATGTACTGCTCGATGCGACGCTTGCGCTCTGCCGGCGCCACGTCGATCGACTTCAGGCCGAACTCGATGTTGTCCCACACCGTCTTCCACGGGAATAGCGCGAACTGCTGAAACACGACCGCACGGTCCGGCCCCGGGCGGCGCACCACCTCGCTGCCGACGCTCACCTGCCCGCCGGTGGGGTGCTCCAGGCCGGCCGCCATGCGCATGCAGGTGGTCTTGCCGCAGCCCGAGGGGCCGACGATGGCGACGAACTCGCGGTCCTGCACCTGCAGGTTGATGTCCTGCAGCGCCACGAAATCGCGCCCGTTCTGGTGGAACACGCGCTGCACGTCCTCGAACACGATGCCTGCCATCGATCTGCTCTCCTTCAGAGTCCGCGCCGCTTCTCGATCAGCACCTGCGCGCGGCGCAGTGCCACGTCGATCAGCAGCCCGACCACGCCGATCGCCACCATGCCGCTCATCACGGTGGCGGTGGACACCGCGGCCTGGCCCTTGACCATCAGGTAGCCCACGCCGCTGGAGGCCACGATCAGCTCTGCGCCGACCAGCGACTGCCAGCCCAGCCCGGCCGAGATGCGCAGGCCGGCGACGATGGACGGCACGGCCGCCGGCAGCAACACCTCGGTCATGCCGCGCAGCGCGCTCGCGCCGAGCATCTGCGAGGCCTCGATGTACTTGCGATCGACCTGCTTCGCGCCGCGATAGGTGTTGATCAGCACCGGCGGGAAGGCGCCCATGAAGATGATCAGCACCGGCCCGCCGATGCCGGTGCCGAACCACAGCGCCGCGAACGGCACCCACGCGATCGGCGCGACGAAGCGCACCGACTCGAAGACCGGCGTGACGAGGCGATCGATCCAGCGGAACCAGGCCATCAGCAGGCCCAGCGGGATGCCCACCAGCACCGCCAGCAGGAAGCCCATGGCGAAGCGCTGCAGGCTGGACAGCAGGTGCTCGAGAAGCACGTGCCCGGCGAAGGGCTCGACGAGCAGTTGCGCGAAGCGCGCCACGACGTCCCACGGCGCAGGCAGGAACTCGCGCGAGGTCAGGCCGGCCAGCGCGGCCACCGACCACACGCCGAGGAAGCTCAGCGCGCCGGCCGCGCTCAGGCGCCAGAAGCGTGCGGCGGGCAGCGGCGGCTCGATCACGAGTGGCTCCGCCACGGCATCACGCGCCGCTCGATCCAGCCCAGGCCCTGGGTCATGGCCCAGCCGGCCAGCGCCACGCTGGCCATGCCGACCAGGATCATCGCCGGATAGATGTCCTGCGCGCCCTGGTTGAGGATCTGCCCCAGCCCGGCCACGGCACCGACCAGTTCCGCCGCCACCAGCGTCGTCCACGACGCCTGCAGCGACAGGCGCAGCCCGGTGAAGATGCTCGGCAGCGCACCGGGGATCAGCACTTCGCGCCAGTAGCGCCATCCGCTGACCGCCAGCATCGCGCTGGCCTCGAAGATCGGCCGATCGATCTGGCGCACCCCGGTGAAGCTGTTGATCACCGAGGGCACGAAGGCGGCAACGAAGATCACCATGATCTTGGCGGCGTCGCCGAGGCCGAGCCAGACGATGGCCAAGGGAATCCACGCCAGCGGCGGGATCGGCCGCAGCAGCAGGAAGATCGGGTTGACGAAGGCCTCGACGGTGCGGCTCGCGCCCATCGCCAGCCCGAGCACGACGCCGATCGACGAGGCGACGACGAACCCCGCCGTCACCAGCAGCACGCTGCGCAGCACGTGCTCGTGCCAGCGCGCGTTGCTGTAGCCCTCGATCACGATCTGCTTCGCCGCGCCCCACACCTCTGGCGGCGTGGGAAAGCGCGCCGGCGAGATGAAGCCGGTGACGCTGGTCAGCAAATACCACAGCGCCAGCACCGCAGCGGCGGCGACGACCGCCGCGCCGACCGCGCGCCAGGCGCCGCGGCGGCCTTCGCGGTGCGGCGCACTGGCAGCCTGAACGGCGCGCGGTGTCGAGGTGGTGACGGCGCTCACGGGCGGTGCGGTGGAGGTGATGTGGAAGCGGCTGTAAACGTTTTCAATAGTGGGCGTACGCGATGCCCGCGTCAAGGTCGGTCACGCGCGGATTCGACCGGACTTACCCTATGAAAGACCCCGCGCTCCGGCCCGTCACCACGACTGCAAACGAGTACAGTCCCGGCATGCCGGCCCCCGACGAAGAACTGCCCACCATCGAAGACGTCGCCCGCGCCGCCGGTGTCTCGACCGCGACCGTCTCGCGCGTGCTCAACCGCCCCGGCGAGGTGCGCGACGCCCTGCGCCAGAAGGTGCTGTCGGCGGTGGCCGAACTCGGGTACGTGCCCAATGCCGGCGCGCGGGCGATGAAGCTGCGGCGCAGCGGCACCGTCGGCGCGATCTTCCCCACGGTGGACAACGCGATCTTCGCCAAGGCGATCGACGCTCTGCAGCGCCGCCTGGCCGAATCCGGCCTGCAGCTGCTGCTGGCCACCAGCGGCTACGACCCCTCCACCGAGACGCGCCAGGCGCTGAACCTGCTGACCTGCGGCGTCGACGCGCTGGTGCTGTGCGGCGTGAGCCAGCGCGAGGAACTGCTGCAGCAACTGCGCCAGCGCGGCGTGCCGGTAGTGCACGTGATGAGCTGGCCGGCACCGCCCGACCGCATCGCCGTCGGCTTCGACAACGCCCGGGCCATGTCGCAGGTGGTGCGCTACCTGCTCGACCTCGGCCACCGGCACATCGCCATGCTGGCCGGCATCACACGCGACAACGACCGCGCCGCCGCCCGCGTGGCCGGCGTGCGCGAGGCGTTGCGCGCGGCCGGCCTATCTCTGCCCGCCACGAGGCTGGTGGAGCGCCCCTACGAGCTCGGCGCGGCGCGCGATGGCCTGCGCGTGCTGCTGCAGGCCGACCCGGCCCCGACCGCCGTGGTGTGCGGCAACGACGTGCTGGCCACCGGCGCGCTGCTCGAGGCGGCTCGGCTGGGCGTGGCCGTGCCCGGGCAGCTCTCGATCGTCGGCTTCGACGACCTCGAGCTCGCCGGACACCTGCAGCCGGGCCTGACCACGGTGCGCGTGCCGGCCGAGGAAATGTGGCGGCTGGCCGCCGACCGGGTGCTCGACACGCTGCGCGGCGTCGAGGTGCCGCGCGCCACGGAAATCGAGGTGGCGCTCGTCGTGCGCGGCTCGACTGCACCGCCCGCGGGGGCGCGCCGCACGCGAGCGCGGCGCTGAGCCGTCAGGCCTCGGCAGCCGCGCGCAGCGAGGCCAGCATCGCATCGGCCACGGTCACGCCTTCGGCCTCGGCACGCCGGCGCAGCGCCTCGCGGCGCGCACCGGGCAGGCGAACGCCCTCGTCGGCCAGCATCTCGCGCACCAGCACCTCGAGCCGGTCGAGGTAGTGCTCGCGGCCGGCGAGCGCGCCCGGATCGACGATCACGAAGGCCTGGCCGATGCCCGGCCGGTTGCCCTCGTCGACGAAAAAGCTCGACGCCTCGAAGCCGAAGTTCGCGCCGATCAGCGCGGTGACGAGCAGTTCGACGACCAGCGCCAGCATCGCGCCCTTGGTCGAGGACACGGCGCCGATCGGCAGCATCGAGCCCTCGAGAGCGACCTTCGCATCGGTGGTGGGCTGACCATCGCGGTCGAGAGCCCAGCCGAGAGGAATCGGCTTGCCCTCCTTGGCCGCGACCATCACCTTGCCGCGCGCCACTTCCGACAGGCTCAGGTCGATCATCAGCGCATCGCCACTGCGGCGCGGAAATACCGCCGCCACCGGATTGGTGCCGAAGACGGCGTGCCGGCCACCGGCCGCCGGCATGGCCGCCGGAGAGTTCGCGAAGCCCAGGCCGACCATGCCCGCCTGCGCCGCCACCCGCAGATGGTCGACGATCACGCCGGCATGGTGGCTGCGCACCACGCCGACGAAGGCGACACCGTGCTCGCGCGCCCGCGCCACGCCTTCGGCCACCGCCATCGCGCAGGCCGGGAACGCGAGGCCTTCGCCCGCGTCGATGACGGCCGCCCCGCCTTTCGCATGGCCCAGCCGCGGCTGGGCCTCCCCATTCACCCGCCCGTTGCGCAGGTGCGTCGCGTACTGCGCCACGCGCGAGAGGCCGTGCGAGCCGATGCCTTGCGCTTCGGCGAGCACCAGGGCCGCGGCCGTGCTCGCGGCCATCGCCGGGTTGGCGCCGGCGCGCTGCAGCGCGGCGTCCACCAGGCTGCGCAGTTCGACGAGAGAGATGTTGGCCATGTCAGCCCAGTGCCTCCAGCACCCGGTCGGCGATGAGGAAGGAAACGCGCTCGTTGGCTTCGGCGGTCACGCCCGCCACGTGCGGCGTCAGGATCAGGTTCGGGCAGTCGGCGAAGTGCGGCGAGGCCGGCAGAGGCTCGGCGTCGAAGACGTCGAGCGCCGCACCGCCGAGGGTGCCCGCCTTCAGCGCCGCGGCCACCGCCGCTTCGTCGACGATGCCGCCGCGCGAGGTGTTGATCAGCACGGCGCCACGCTTCATCGCCGCGATGCGGCGTGCGTCGAACAGCCCCCGCGTGGCCTCGACCAGCGGCACGTGCAGGCTGACGACGTCGGCCGTAGCCACCAGTTCATCCAGCCCGACCGGCCGCACGCCGAGCCGCGCGTAGGCGGGGTCGGAGGCCGGCATCACCGCATCGTGCGCGATCACCGGCATGCCCAGCGCGCGGGCCAGCGTCGCGGTGAGCTGGCCGATGGAGCCGAAACCGACCAGCCCGAGCGTCTTGCCTGCGGTCTCGCGCCCGCTGGACAGCGCCGCGCGCGGCCACTGGCCGGCGCTGAGCGCCGCGCTGCTCTGATAGACGCCGCGCAGCAGCAGCATCGCGCTGGCCACCACGTACTCGGCCACCGACAGCGCATTCGCGCCGGTGGCCGGAATGACGCGCAGGCCGCGCGCTTCGCAGCCCGGCACGTCGATATTGTCGAGCCCGACACCGAGCCGCCCGACCACGCGGCAGCGCGGCGCGAGCGCCTCCAGCAGCGCACCGCGCACCTGCGTGCGGTTGCGCACCACCAGCGCGTCGCAGCGCGCTGCCTCGGCAGCCAGGCGGGGCGCGTCGTCGACCAGCACCGGGTCGTACAGCACCTCGTGCACCGCGGCCAGGCGCGCCACGGCGCGCTCGTCCATGAACTCGGTGACGACGACCCTGGCCACGATCTCAGGCGGACTCGAACAGGCGCGTCAGCACGAACTCGCGGTGGCCCAGCGCCTCGGCGGCGGTCAGCCGGCCGTTGGCGGTGCGCAGCATGCACTCGAGCAGCTTGTCGCCGGCCTGGTCGAGCGAGATCTCGCGCTGCAGCAGCCCGGAGGTGTCGACGTCGATGTGCTCGCTCATCAGGCGCACCGTGCGCGGGTTGGCGCAGATCTTGATCACCGGCACGATCGGGTTGCCGATCACGTTGCCCTGGCCGGTGGGGAAGAAGTGCACCGCATAGCCGCTGGCCGCGCACAGCGTGACCATCTCGGCCGCGGCCGACGACGAGTCCATGAACCACAGGCCCGGGTGCGTGGGCATCTCGGCCTTGTCGATGACGCCGTCGACCGTGCACTTCTTGCCGATCTTCTGGATGTTGCCCAGCGCCTTTTCCTCGATGGTGGTCAGGCCGCCGGCGATGTTGCCCTTGGTCGGCTGGCTCTCGGACAGGTCGGTGGTCTTGTGGCGGTTGATCATGTCCTGGTAGCGGTTGAACATGAACATGAACTTCTCGGCCACCTCGGGCGTCTTGCAGCGCTCCACCACGATGCGCTCGCCGCCGGTGATCTCGCTGGTCTCGCCGAAGCACAGGTAGTTGCCCAGCGGGTGCAGCTTGTCGAAGGCGTTGCCGACGGTGGGGTTGGCGCCGCAGCCGCTGGTGGTGTCGCTCTCGCCGCACTTGGTGGACACCCACAGCTCGTGGATGGGGCAGACCTCGCGCTGCTTCTCGCTGGCCCACTGCACGTATTCGCGCGCGGCCTTGCTGGCGCGCATGATGGTGTCGTGGTCGCCATGGCCCTCGATGCCGAAGCCGACGACTGGCTTGCCGGTGGTGGCGATGCCGTCGACCACCTTCTTGGTCCAGCCGTCCTCGATGCCGATGACGACGACGGCGGCCACGTTCGGGTTGCAGCCGGCGCCGATCAGCGTGCGGAAGTGCAGATCCAGGTCGGCGCCGAACTGCAGGCGGCCGTAGGGGTGCGGGATCGCCATCGTGCCCTTGATGTTGTGGGCGACGGCCTCGGCCGCGGCGTTGGACAGGTCGTCCAGCGGCAGGATGATGACGTGGTTGCGCACGCCGACGCGGCCGTTCTCGCGGCGATAGCCGAGGAAGGTGGTGTCTTTCGAAATCACGGACATGCGGTGCTCCTGCGCTTACCAGCGCTTGGTCTTGATGTTGTGCACGTGGGCGTGCTCGCCGGCCTGGATCGGCGCGACGACCTTGCCCATGTCGATGCCGTACTTCCACACGGTGTCGCCCGGGCTCATGTCCTTGAGCGC
>NZ_JBFXIO010000168.1:0-10417 GCF_050175855.1 Piscinibacter sp.
CGATCTCGTGAACGTGCAGTCGTTCTCGTACTTCGTGCCCGTCGCGGTGCGCTACGTGAGCGCGGTCCAGGCCCTGCCCGCGCTGGCCTTGCAGTCCTCAACCTACACCTGCAACGGCGGTCCGTGCCTGCAGATCCTGCCGGACAGCGCCGACATGCAGCTCACCGTGAGCAGCAACCGGGGCGAGGTGCCGCAGGGCTGCACCAATCCGCAGTTGCGCCTCGGCTCGTCGGGCGGTGTCGTCGTCGGCGCCACCACGCCCCTGGCCTTCGTGCCCAACCGCACGGTCGCCAGCTACAGCTTTCAGCTCAGCGTGGCCACGAGCTCGCCGACCAGCCTGATCTTCACGCGCGCCGCCACGAGCGGCGAGGTGTCGGTGCAGTTGCTCTGCAGTCCGGGCACGGCCACCGAGTCGCGCATCACCATGTCCAGCGTGCCGGTGCGTTTCCCGGGCAAGCAGCCGTCGGCCACCGGTGCTTCCGTGGAAGCCGCTCCGGCCTTCGGCATGTCGACCGAGTCGCTCAGCTGCAACGGCGGACCCTGCACGGACCTGATCGGCCCGCAGGACGTGAGGCTGACGGTGGCGGTGGCGCCCGGCTCGATCCTGCCGGCCGGCTGCACCGCGCCGCTGACGCTCGGACTCAAGACGTCTGCCAGCCAACCCCTGCTGGCCGAGACCGACGAAGTGCCCACGGCAGGCAGCCCGCTGTCGACAGGGGGCGGCAGCTTCGCGTTCAACAACCGCAGCGCCAACACCTACGGCTACTTCCGCGTCAATCCGCCGGTGCCCGCGAAGGCGTTGCCGCTGTTCTATGGCGGCAAGTGCGGCAACGGCCAGTTGTTCAACGGCGGCCATGTGATGCTGAACTTCGTCGCAGCGCAACAGGCGACGGCCCCCGCCTTCACCACCCAACCCGTCTCGATGATGGTGCGCGAGGGCCAGACGGCCAGCTTCACCGCCGTGGTCAGCGGCTTCGGCACACCGGCACTGCAGTGGTACTCGCGGCTCGACGCGGGCCAGGCCTGGGTGCCTGTGAGCGGTGCCACGAACGCCACGCTCACGACGGCGCCCACCACGCTGGCCGACAACGGGCGCCAGTACAGATTGACCGCCAGCAACACGGCCGGCAGCGTCGACAGCGTGGTGGTCACGCTGGCGGTTTCGCTCAACGAGCTCGGCCCCGTCATCGCCACGCAGCCGACCACCTTGCACGTGATCGACGGCAGCGATGCCGTCTTCGCGGTGGTAGCCACGGGCACCGGGTCCATGAATTACCAGTGGTATCACGCGGGTACGGCCATCACCGGAGCCAACGGGTCGATCCTGCGACTGGCGGCGGTCGGGAACGCCCAGGCCGGTGCCTACACGGTGCGGATCAGCAATGCCGCCGGCAGCGCCACCAGTCAGGCCGCGCAGCTGGTGGTGTCGGCCACGACGCCGACCTTCACCGCCCCGAGCATCGTCACGCAGCCTGCCGCGGTGTCCGTGAACGAAGGCAACACCGCGACCTTCGCCGTGGGCGTGGGAGGCACGGCGCCGTTCAGCTACCAGTGGCTCAAGGAAGGCCAGCCGATCGAAGGCGCCACTGCGGCCTACTACAGCCTCGCCTCGACCACCAGCGGCGCGGCCGGCAGCTACTCGGTGCGTGTGAGCAATGGTGCCGGCAGCGTGACCAGCGCGACCGCGACGCTGAGTGTCGATCCGAACGCCGTGCCCACGCCGGTGGTCATCACGACCCAGCCCTCCGCGCAGGTGCAGTTGCCAGGCGGCAGCGCCACCTTCGCAGTGGCCGCAAGCGGCAGCGGCCCGATCGCCTACCAGTGGCTGAAGAACGGCGTGCCGATCGCGGGCGCCGGCAATGCGGTGCTGGTGCTTTCGGGCGTGACCGGCAGCGATGCCGGCAGCTACGCCGTCACCGTGAGCAACTCGCTGGGCAGTCTCACCAGCAACGGCGCAGCGCTCACCGTCGTGGGCGCGCCCGCCATCACGACGCAGCCCGCGGGGCAAAGCGTCGTGGAAGGCAGCGCGGCCAGCTTCAGTGTCGCGGCGGCCGGCAGCGCCCTCGGCTACCAGTGGACACGCGACGGCGTGGCCATCCCCGGCGCCACCGCGGCCAGCTACACCACGCCGGCGCTCGGCCTGGTCGACAGCGGCTCGAACTACGGCGTGGTGGTCTACAACGGCGCCGGCGTGGTGGTGAGCAGCCCGGCGCTGCTGCTGGTGAGCGCAGCGCCGTCGGCCACACCGGCCCAGGCGCGTGGCAAGCTCGCCGCGGCCTACCTGCACACCTGCGCCATCACCGCCGCCAATGCCGTGGCGTGCTGGGGCCACAACTCCTCGGGCCAGATCGGCACCGGCAGCGTGCAGGCTCGCAGCACGCCCTACGTGTGGTCACTGCCCGAGGCCGCCGTGTCGGTGTCGGCCGGTGCGAACGCCAGTTGCGCCGTGAGCGCCAGCGGCAATGTCTGGTGCAGCGGCTCGCCGCTGAACACACTCGTGCCCACGCAGCTCGCGGGCTGGACGGGGGTGCGGCAGGTGGCGGTCGGCCAGATGCACACCTGCCTGCTGGCCGGCGATGCCACCGTTTGGTGCTGGGGTGCCAACGGCAGCGGTCAGCTCGGCAACGGGGGCACTTCGCCCAGCGCCACGCCGGTGCAGGTGCAGGCCGAGGGCGGCGCGGCGCTGACTGGCGTGCGGGCCTTGCAGGCCGGCCTCACCCACACCTGCGCCGCGCTCGACGACTACAGCACACGCTGCTGGGGCACCAACAGCTCGGCGCAATCGGGCGCGGCAGCCGGCGTGGCGACCACGCAGGCGACGAACGTGGCCGGCGCCATCTATGCCGACCAGCTCGCCCTCGGCGGGCGCTTCAGCTGCGCCTACATCGGTGAAGGCGGTCAGGTGAGGTGCTGGGGGCTGGCGCTGGACGGCAGTGGCAACACCAGCCCGGTGGCCACCTCGGTGTTCGACCTGAACCCGGCGGCCGTGGGTGCCGGCGAGGCCATGGCCTGCGCGATCACGAACGCGGGTGCCGTGTACTGCTGGGGCACCGGGATGATGGGCAACGGGAACGTCAACCAGAACCAGTGGACGCCGACCGCGGTGAGCGGACTCACCGGCGCGCTGGCGATGGCCGGCGGCCAGGGCCACAGCTGCGTGCTGCGCAATGGCGGCTCGCTGCAATGCTGGGGCAGCAGTTCCGACTACCAGCTCGGACTGGGCGACAGCGTGCCGCGCACCACGCCCGCCGAGGTGAGTGTCTCCGGCGGTTTCTGGAAGCCGTGATGGGCTCAGCCGCACCGAAGAGGGAGATTGCGCGATGAAGACCGGTTTCGTCCCGTCGCGCCGGCTGCGCGGGTGTGAGGCGGAAGTGAAGCGGAACGCCGGCACGAGCATCTTGCTCAGCGCTCTGCTCGGGTGCGCGTCGCCCGCGGCCACGGCGTCGCAGTGGAGCCTGTGGCAGTTCGTGCCTCCGCCCGGCGAACCGATCGAGCGCCCGGAAGTGCGAGCCTGGCAGCGGGTGGAGGGCCGCTCGTTCTGCCAGTTCGCGCTCTATGCGCCGATGGCCTCGAGCGGCGACGTGCAGGATGATTTCGCGGCAGAGTGGGGGCAGCTCGCCCGGGCACGCGGCGTCGCGTCGCCGGCCCCGGCACCGCTGGTCGCCGCAGCGGCCAACGGCTGGACGCGCAGCGAGGCGACCGGCGAGGAGCGCGGCGCTGCGGCCGGCCGGTACACGGTGCGCCAGCTGAGCTTCAGCGGGCACGGCCAGCGCATGAGCGCCGTGGTGACCGGCAACGATGCAGCGCTGTGCGCGACATCGGGCGAGGCCTTTCTCGCCAGCCTGCTGCCCTTGCCGCCGCGGGCGGCGGCTGCGCCGGTGACTACGCCGGTGCCCGCCGCGGCCGGGCCCGAAGTGGCCCCGTCGATCACCGCCCAGACCTGGATGAAGACCGCGGCCAGCTACTCGCACTGGGGCAGCAACTTCTCGCTCGGCGAACTGGCCAAGCTGTCCCGCGGCCAGGGCTATGCGCGGCGCAGCTGGCAGTTCGGCACCGACGGGCGCTACCGCTTCCGCGTCGAGGTCTGGTCGATGACCTACAAGCCGAACGAAGTGTCGGGCATCGAGGACACGGGCCGCTGGCGAATGGAAGGCGACCGCGTGATCGTCGAGCCCGAAAGTGCCGTGGCGTACGTCGAGGACAAGCAGACGCGCCGGCGACTGCACGAGCAGCCGGCGAAGACGGCGCCCACGGTGTATCGGGGTCGCATGCAGTGGCTGTCGGGCATGGGCGCGTGGTACCTGGTGCTCGCGCCGCAGGATGGCCGGCCGACGCTGCGTGAGGGCGATTTCGACAACCAGCCGGGGTTCCCGAACGCCTACTTCTACGGCCCGCCGCCAAGAGTTGGAGGGTGAGGGCATGACAACACCACAGAGCATCCTGAACCGCGCCCGGCCTGTGGCATTGGCCGTGCTGGGCGCCGGCCTGCTGGCGGCCTGCGGGCGCCCAGCCGATGACACGCCGCGCGGCGCGCCCGGAGGGGCCGAACTGCGCGCTCGACTGCAGGTGCAGGCCCGCGCCGCCCTGGCCGGCCTGCGCGTCGATGCGGCAGCGCCGATGCCGGCGCTGAACGCGCCGGTGTGGCAGGCACTGGCGGGCGATCTACCAGTTGCCGCTGCGCAGCATGCACGCCTCGAGGCGGCCGAGCAGCGCGCGCTGACTACGGTCGTGCGGGAGTTCAACGAGCGGCTCGATGCGCGGTTGTCGCAGCGGCGTGCCGGCATCGCGCCAGCAGTGCCCGCGCTCACCGCAGCGCCGCAGGTGCGAGCGAGCAGCGCCTGGCAGCGCGCCGGCGAGCGCCTGACGGATTGGCTGCCGCAGGCGCATGCGCAGGGGCTCGATGCCGACGGCGTTACCGGTGTGATCATCGCCAACTCGACGATCGGCCTGCTCGGCGGCGTCGGTGACCTGGGCAAGGTGGCGCCCGGCACCGACCTCAGCGGCCTGAACAGCGAGCTCAAGGGGCGGGACGGCGAGACGGCCACGGTGCGCGTCACGGCCGACACGGAAGGCACACCGACGGTGGAGCTCGCCTCCTCCGTGACCATTCCGTTGCTGCTCACGGCCGACTCGAAGGTCTCGCTCACCACCACCGGTCTGTGCCCCGATGCCGCCGGCAAGCTCGGCTTCACCCTGCGCCTGTCGCAGGGCGGCCGTGCCGGCAGCGGCCGCAACGTCGCCTACGACCGAGAGATCGAATTGAAGGTCAGCGCCACGGTGGGCGAGGATGCGGAGATCGCCGAGGCCGACATGCACACGCGCCAGGGCGAACGATCGACGGCAGGGGGCCGCCAGGTCTACGTCGAGACGGCCACCGACTGGCACGTCAGCGGGCCGGGTGTCGGGCAGCCTGAACTCCGCGGCCACCGCCTCGTGCGGGCCTCCTCGCAGGCCGACGCGTCCGACGACGAGATGGCCTCGAATGGCGTGCAGCGCGCTCTGATCACAGCCACGGCGGCCTTGCAGGCGGCGGCCTCGCGCTGGCAGTCAGGAGCCTGCATCCGCATCGACGCGAAGTCGCCCGGCGGCGTGCGGCCCAAGGCCAGCAGCGCGATCCCCGTGCGCGTGGTGCATCGGCTGGAAGGCGGCGAGGTGGCAGCGCGCGTGAAGTCCGCGCTCAGCGGCGGCGCCTCGGTCGCACCGGAACTGCTCGCCCCTGCGCCCGGGACGATCACGCACATCGCGCCCGACGCGAGGCGTGCCGACATGCAAATCCGGCTCACCGCCACCTCGCGCCGCGGCAAGGCCGAGGAAGTGCTCAGGCTCTCGATCAACGAGGAGCAGTACAGCATCGACGGCGGCGCCGACGAGTTCCACGGCACCGGCTTGGTGTGCGACCTCGCGCGGCCCTTCACGGTCGAGGGCGGCGGCGTGGTGGTGAGCTTCACGCCCAGCTCCGTCCAGGGCGGCAGCTACACCTACAAGGGCTCGATGGGCGGCTTCGCGGTGTGGGGCGAAGGCAGCTACACCGTCCGCTTCGACGGCGAGGTGGCCACGGCCATCGTTGCCACCGGGCCGGGCAACGTGAAGACGCCGCGCGGCGTGGTGTCGAACACCGGCACCGAGACCTACACGCTCGCGCCGACCCGCAACGGCTACTGCAACTGACCCACGCACCGAGGAGAGACCATGACTCTGCATCGAATCGTCTGGATCGCCGCCGCGCTGCTGCCGGCCGTCGCCAGCGCCGCCGATTTCGCCGCCAAGGGCGCCAAGGGCGTGCTCAGCGTCGAGTACCTCTACACCTCCAGCGGCAAGAAGGCCGACAAGCACGACTCGCATGAGTGGCGCATCAGGCACAGCGTGTCGATGAGTTCCGAGCTGGCCGCGGACGCGCCGGCCTCGCAGGCGCGGCTGCAGGCGCCGGATGCGCAGCAGATGGCCAAGGTCGACCAGCAGCGCGCCCAGGCCGAGAAGATGAGCAGTCAGATGGCACCGACGGTGGCCGGCGTCGAGGCCCTGCTGGCCAGGTGCGGCGAGGACGAGGCCTGCATCGAACGAGAGGCCGTCAGGATGGGCAACGCGATGGCCGGCCAGCAGCCGACCCGCGAGCTGCTGAAGACCGGCGCCGAGACCAGTGCGGTAATGCAGCCCGGCGCCTTGCGCTACCAGGCCTGGCAGAGCATTTCGCTGAGCGGCAGCTACCAGATCGACGAGCAGCAGAAGTTCGTCACCGCCGATCCTCTGTGCATGGAGCGTCCCGGCGCCCGCTGCCATCGCGAGGTGCGCCGCAGCGGCGCCGGTGCAGTGCCGCCGCCGGCCGGCACGCGCGATCAGGCAGCAGCCGGCTTCGCCGCCGTCGAGTCCGACAGCGTGGGCAAGACGCTCTTCGTGCGCCTGCCGGCGCCGCTGAACGTCCTGCCCTGCACGGAGGTGATCACCACGGACATGCCCGGCGCCAGCGAGTCGGGCAGGCCGGGCGCCTGCCAGCAGCTCTTCCAGGTTGCAGGCAAGGCGAGTCCGTTCACCGTGGCACTGCGTCCGGGTTCGCGCCAGCAGTCCGGCGAGCGCACGCTGACGATCGGGGGCGGCGGGCCGGAAGGGGGGCAGCTCGTCGTGCGCTGGCGCTTCGTGCCGCGCTGACGGGCCCGGGACGGCGGGAATAATCGGCGCATGGCCGACACCGCGATCGCCGCACTCCAGCTCGCCGCCAGCCCGCTGCTGCGCCGGGGCGCCGGCGCCGCCCTGCCGTTGCCGGTGCGCGATGCGCTGCTGCTGGCCTGGCTCGCCATCGAGGGGCCCACGCCGCGAGCGCGCGTGGCGCAGCTGCTGTGGCCCGACAGCGGAGCGCAGGCCGCCCGCAATGCGCTGCGGCAGCGACTGTTCCAGCTCAAGAAGCTCGCCGGCATCGATCTGGTGGGCGGGCAGGAGACCCTGGTGCTGGCCGACGGCGTGCTGCACGATCTCGAGACCTCCGACGACGTGCTGGCGGGCCTCGAGCCGGAGCCCGGCACCGAGCTGGCCGGCTGGCTCGCGCGCCAGCGCCAGCGGCGCCGCGAGCGGCTGCGTGAGTCGCTCGCTGAGCTTGCGGCGATGGCGGAGCGCTCGCAGGACTGGGCCGATGCGCTCGGCCATGCACGCGAACTGCTCGCGCTCGACCCGCTCGCCGAAGACGCGCACCGGCGCCTGATGCGCCTGCACTACCTCGCCGGCGACCGCGCCGCCGCATTGCTCGCCTTCGACGCCTGCGAGCGGATCCTGAAGAACGAGGTCGGCGCGCGGCCATCGCCCGAGACGCTGGCCCTGCTGCGCACCCTCGAGGTCGCGACCGCCGCGCCGGCGCCGACCGGCGTGCCCGCCGCGGTGCTGCGACCGCCCCGCCTGCTCGGCCGCGACGCGCAGATCGCGCAGCTCGCGCGGGCCGGCCGCGAGCCGTTGACACTGCTGCTGCGTGGCGAAGCGGGCATGGGCAAGTCGAGACTGATCGACGCCTTCCTCTGCGTACAGGACACGGCCACCGTGGCGGCCGGTGCGCGCCCAGGCGATGCCGCCGTGCCCTACGCGCTGGCCGGGCGCTGGCTGCGCGCGCTGATCGCCGCGCACCGGCTCGAGCTCGACACGTCGCAGCGCGAGGCGCTGGCGCGGCTGCTGCCGGAGCTGGGCGCGGCTGCGCTGGCGCAGCGCGAGCAGATGATGGAGGCGCTCGAGGTGCTGTTCACGCAGGCGCTGCAACGCGGGCTGCGCTGCCTGGTGATCGACGACCTGCAGTTTGCCGACGCGGCCAGCGTTGCGCTGCTGCAGGCGCTGGCCGGACGCGGCGATGCGGGCTGGATCGTTGCGCTGCGGCCGGCCGAGCTCGGCGAGGCGGCGCGGGACTTCTGCGACGCGATGCAACGCCTGTCCAGCACGCAGGTCCTGGACCTGCCGCCGCTGCAGGCGTCCGAGGTTGCCGAACTGATCGATTCCCTCGGGCTCGACGGGTTCGACGGCCTCACGCAGGCGACGGCGCTGCGCGCGCACACCGGCGGCAACCCGCTGTTCGTGCTCGAGACCATCAAGGCCGCGCTGTTGCAGCCGGGGCGCACCTTGGTACCGGCGGGCGGCAATGCACCGGCGGCGATCGACTGGCCCGCCGCCGCCAGCGTGCTGCGCCTGATCCAGCAGCGCCTGGCACGGCTCAGCCCGGCGGCGCTGCGCCTGGCCCGTTGTGCGGCGGTTGCCGGGCAGGACTTGAGTTCGGCGCTGGCTGCTGCCGTGCTCGGCCTGCCGGTGCTCGACCTCGCCGATGCTTGGAGCGAACTCGAGGCCGCGCAGGTGTTGCAGGACACCGGCTTCGCACATGACCTGATCGCCGAGGCGGCGCTGGCGTCGGTGCCCGACGCCGTGGCGCGACCCCTGCACGCCGCTGTGGCGGCCTGGCTCGAGGCGCGCGACGGCGAGCCGGCGCGCGTGGCCGAGCACTGGCTGGCCGCGCACGAGGAACTGCGCGCGGTGCCGTCGCTGCTGGCCGCGGCGCTGCGGGCGCGGCAGCTGTGGCGGCACGAGGAGGCGGGCGGCCTGTTCGGTCGTGCCGGCGACATCTTGCGCGCGGCGGGGCGCGAACGCGATGCCTTCGATGCCTACTTCCATGCCGCCGAGGCCCAGACCGAGAGCTGCGTCGACGGCCGGATCCGCCGCTGGGTCGGCGACCTCGACGCACTCGCGGTGGACGACGTGCAGCGTGCCTCGGCGGCCTGCGTGCACGTCGCGCTGTGGGTGGAGCAGCGCCGCTTCGACGAGGCGCGGCGCGTGGCAACCGAGGGGGTGGCTCTGGCGCGCAGTGCCGGCGCGGCCGACATCGAGGTCGAGCTGCTGTGGAGCCTGACGGCGCTCGACTGGGAGCGCCGCGAACTCGCCGGCGCCGCGCGCCATGCCGAGGCGGCGTTGCGGCGGCTGGCCGATGTCGTGCCGGGAGCGGCGAGGCTCGATCTCGCCGACACGCACTTCAAGCTGTTGCATGCCCTGGGGGTGATCCTCGGTTCGCTCGGCCACTACGCCGACGGCGACCGGCGGCTCGAGGAAGCCATCGAGGTGGCCAGCCGGCGCCGCGGCCAGCCGTGGATGCTGGGCATCGCGGCCTCACTGGCCGCGAGCGCGTATGAGCAGGGGGACATGGCGCGGGCGCTGCGCTGGGAAGCGAAGGCGATCGCAGACGACGATCGCGACGGCGTCTACGCGAATACGCGCTCCAACACCTTGGCCAGCTGCCTGGCTATCCGCGCTTGCAGCGGCGACCTCGGCACGGCGCTCGTCTACGCGGAGCGCGCGGCCGCACTGTGCGCGCAGGGGCTGGTCCGCAACGACGTGGCGGCGCTGGCGCGCCGGGCCGCGCTGCATTTCGAACTCGGCCGTCGCGACCTGGCGCTCAAGACCTGGCAGGCCCTGGAAGCGCGCGCCGACCTGCACGGCCCGGAGCGGCCGCGCGTGCGCGCCGCGTTGCTTGGCGCCGGCGAGGCGCTGCCGGCGCAGGCGGTGCTCGATGACATCGTCGGGCTCGACGACTTCCCGCTGCGCGCCGCGCTGCTGTGCGTCGCCCAGCCCGGCTGCCCGCCCGAGGCCATCCTGCCGCTGCTGGCGATGACGGCGGCCGCAGCGCGCGAGCACGGGGCACGCGGCCTGTGGCTGGCGGTGCAGGGCCGGCGCGTCGCCGCGTTGCGGGAGGCGGGGCGAACCTCGCAGGCCTGCGAGGTGGCGCTGGCCGCCTGGCGCACCGTCGAGGAAGGCGTGACAGCCACCGAGTGGTTCCCCCGCATCGGCGCGCAGCTCTGCGCGGCGCTGTGGGACGGCGACCGCGCGCTGGCCGAGACGATCGCGCTTCGCAGTTCGGCCGGGATGCAGCAGGCGGCGTCGACCTTGCCGCCGGCCAGGCGCGAGTACT
>NZ_JBFXIO010000169.1:0-10407 GCF_050175855.1 Piscinibacter sp.
TCGTTGTCGAGCATGCCGCTGGACATCGACGCGTCGCGCATGCTCTTCATCAGCTGCTGCATGAACAGCGCCTCGAACTGCTTCGCGGCTTCCTTGACGGCGGCCTTCGGGTCCTTGCCGGCGCTGGACTTCAGCGCCTCCAGCGAGCGGGTGTCGGTGGCCAGCGGGGCCGAAGGTTGGATCGCCATCAGATCACCTCGAGTTCGGCATTGAGCGCACCCGCGGCCTTGATGGCCTGCAGAATGGCCAGCAGATCCTGCGGCGTGGCGCCCAGCGAGTTGAGCGCCTTGACCACGTCCACCAGCTGCGTGCCGGCCGGCATCTGGATCAGCGAACCGGGCTGCTGGTTGATGGTGATGTCGGCCTTCTCGCGCGCCACGGTTTCTCCGCCCGCCAGCGGGTTGGGCTGGCTCACCACCGGGGTGCTGCTGATCGTCACCGACAGGCTGCCATGGGCCACCGCGCAGGGCGCGAGCGTGACCGCCTGGTTGACGACGATCGAGCCGGTACGGGCATTGATGACCACGCGCGCGGCCGGGGCGGCGCGCTCGATGGGGAGGTTCTCGATGTCGGCGAGGAAGGCCACGCGTGCGTCGGGCGACGCCGGCATGCGCACGCGCACGGCGCGGCCGTCGAGCGCCTGGGCCACGCCCTCGCCCATCTTCGCGTTGATGGTGCGCGCCACCTCGCGGGCGGTGCCGTAATCACTGGCAGCCAGGTCGAGCTGGATGTGCTCGCCCTGGTTCAGCGGCGTCGGCACGGCGCGCTCGACGGTGGCGCCTTCGGGCACGCGGCCGGCACTGAGGTGGTTGATCTGAACCTTCGAGCCGGCTGCCGAGGCACCGGCGCCGCCGACGATCAGGTTGCCCTGCGCCAGGGCGTAGATCTGGCCGTCGGCCCCCTTGAGCGGTGTGGCGATCAGCGTGCCGCCGCGCAGGCTCTTGGCGTTGCCCAGCGACGAGACGTTCACGTCCAGCGTCTGGCCCGGCTGGGCGAAGGGCGGCAGCTGCGCCGTCACCATCACCGCCGCCACGTTCTTCAGCTGCATGCTGGCGCCGGCCGGCACCGTCACGCCCATCTGCTGCAGCATCGCGGCGATGCTCTGCGCGGTGAAGGGCGTGGAGGTGGTCTGGTCGCCGGTGCCGTCCAGGCCGACGACGATGCCGTAGCCCACCAGCGGGTTGCTGCGCACGCCCTGCACCGAGGCGATCTCCTTGATGCGCGCGGCACCCACCGCGAGGGCGCTGGCCGGCCACCACAAGGCAGCACTCGCCAGCACGGCGGCCAGCGCGATCAGCGTGCGGATCAGTCGTTCGATGCGGTCCGGGTGGGCGGAATGGCCGGAGTAAGCGTCATGGTCCATGACGCCATTCTTCGCGGGCTCAGATCGGCAGAACGTTCAAAAAGAAGCGGGCCAGCCAGCCAATTCCCTGCGCCTCGGCCTGGGCGCCGCGGCCGCGGTGCTCGATGCGCACGTTGGCGATCTGCGCGCTGGGCACGGTGTTGCCCGGCTGGATGGCGCGCGGGTCGACCTGGCCGGAGAAGCGCAGCACGTCGACGTTGTGGTTCACGCCGATCTGCTTCTCGCCGGCGATCAGCAGGTGGCCGTTGGGCAGCACGCCGGTCACCGTGGCGGTGATCGTGCCCGAGAAGTTGTTGGTGTTCTCGGTGCTGCCCTTGCCGGAGAAGGTGTTGCTCGAGGTGCCGGCGGCACTGGCGCGGCCGAAGGAGTTCGGGTTGATCAGCGGCAGCGCCGTCACGCCGGCACTGACGTCGCCGCTCTTGTCGATGCTGCTGGTGCTCTTCTGGCTGGCCGAGACCTTCTCGACGATCTGCACAGTCAGCGTATCGCCGACCAGGCGCGCGCGGTGGTCCTCGAACAGCGGCCGGTACTGCGAGGCCTGGAAGATCGCGCCGTTGTTCACGGCCGGCGCCGGTTGCGCCACGGGCATCGCGGTGGTGGGCTCGGCGACATCGACCTTGGGCGGCGCGTTGAGCACCTGGCAGCCGGCGAGCAGCGTGGCGGCAGCGGCCGCGGCCGCGGTACGGATCAGGGTGTTCATCACAGCTGTCCGAGCTTCTGCAGCATCTGGTCGGAGGTCTGGATGGCCTTCGAGTTGAGCTCGTAGGCGCGCTGCGTCTGGATCATGCCGATCAGCTCCTCGACCACGTTGACGTTGCTGGTCTCGACGAAGCCCTGGCGCAGCGAGCCGAGCTGGTTGGTGCCCGGCGCGCCGGTCTGCGGCGCGCCCGAGGCGGCCGTCTCGGCGAACAGGTTCTGGCCCTTGGGCTCCAGGCCGGCCGGGTTGATGAAGCTGGCGAGCTGGATCTGCCCCACCGCCTGCGGCTGCGGGTTGCCCGGCAGCACCACGCTGACCGTGCCGTCGTTGCCCACCGTCACGCTCTGCGCCTCGGCGGGAATCGTGATCCCCGGGTTGAGCAGGTAGCCATTGTTGGTGACCATCTGGCCCTGGGCGTTGACCTGGAACGAGCCGTCGCGGGTGTAGCCCACCGTGCCGTCGGGCATCTGGATCTCGAAGAAGCCGTTGCCCTGCACCGCCATGTCCAGCGGGTTGCTGCTCTGCTGCAGGTTGCCCTGCGTGAAGCTGCGCACGTTGGCCACCGCGCGCGTGCCCAGGCCCACCTGCAGCCCGGTGGGCAGCGTGGTCTGCTCGCTGGTGTTGGCGCCGGCCTGGCGGATGTTCTGGTACATCAGGTCCTCGAACACGACGTGCGACTTCTTGAAGCCGTTGGTCGCCGCGTTGGCAAGGTTGTGCGAGATGGCATCGAGCTGCGTCTGCTGCGCTTCCATGCCGGTCTTCGAGGTCCACAGCGATCGCATCATGATCGGTTCTCCTTCGTTGCTGACGTCGCTGCTTACGACATCGACAGCAGCTGAGCCGCCGCCTTCTCGTTGCCCTCGGCGGTCTGCAGCATGCGCATCTGCGCCTCGAACTGCCGCGCCGCGGCGATCATCGCCACCATGGTCTCGACCGGGCTGACGTTGCTGCCTTCCAGCGCACCGTCCTGCAGCCGCGCGGTGGCGTCGGCCGGCAGGTCGCCATCGGCGGCGCGGAACAGGCCATCGGCGCCGCGCGCCAGCGGCGCCTCGGGCGTCACCAGCTTGAGCCGGCCCACCGCGGTGTTGCGGCCGTTGGCGCCGCGCGCGCTGACGGTGCCGTCGGCGGCGATGCTCACCTCGCTGTTGGCCGGCACCTGGATCGGGCCGCCGTCGCCCATGACCTGCAGGCCGTTGCGGGTGAGCAGCGTGCCGTCGGGGCCGACCTCGAGCGAGCCGCCGCGGGTGTAGGCCTCGGTGCCATCCAGCCCCTGCACCGCCAGCCAGGCGTTGCCGCGCATCGCCACGTCCAGCGGCCGGCCGGTGTTGGCGATCACGCCCGGGCTGGCGTCGTAGCCGGGCGTGGTCTCCAGCGCATAGACCCGCGTGCTCGCGCCGCTGCCCTGCACCGGCACCGCGCGGAAGGCATGCAGCTCGGCGCGGAAGCCGGGCGTGGAGGCGTTCGCGAGGTTGTTCGCGAGCACGTCCTGGCGCTGCATGTTGGCTTTCGCGCCGGCCATGCTCAGGTAGATGAGGCGGTCCATGGCGATCCCTCAGCTCAGTTCGTTCAGCGCAGATTGACCAGCGTCTGCAGCACCTGGTCCTGCGTCTTGATGGTCTGGGCGTTGGCCTGGTAGACGCGCTGCGCGGTGATCATGTTGACCAGCTCGCCGGTGAGGTCGACGTTGGCCTCTTCCAGCGAACCCGACTGGATGGTGCCGAGGTTGCCGTCGCCGGGAATGCCCAGCACCGGGTCGCCGGAGGCGAAGCTGCGCTGCCAGCCGTTGCCGCCCATCGGCAGCAGGCCCTGGTTGTTGCGGAAGGTGGCGATCTCCACCTGGCCGGCCGGCTTGGACTGGCCGTTGGAATAGCGCGCCGTGACGATGCCGTTGCCTTCGAACTGGATGCCCACCAGCTGGCCAGGCGCATAGCCGTTCTGCACCAGGTCGGTGACGGCGAAGTTGGAGCCGTACTGCGTCGCGCCCGACAGGTCGAGCTGCACGTTCGGGATCGCCAGCGTCTGCGCGCCGTTGCCGTTGGTCGAGGCCGGGATGTTCAGCGTCACCGTGCCCACCGGCGCGGTCGGCGTGCCGCCGTTGGGCGGGAAGTTGATCGTCGTCGAGGCCAGCGGGTTGCCCGAGGCGTCGGTGCTGATCGGCGCGCCGTTGGCCGTCACGTAGACGTTCCAGGTGTCGGTGGCCGCCTTCTGAAAGTAGTAGGTCAGCGCCACGTCCTGGCCCTTGTCGTCGTAGACGGTCAGCGAGGTGGCGTTGTTGTAGGTGCGCGGGTCACTCAGCACGATCTGCGGGCCTGCGGCCGGCAGCGTGGTGGCGGCGCGCGAATCGAGGTTCATCTCGAGCGTGATCGTCGAGGTGGCGGCCGGGTCGATGCCGGCGGTGGGCATGCGCAGCGGGCCGGCGGTGCCGGGCTGGATGATGCCGTTGCCGTCGGCCGGGTAACCCATCAGCTTGTCGCCCTGGTTGTTGACGACGAAGCCCTCGCGGTCGACCTTGAACTGGCCGTTGCGCGTGTAGGTGACCGGGCTCTTGCCGTCGGTCACCTGGAAGAAGCCCGCGCCGTTGAGCGACAGGTCCATCGGGTTCTCGGTGGTGACGATGTTGCCCTGCGTGAACTGCTGGGCCACCGCGGCGAGGTTGACGCCGATGCCGATGTTGTTGGTGCCGGTGCCGCTCATCGAGGTGGCGTACATGTCGGCGAACTCGGCCCGCGAGGCCTTGAAGCCGTAGGTGTTGGAGTTGGCGATGTTGTTGCCGATCACCTCCAGGTTCTTGCTGGTGGCGTTGAGTCCGGAGAGGCCTTGCTGGAAGCTCATGGGGTGTCCTCGCTGAGAGCGGTGATCAGTTGAATGCCTTGACGTCGGCGTAGCCCACGCTGCCCGATCGGGCGAGCTCGAGGCTGAAGCCGGTGCCGGTGGTGCTGACGGCGTCGACGGTGTCGCGCATCAGCGGCGTCGCGCTGGTGGTGCTGCCGCCGAGCGTGGAGGTGACTCGGAAGCGCAGCCCGCTGTCGTTGGTGGCGGTGCCGGCGTCCCAATCGAAGCTGTGCATGCCGGCGCTCTGCGCGCCGAGCTGCATGGTGTGCACCACCTGGCCCGACGGCGAGAGGATCTCGACCTTCACCGCATCGGCGGCCGAGCTCAGCTCGAAGCCGCCCTGGCCCACGCCCTCGCGGATGTCGAGCTGGTTGCCCGGCACGATGACGTCGCGGCCGACCAGGCTGGCGCCCTGCAGCGCCTGCATCTGCACGAACTGGCTGGTCAGGCCGGCCACGGTGCCATTGAGCTTCTCGATGCCGGTCACCGTCTGGATCTGCGCCATCTGGCTGGTGACCTGGGCGTTGTCCATCGGGTTGAGCGGATCCTGGTTCTGCATCTGCGCGACCAGCAGCTTGAGGAAGCGGTCGGACGCGCCGGCCGTGGAGCCAGCCTGCGCGGCCAGGTCGGTCGCGGCGGTGTTCGATATCGAAGAGACGGCCATGGGTTGCTTTCAGCGGGGCGCGGTCACTGGCCCATCTGCAGCGTCTTCAGCAGCAGGCTCTTGGCGGTATTCATCACCTCGACGTTGTTCTGGTACGAACGCGAGGCGGAGATCATGTTGACCATCTCCTCCACCGGGTTGACGTTGCTGTAGGTGACGTAGCCCTCGGCGTCGGCGCCCGGGTGCTTGGGGTCGTGCACGCGCCGGCCCTGGGTCTGGTCTTCTTGGATCGTGCTGACGCGCACGCCGGCAGCGCCCACCGAGCCCATCAGCTCGGTCTGGAACACCACCTGCCGCGCCTTGTAGGCCTGGCCGTCCGGGCCGGCCACGGTGTCGGCGTTGGCGAGGTTGCTCGCCACCACGTTCAGGCGCTGGCTCTGCGCGCTGGCGGCGCTGCCCGAGACGTTGAAGATGTTGAACATCGACATGGTCGGCTCCTACGGCCTCATTGGCCCTTGATGGCGTCGAGCATCGTGCGCACGTTGCCGTTGATGAAGCGCAGCGTGGCTTCGTACTTCACGCTGTTGTCGGCGATGGCGGCGCGCTCGCGGTCCATGTCGACGCTGTTGCGGTCGAGGTTGGTCTGGCTCGCGCTCGAATAGAGCAGGTTGGGCTCGGCGCGCGCGCCGGTGGCCGCGGCGATGTGGCCGGCGGTCGAGGTGGCCAGCGTCGAGGCGACGTTGCCCTGGCCGGTGGCCTGGCGCAACGCGGCGGCGAAGTCCATGTCGCGGGCGACGTAGCCCGGCGTGTCGGCGTTGGCGATGTTGCTGGCCAGCAGGCGCTGCCGCTCCGAGCGCAGGGTGAGCGCCTGGCCGTGGAAATCCAGCGATGCGGTGAGGCGGTTCAGCATGGTGGCTCGTCCTGTAAGGGCTTGTGTGAGGATTCTGTTCAGCCGGGTGGCGGACATGAGCCGGATAAGCGCCGTGTTCCCGCGCCATTTCGCGCCCTTGGGCTGGACGGCCCCGCCCTACAGTGATCACATGCACTCCTGGGCTTTGACCTGCCGTTCCTGGCTGATCCTCACGCTGCTGGCGTGGGCCGCTGGCGTTCTGGCCGCGCCCGCGCGGGCGGTCGAGTCGGGGCTGCAGCAGCAGGCCCGCCAGTTCGCCAGCACCTCGCTGCTGGCTGCCAACGGCACGCGGGTGGAGGTGGAGGTCGGCTCGCTCGACCCGCGCCTGAAGCTCGCCCCCTGCAACGAGATCCAGCCCTACCTGCCGGCCAACGCGCGGCTGTGGGGCCGCACGCGCATCGGCCTGCGCTGCGCGAGCGGGCCGACGCGCTGGAACGTCTTCCTGCCGGTGACGGTGAAGGTGTACGCGAAGGCCCTGGTCGCCAGCCGCGCCCTGCCCGCCGGCACGGTCATCGCCGAGGCTGACCTGGCTCAAGAAGAAGTGGATCTGGCCGAAGACAGCGCGGCCGCCCTGGTTTCGCCCGAGCAGGCCGTCGGCCGCACGCTGGAGCGGCCCGTGTCCGCTGGCCGCAGCCTGCGCCAGAACCATCTGAAGGCGCGCCAGTGGTTCGCCGCCGGCGAGACGGTGCAGGTGGTGGCCCAGGGCCCCGGCTTCCGCGTGGCAGGCGCTGGCCAGGCACTGACGGCTGGCGTCGAAGGCCAGCCAGTGCGCATTCGTACCGAAAGTGGGCGCATCCTGACGGCCGAAGCCGTCGGCGAGCGTCTGGTGGAGGTGAATCCGTGACGGGCTTCACCCCCATGAACGAGGGAGGGCTGCGAAAAGAGCCTAAAGTCACGCCCGGCGTCTCCGATAACCCGGACATGCAAGCCGCGGAACGCCCCGGCTCCTCCATCGGGAGAACACCATGAAGATCGGCAACCCTGCAGACAAACGCAACGTCGTCGCGACCGAGAACGCCGCCACGCCCGCCAAGGGTGCGGCGGAGACGGCACGCCAGGCCGGCGTCGCCGGCGCGGCCGCCGATCCGAGCGCGAAGGTCGAGCTCTCCAGCGCGGCCAACCTGATGGCCAACCCGAGCAGCGCCGATTTCGACGCCGAGAAGGTCGACCGCATCTCCCAGGCGATCGCCAACGGCACCTATCAGGTCAACGCCGAACTGATCGCCGACAAGCTGATCGCCAACGCCCAGGAACTGCTGGGCAAGGTGCAGCGCTGAGCGCCGCATGACCGACAACGGCCCGAACGCCCAGCCCGACACCCGCCTCGACGCGGCACTGACCGCCGTCGACGAGCGCCTGGGCGCGCTGGGCGAGGCCCTGCTCGCCAACGACGCCGACGCCATCGAGCAGCAGGCCGGAGAACTGCACCGGGCGCTGACCCGTGCCGTCGACCTGTTCGCGCTGGCCGCCAAGCGCGGGCCGGTCTCCCCTGCCCTGCGCCAGCGCCTGGCCCGCACCAGCGGCCTGGTGGCGGCGCAGCGCGAATCGCTGTCGCGCGCCACCGCCGCGCTCGACCGCGCCATGGACGTGCTGATGCCGCGCGACGCGGCCAGCGTCTACTCGCCGCAAGGCAGCGCCGACCGCGGCCTGCGCGGCGGCGCCATCCAGGCCTGACTCCCCTGCCCGGCCGGCGCTTGCCGCCGGAGGGTTCGCTGGCTATGCTGTATGCATGTACAGCCTGGGCGAAGCGTCGCCCCATCGTCGCCTGATCGCCCACCTCGACATGGATGCGTTCTACGCGTCCGTCGAACTGCTGCGCTATCCGGAGCTGCGCGGGCTGCCGGTGGTGATCGGCGGTGGCCGTCGCCACCAGCCCGAGACCCTGCCCGACCGCACGCGCCGTTTCGCGCGGCTGCGCGACTACACCGGCCGCGGCGTCATCACCACCAGCACCTACGAGGCGCGCGCGCTGGGCGTGTTCTCGGCCATGGGCACGATGAAGGCGGCCCAGCTCGCGCCCGACGCCATCCTGCTGCCCGTCGACTTCGACGAGTACCGCCGCTACTCGCGGCTGTTCAAGGCGGCGGTGCGCGAGATTGCGCCGAGAGTCGAGGACCGCGGCATCGACGAGATCTACATCGACCTGACCGAGGTGCCCGGTGCGCTCGACGACGCCGGGCTCGCCGTGGGCCGGCGGCTGAAGGAAGCAGTGTTCACCGCCACCGGCCTCACCTGCTCGATCGGCATCACACCGAACAAGCTGCTGTCCAAGCTGTGCTCCGAGCTCGACAAGCCCGACGGGCTGACGCTGCTCGGCTTCGAGGACATCCCGGCGCGCATCTGGCCGCTGGCCGCGCGCAAGGTCAACGGCATCGGCCCGAAGGCCAGCGAGAAGCTCGCCGGGCTCGGCCTGCACACCGTGGGCGACATCGCCGCGGCCGACCCGGCTTTCCTGGTGCAGCACTTCGGCGCCAACTACGGGCGCTGGCTGCACGAGGTCGCTCACGGGCGGGATGATCGCGAGGTGGTGACCTACAGCGAGCCGGTGTCGATCAGCCGCGAAACCACCTTCGAGCGCGACCTGCATGCCGTGCGCGACCGCGCCACGCTGTCGGCGATCTTCACCGACCTGTGCGTCGAGCTCGCCGGCGACCTGGCCCGCAAGGGCTACGCCAGCAAGACCATCGGCATCAAGTTGCGCTTCGACGACTTCAAGTCGGTCACGCGCGACCTCACCCTGAGTGCCCACACCATGGACGCACGCACCATCCGCCGCGCCGCCGGCGAGTGTCTCAAGCGCATCGACCTGACGCGCCGGCTGCGCCTGCTCGGCGTGCGCGCCGGCACGCTGGCCAGGCTGAGCGACCTGGTGGCGCCGGTCGCGCCGCTGCCCGATGCGCCGCCGAAGGTCGAGGAATCGCCGCCGCTGTACGAACTGCCGCTGTTCGCCCAGGCCGATCCCCACTGAACGTGGCGGCGCCGCCCCAGCGCACAATGCAGCTCCGGCAAGGGCAGCGCTGCCGCTCCTGCCACCCCCGACTCGCCTGGAGGGCGCTGCATGAAGAGAAGCCTGATCTGTCTCGGGCTGGCCACGTCGGCCCTGGCCGCGCAGGCCGGCACGCTGACCGTCACCGTGAACGACAAGGATGGCAGACCGGCGCCCGACGTGGTGGTGCTGGTCGACATGCCGATCCGTCCAGCCGTCACCGCCGCGCCGGTGACGGCCACCATCGTGCAGCAGGGGCTGAAGTTCCAGCCCTTCCTGACCGTCGTGCCGGCCGGCAGCACGCTGCGCTTCGTCAACCGTGACGGCTACGACCACCACGTGCGTTCGCAGCCCAGCGGACCGCTGGGCGCCGTGTCGCCGGCCCAGAACTTCGAGCTGCGCCTGGACGCGGCCGCAGGCGCCGCCCGCCAGGCCGAGGACGACTACCAGAACCCACACGCCACGCCGCGCAAGAAGAGCGGCATGACGCAGGCGGACGTGAAGGTCGAGCAGCCCGGCCCGATCGCGCTGGGCTGCCACCTGCATTCGTCGATGCGCGGCCAGGTGTACGTGAGCCCCACGCCCTGGTTCGGCAAGACCGACGCCACCGGCGTGGCGCGCATCGAGGCCGTGCCGGACGGACTGGTCCAGCTGACGCTGTGGCATCCCGACCAGCTGCAGGAGCAGGCCCCGCTGCGCGCCGAGTCGGGCGCGTCGCCCGTCGCGGTCAGCGGCCAGCTCAACTTCGCGCCGCGGCACCGGCGGAACTGATTCGCCCCCCGGCCTTGGCGACAATGCCGCCATGGCCACTTCGCCCGATGTCCGCTTTCCTTCCATCGACGGCCTGCGTGCCTTCGAGGCGGCGGCACGGCTGGGCAGCTTCGAGCGCGCCGCCGACGAACTCGACGTCACCGCCAGCGCGGTGGGCAAGCGCATCGCCGCGCTGGAGGAACTGCTGGGCACGCCCCTGTTCACGCGCGGTCCGAAGGCGCTGGCGCTGACGGCCACCGGCAAG
>NZ_JBFXIO010000170.1:0-10361 GCF_050175855.1 Piscinibacter sp.
CCCGAGAAGGCGCTGGTCGGCACGGGCGTCGAGCGCGTGGCCGCGAAGGACTCGGGCACGGTCGTGGCCGCGCGCCGCGGCGGCGTGGTCGACTACGTCGACACCAACCGCATCGTGATCCGTGTGAACGACGCGGAGACGGTGGCGGGCGAGGTCGGCGTCGACATCTACAACCTGATCAAGTACCAGCGTTCCAACCAGAACACGAACATCCACCAGCGCCCGATCGTCAAGCGCGGTGACGTGGTCGCGGCCGAGGACATCATCGCCGACGGTGCCTCCACCGACATCGGTGAACTGGCACTCGGCCAGAACATGCTGGTCGCGTTCATGCCCTGGAACGGCTACAACTTCGAGGACTCGATCCTCATCAGCGAACGTGTCGTGGCCGACGACCGCTACACCTCGATCCACATCGAGGAGCTGGTGGTGATGGCGCGCGATACCAAGCTGGGCGCCGAGGAAATCACCCGCGACATCCCGAACCTGTCGGAGCAGCAGCTGGCCCGCCTCGACGAGTCGGGCATCGTGTATGTCGGCGCCGAGGTCGGGCCCGGCGACACGCTGGTCGGCAAGGTCACGCCCAAGGGCGAGACCACGCTGACGCCGGAAGAGAAGCTGCTGCGCGCGATCTTCGGCGAGAAGGCGTCCGACGTGAAGGACACCTCGCTGCGTGTCGACCAGGGCACCAGCGGCACCGTCATCGACGTGCAGGTGTTCACCCGCGAAGGCATCCCGCGCGACAAGCGCGCCCAGCAGATCATCGACGACGAGCTCAAGCGCTACCGCCTCGACCTGAACGACCAACTGCGCATCGTCGAGGCCGACGCCTTCGACCGGATCGAGAAGCTGCTGGTGGGCAAGGTCGCCAATGGCGGCCCGCAGAAGATCGCCAAGGGCACGACCATCGACAAGGCCTACCTCGCCTCGGTCGAGAAGTACCACTGGTTCGACATCCGCCCGGCCGACGACGATGTGGCCAACCAGCTCGAATCGATCAAGAACTCGCTCGAGCAGACGCGCCACAGCTTCGACCTCGCCTTCGAGGAGAAGCGCAAGAAGCTGACGCAGGGCGACGAGCTGCCCGCCGGCGTGCTGAAGATGGTGAAGGTGTACCTCGCCGTCAAGCGCCGCCTGCAGCCCGGCGACAAGATGGCCGGCCGCCACGGCAACAAGGGTGTGGTCTCGAAGATCGTTCCGGTCGAGGACATGCCCTACATGGCCGATGGCACCCCGTGCGACATCGTGCTGAACCCGCTGGGCGTGCCCTCGCGCATGAACGTCGGCCAAGTGCTGGAAGTGCACCTGGGCTGGGCCGGCAAGGGCATCGGCCAGCGCATCGGTGACATGCTGCAGCAGCAGGCCAAGGTGGCCGAACTGCGCAAGTTCCTCGACGAGCTGTACAACAAGTCGGGCGGCAAGACCGAGAAGCTGGACAACCTGTCCGACGCCGAGATCCTCGAGATGGCCGCCAACCTGAGCAAGGGCGTGCCGTTCGCGACGCCGGTGTTCGACGGTGCGGCCGAGGAAGAGATCCGCGCGATGCTCAAGCTCGCCTACCCGGACGACATCGCCAAGGCCAAGGGCCTGACCGCGACGCGCACCCAGGCCACGCTGCACGACGGCCGCACCGGCGAGGCATTCGAGCGCCCCGTCACGGTCGGCTACATGCATGTGCTGAAGCTGCACCACTTGGTGGACGACAAGATGCACGCCCGCTCGACCGGCCCGTACAGCCTGGTCACGCAGCAGCCGCTGGGCGGCAAGGCGCAGTTCGGCGGCCAGCGCTTCGGCGAGATGGAAGTGTGGGCGCTCGAGGCCTACGGCGCCTCGTACATCCTGCAGGAGATGCTGACCGTCAAGTCCGACGACGTGAACGGCCGCACCAAGGTGTACGAGAACATCGTCAAGGGTGAGCACTCGATCGAGGCCGGCATGCCGGAGTCGTTCAACGTGCTGGTCAAGGAAATCCGTTCGCTCGGCATCGACATCGAGCTCGAGCGCAACTAAGAAGGAAGGAAACAGAACATGAAGGGTTTGCTTGATCTGTTCCGCCAGTTCACCCCTGATGAGCATTTCGATGCCATCAAGATCGGACTGGCCTCCCCCGAGAAGATTCGCTCCTGGTCATTCGGCGAGGTGAAGAAGCCGGAGACCATCAACTACCGTACGTTCAAGCCGGAACGCGACGGCCTGTTCTGCGCCAAGATCTTCGGCCCGATCAAGGATTACGAGTGCCTGTGCGGCAAGTACAAGCGCCTGAAGCACCGTGGCGTGATCTGCGAGAAGTGCGGCGTCGAGGTCACGCAGACCAAGGTGCGCCGCGAGCGCATGGGTCACATCGACCTGGCCGCGCCCTGCGCGCACATCTGGTTCCTGAAGTCGCTGCCGTCGCGTCTGGGCCTGGTGCTCGACATGACGCTGCGCGACATCGAGCGCGTGCTGTACTTCGAAGCCTACGTGGTCGTCGACCCCGGCATGACCCCGCTGAAGAAGTTCAGCATCATGAGCGAGGACGACTACGACGCCAAGCGTACCGAGTACGGTGACGAGTTCATCGCGCTGATGGGCGCCGAGGGCATCAAGAAGCTGCTCGAGGAGATCGACCTCGACGTCGAGATCGACAAGCTGCGCAACGACATGACCGGCAGCGAGCTGAAGGTCAAGAAGAATTCCAAGCGCCTGAAGGTGATGGAAGCCTTCAAGAAGTCGGGCATCAAGCCGAGCTGGATGGTGATGGAGGTGCTGCCGGTGCTGCCGCCGGACCTGCGCCCGCTGGTGCCGCTGGATGGCGGCCGCTTCGCCACGTCCGACCTGAACGACCTGTACCGCCGCGTCATCAACCGCAACAACCGCCTCGCGCGGCTGCTGGAGCTGAAGGCGCCGGAGATCATCGTGCGCAACGAGAAGCGCATGCTGCAGGAAGCCGTCGACAGCCTGCTCGACAACGGCCGCCGCGGCAAGGCCATGACCGGCGCGAACAAGCGCGCGCTGAAGTCGCTGGCCGACATGATCAAGGGCAAGAGCGGCCGCTTCCGCCAGAACCTGCTGGGCAAGCGCGTCGACTACTCGGGCCGATCGGTCATCGTGGTCGGCCCGACACTCAAGCTGCACCAGTGCGGCCTGCCCAAGCTGATGGCGCTGGAGCTGTTCAAGCCGTTCATCTTCTCGCGCCTGGAGGCGATGGGCATCGCCACCACCATCAAGGCGGCGAAGAAGGAAGTCGAATCCGGCACGCCGGTGGTGTGGGACATCCTCGAAGAGGTCATCAAGGAGCACCCGGTGCTCCTGAACCGTGCGCCGACGCTGCACCGCCTGGGCATCCAGGCGTTCGAGCCGGTGCTGATCGAAGGCAAGGCGATCCAGCTGCACCCGCTGGTGTGCTCGGCGTTCAACGCCGACTTCGACGGCGACCAGATGGCCGTGCACGTGCCGCTGTCGATCGAGGCGCAGATGGAAGCCCGCACGCTGATGCTGGCGACCAACAACGTGCTGTTCCCGGCCAACGGCGAGCCCTCCATCGTGCCGTCGCAGGACGTGGTGCTGGGCCTGTACTACGCCACCCGCGAGCGCATCAACGGCAAGGGTGAGGGCATCATCTTCTCCGACATCGCCGAAGTGCAGCGTGCGCTGGACAACGGCCAGGTCGAGATCACCGCGAAGATCAGCGTGCGCCTGACCGAGTGGACGAAGAACAAGGATACCGGCGAGTTCGTGCCGGAGACCAAGCTCGTCGACACCACCGTGGGCCGTGCACTGCTGTCGGAGATCCTGCCCAAGGGCCTGCCCTTCAGCAACATCAACAAGGCGCTGAAGAAGAAGGAAATCTCGCGCCTCATCAACGCGAGCTTCCGCAAGTGCGGCCTGAAGGAGACCGTGGTCTTCGCCGACAAGCTGCTGCAGAACGGCTTCCGCCTGGCCACGCGCGCCGGCATCTCGATCGCCATCGACGACATGCTGGTGCCGAAGGAGAAGCACGGCCTGATCGAGCGCGCCGAGAAGGAGGTCAAGGAGATCGAGCAGCAGTACGTCTCGGGCCTGGTGACCGCCGGCGAGCGCTACAACAAGGTCGTCGACATCTGGGGCAAGACCGGTGACGAGGTGGGCAAGGTCATGATGGCCCAGCTCGCCAAGCAGAAGGTGCAGGACCGCAACGGCCGCGAAGTCGACCAGGAGTCGTTCAACTCCATCTACATGATGGCCGACTCCGGCGCGCGCGGTTCCGCGGCGCAGATCCGCCAGCTGGCCGGCATGCGTGGCCTGATGGCCAAGCCGGACGGCTCGATCATCGAGACGCCGATCACGGCGAACTTCCGCGAAGGCCTGAACGTTCTGCAGTACTTCATCTCGACGCACGGCGCCCGAAAGGGCCTGGCCGACACGGCGCTGAAGACCGCGAACTCCGGCTACCTGACGCGCCGCCTGGTCGACGTGACGCAAGACCTCGTGATCACCGAGGACGACTGCGGCACCGAGAACGGCATGAACACTCGCGCGCTGGTCGAAGGCGGCGAGGTGATCGAGTCGCTGCGCGACCGCGTGCTCGGCCGTGTCACGGCCGTCGAAGTGCTGCACCCCGAGACGCAGGAAGTGCTGCTCAAGGGCGGCGAGATGCTCGACGAGGATGCGCTCGACGTGCTGGAAGCGGCGGGTGTCGACGAGGTCAAGGTGCGCACCGCGCTGACCTGCGGCACGCGCTTCGGCCTGTGCGCCAAGTGCTACGGCCGCGACCTCGGCCGCGGCGGCATCGTCAACCGCGGCGAAGCGGTGGGCGTGATCGCGGCGCAGTCGATCGGCGAGCCGGGCACGCAGCTGACGATGCGTACGTTCCACATCGGTGGTGCGGCCTCGCGTGCGGCGGTGGCCTCCAGCGTCGACGCGAAGAGCGACGGCCTGATCGGCTTCAACGCCACGATGCGCTACGTGACCAACGGCAAGGGCGAGCTGGTGGTGATCTCTCGTTCCGGCGAGATCATCATCTCCGACCAGCACGGCCGCGAGCGCGAGCGCCACAAGGTGCCGTACGGCGCGCTGCTGTCGGTCAAGCCCGACCAGCAGATCAAGGCAGGCACCGTGCTGGCCAACTGGGATCCGCTGACCCGCCCGATCATCACCGAGTTCGCCGGCAAGGCGAAGTTCGAGAACGTCGAGGAAGGCGTCACCGTTGCCAAGCAGGTCGACGAGGTCACCGGCCTGTCGACGCTGGTGGTGATCGACCCGAAGCGTCGCGGCGCGGCCAAGGTGGTGCGTCCGCAGGTCAAGCTGCTGGATGCCGCCGGCAACGAGGTGAAGATCCCCGGCACCGACCACTCGGTGACGATCGGCTTCCAGGTCGGCGCGCTGATCCAGATCCGCGACGGCCAGGACCTCGCCCCCGGCGAAGTGCTCGCGCGCATCCCGGTCGAAGGCCAGAAGACCCGCGACATCACCGGCGGTCTGCCGCGCGTGGCCGAGCTGTTCGAGGCGCGTTCACCGAAGGACAAGGGCACGCTGGCCGAGATCACCGGCACGGTGTCGTTCGGCAAGGAGACCAAGGGCAAGGTTCGCCTGCAGATCACCGATCCGGACGGCAAGGTGTACGAGGAGCTCGTGCCCAAGGAGAAGAACATCCTGGTGCACGAAGGCCAGGTGGTGAACAAGGGCGAGCTGATCGTCGACGGTCCGGCCGATCCGCAGGACATCCTGCGCCTGCTGGGCATCGAGGAACTGGCGCGCTACATCGTCGACGAGGTGCAGGATGTCTACCGCCTGCAGGGCGTGAAGATCAACGACAAGCACATCGAGGTGATCGTTCGCCAGATGCTGCGCCGCGTGCAGATCGTCAACCCGGGCGACACGGCTTACATCGCCGGCGAGCAGGTCGAGCGGTCGGAACTGCTGGACACCAACGACCGCATGCTGGCCGAGGGCAAGATCCCGGCCACGCACGCCGACGTGCTGCTGGGCATCACCAAGGCGTCGCTGTCGACCGACAGCTTCATCTCGGCCGCCTCGTTCCAGGAGACGACCCGCGTGCTCACCGAAGCCGCGATCATGGGCAAGCGCGACGAACTCCGTGGTCTGAAGGAGAACGTCATCGTCGGCCGCCTGATCCCGGCGGGCACCGGCATGGCCTTCCACGAGGCTCGCAAGGCCAAGGAAGCCATGGACGACGCCGAGCGCCGCGCCATCGCGATGCAGGAGGCCGAGGAACTGGCCGCCGTGCAGATGGCGCAGGTCGATGCCGCCTCGGCAGCGTCGGGCGAAACCGGCGAGTGATCGAAGGCCTGGCCCTGCGGGGCCGGTGTGATCGAGGGGCGGCCGCGAGCCGCCCCTTCTTCATGGCACCCAGCGTTCCGGCGTCAGGATCTCCACGCCGAGTGGCCGCGCGCGGCGGGCGAGCTTGAGCACGGCGCGGTCGCGGCTGAGCAGCGTGGCGCCGCCGAGCTGCAGCGCGAGATCGATGAACTTCTGATCGTCGGGGTCGGTGCAGCGCAAGGGGGCGGACAGCGCGGCCGGAACGGCGGCGACCACGACCGCCCAGCGTGCCCAGGTGGCCCACACTGCCTCGCAATCGGGCTGCCAGCTGTTGATCGATGGATAAGTGAGCACCTGCTCAAGCTCGGCGCGCATATCCGCCGTGACGTACCAGCGCCAGCCGCCATCGGTCAGCGTCGCCACGAGGGGGGCAGCGGCCGGGTTTCTGAACACCAGCCAGTCGAGCACCACGTTGGTGTCAAGAACGAGCGTTCTGGCTTGGCGGTCGTACATCGGGTCGGATCAGGGGGGCGACCTTGCAGGGGTGGGTTGGCCCGAATATAATCGCGGGCTTTTCGGCAGATTCTGCTGCGCTCTTTGTCGGGCGGCTCACCGCGGGGACGGCTCACAGCAGCCTCCCACACGCGGCCTCGGGCCAGGCTTCACAACCGGGCGCTCGGCTTCTCCCGGAATGAAACGAATCTGACTTCACACGGGAACAAGTCAAACCATGCCAACCATCAACCAGCTCGTGCGCCACGGCCGCCAGGTCGAGGTCACGAAGTCCAAATCGCCGGCGATGCAGGATTGCCCGCAGCGCCGCGGCGTCTGCACGCGCGTGTACACCACGACGCCGAAGAAGCCGAACTCCGCCCTGCGCAAGGTCGCCAAGGTGCGCCTGACCAACGGCTTCGAGGTGATTTCGTACATCGGCGGCGAAGGCCACAACCTGCAGGAGCACTCGGTGGTGCTCGTGCGCGGCGGTCGCGTCAAGGACCTGCCGGGCGTGCGCTATCACATCGTGCGCGGCTCGCTCGACCTGCAGGGCGTCAAGGATCGCAAGCAGGCGCGTTCGAAGTACGGCGCCAAGCGTCCGAAGAAGGCCTGACGCCTCGGCGTCACACGAGGCCGGTGAAATCCGGTCATGTAAGTGAAGGGTCCTGATGGCCCTTCGCGGCGGGCGGCGCAAGCCGACGCCAACTGAAGCAAACGAAGGAAGATTGAAATGCCACGTCGTCGCGAAGTACCCAAGCGCGAGATCCTGCCTGATCCGAAGTTCGGTTCGGTCGAACTCTCCAAGTTCATGAACGTGATCATGGAGTCCGGCAAGAAGGCCGTCGCCGAGCGCATCATCTACGGTGCCCTCGACCAGGTCGAGAAGAAGTCCGGCAAGGATCCCCTGGAGATCTTCAACGTCGCGCTGAACAACATCAAGCCGATGGTCGAAGTGAAGTCCCGCCGCGTCGGCGGTGCGAACTACCAAGTTCCCGTGGAAGTCCGCCCCGTCCGCCGCGTCGCCCTCGCGATGCGCTGGCTGAAGGAATCGGCGCGCAAGCGCGGCGAGAAGTCGATGGCCCAGCGCCTGGCCAACGAGCTGCTGGAGGCCGTCGAGGGCCGCGGCGGCGCGATGAAGAAGCGCGACGAAGTGCACCGCATGGCCGAAGCGAACAAGGCCTTCTCGCACTTCCGCTTCTGACCTTCCGCACGCAGCAATCTCTCGGCCGCCTTACGGGTCAACCCTGACCCGCTGGCGGCCCAAGTATTTGGAGTGAACCATGGCCCGCAAGACCCCCATCGAGCGCTATCGCAACATCGGCATCTCGGCTCACATCGACGCCGGCAAGACGACGACCACCGAGCGCATCCTCTACTACACCGGCGTGAACCACAAGATTGGTGAGGTGCACGACGGCGCGGCCACCATGGACTGGATGGAGCAGGAGCAGGAGCGCGGCATCACCATCACGTCGGCGGCCACCACCTGCTTCTGGAAGGGCATGGACCTGTCCTATCCGGAGCACCGCTTCAACATCATCGACACCCCGGGTCACGTCGACTTCACCATCGAGGTGGAGCGCTCGATGCGCGTGCTCGACGGCGCCTGCATGGTGTACTGCGCGGTCGGCGGCGTGCAGCCGCAGTCCGAGACCGTCTGGCGCCAGGCCAACAAGTACAAGGTGCCGCGCCTGGCGTTCGTCAACAAGATGGACCGCACTGGCGCCAACTTCTTCAAGGTCTACGACCAGATGAAGGCGCGCCTGAAGGCCAACCCCGTGCCCATCGTGGTGCCGATCGGCGCCGAGGAGAACTTCGTCGGCGTCGTCGATCTGTTCAAGATGAAGGCTATCGTCTGGGACGAGGCCAGCCAGGGCATGAAGTTCGAGTACGGCCCGATCCCGGCCGATCTCGAGGCCGAGTGCCAGAAGTGGCGCGAGAACATGATCGAGGCCGCTGCCGAAGCCTCCGAGGACCTGATGAACAAGTACCTCGAGACCGGCGAGCTGACCGAGGAAGAGATCAAGCAGGGCCTGCGCACCCGCACGATCGCCACCGAGATCCAGCCGATGCTGTGCGGCACCGCCTTCAAGAACAAGGGCGTTCAGCGCATGCTCGACGCGGTGATCGACTTCCTGCCCTCGCCGGTGGACATCCCGCCGGTGCCGGGCACCGACGAGGACGACAAGGAAGTCGTCCGCAAGGCCGACGACAACGAGAAGTTCGCCGCGCTGGCGTTCAAGCTGATGACCGACCCGTACGTCGGTCAGCTGACCTTCGTGCGCGTGTACTCGGGCGTGCTGAAGTCGGGCGACTCCGTCTTCAACCCGATCCGCGGCAAGAAGGAGCGCATCGGCCGGATCCTGCAGATGCACGCCAACCAGCGTGAAGAGATCAAGGAGATCCTGGCCGGCGACATCGCTGCCTGCGTGGGCCTGAAGGACGTGACCACCGGCGAGACGCTGTGCGACCCCGAGCACGTGATCACTCTCGAGAAGATGATCTTCCCTGAGCCTGTGATTTCGCAGGCCGTGGAGCCGAAGACCAAGGCCGACCAGGAGAAGATGGGCGTGGCCCTCAGCCGCCTGGCTGCCGAAGATCCTTCGTTCCGCCTGCGCACCGACGAGGAGTCCGGCCAGACCATCATCTCCGGCATGGGCGAGCTGCACCTGGAGATCATCGTCGACCGCATGAAGCGCGAGTTCGGCGTGGAAGCCAACGTCGGCAAGCCGCAGGTGGCCTACCGCGAGACGATCCGCAAGACTGCGACCGACGTCGAAGGCAAGTTCGTGCGCCAGTCGGGCGGCAAGGGCCAGTACGGCCACGTCGTCTTCACGGTCGAGCCGCAGGAGCCGGGCAAGGGCTTCGAGTTCGTCGACGCCATCAAGGGCGGCGTGGTGCCGCGCGAGTTCATCCCCGCGGTCGAGAAGGGCGTGATCGACACGCTGCCGAACGGCGTGCTGGCCGGCTACCCGGTGGTCGACGTCAAGGTCACGCTGACCTTCGGCTCGTACCACGAAGTGGACTCGAACGAGAACGCGTTCAAGATGGCCGCGTCGATGGGCTTCAAGGAAGCCTGCCGCAAGGCCAGCCCGGTGATCCTCGAGCCGATGATGGCCGTGGAAGTCGAGACGCCGGAAGACTACGCGGGCTCGGTGATGGGCGACCTGTCGTCCCGTCGCGGCATGGTGCAGGGCATGGACGACATGCCCGGCGGCGGCAAGGTCATCAAGGCCGAGGTGCCGCTGTCCGAGATGTTCGGCTACTCGACCACGCTGCGCTCGATGTCCCAGGGCCGCGCGACGTACACGATGGAGTTCAAGCACTACGCCGAGGCTCCGAAGAACGTCGCCGACGCGATCATCACCGCACGCAGCAAGTAAGCAACACAAGCCGGTCTTCGGCGCGCCGCCGTCTGCTGCCAGTGGCAGGCGAATCAGCGGGCCGCCGGAGACCTTAAACCTCGCACTGGACAACGCTCTTTGAACACGGAGTTCTGAAAATGGCAAAAGGCAAATTCGAGCGGACCAAGCCGCACGTGAACGTGGGGACGATTGGTCACGTGGACCATGGCAAGACGACGCTGACGGCGGCGATCACGACGGTGCTGTCGAGCAAGTTCGGCGGCG
>NZ_JBFXIO010000171.1:0-10319 GCF_050175855.1 Piscinibacter sp.
CCGATCTCGAGCAGGTCGTTGATCAGCGACAGCAGGTGCTTGCCGCTGGCCTGCACGAGGCCGAGCTGCTTTTCCTGGTCGGCCGTGAGCGGGCCCGGCAGCTTCATCAGCATCAGGCCGGTGAAGCCGATGATCGCGTTCAGCGGCGTGCGCAGTTCGTGGCTCATGGTCGCCAGGAAGCGATCCTTGGCTTGGTTCGCGCGCTCCAGTTCGAGGTTCTTCTCGCGAAGCGCCAACTCGAAACGCTTGCGCTCGCTGATGTCGCGGATCGCGCTCATCACCAGCCGTCCGGCCTCGGTCTCGATCGGGCTGAGGCTGATCTCGACGGGAAACTCCTCGCCGCCGGCCCGCAGCCCGTGGAGCTCGCGCCCTTCACCCATGGCGCGCATGCGCGGCGCCCCCAGGTACCCGACGCGCTGGCCCAGGTGCGGCTGCTGCAGGCGCACCGGCAGCAGCATCTCGATCGGCTCGCCCAGCGCAGCCGCCGCCTCGTGGCCGAACATCGACTGTGCCTGCGCGTTGAAGAGCACGATCCGGCCGGTGCCGTTGACGATCACGATGGCGTCGGGAGCGCGATCGAGCACGGCCTGGAAACGCGCGCGGACGAACTCGGCGTCGCGTCGCGCGCGCAGGCCGGTGACGTCGCTCATGTGCATCACCAGCTGCGGCTCGGCGTCCGCCTGGCGGCGCAACGCGCTGACACTGCAGTTCACGTACAGCGGCACGCCGTCCTTGCGATGGCGAAGCACCTCATGCCGCATGGCCACGCCATCCAGCGCTTCGCGCCGCAGGGCGTCGTCGTCGTCGCGCAATTCGTGCGGCACGATCAAGTCGCCGAGGAGCGCGCCTTTCGCCTCGGCCGCGCCGTAGCCGAAAGTCGTTTCGGCGGCCCGGTTCCAGGCCACGATGCATCCGGCCATGTCGGTCGCGACCAGTGCATCCGGGGAATGCTCAACCATCAGTTCGCCCAGCGATGCTTGCATGCCGTGCAGCCTGGAGCTCTTGATGTCAGCCACTGTAGAGACACCCTGGACCGCGGACAAGGACCACGCAGGACACCCCGTCGAGCGCGGCTCGCACGGCAAGTGATCGCCTTCATCACCCGCCGCGAGAACTCCCCGCTTCCATCATCGAGCGACGCTTCCGCCTGCACGTCGCCGGCGCATCTGTCAGCATGCGCGACCATTCGTGGACCGACACCCATGCCGCCTCTGCTCCGACTCTTCGCGCTGTGCAACCTGCTGATCGGCACTGGCGCCTTCGTGCTCGGCGGCATCCTGTCGCCGCTGGCGCACTCGCTGGGTGTCAGCGTGGCCGCGGCCGGCCAGGCGATGACGGCCTACGCCTTGGCCACGGCGGTGCTGGCGCCCTTGGCCCTGGTGTTGACCGGCCGCTGGCCACGCAAGCGGGTGCTGTGCGTCTCGCTGGCCGTGTTCGCCGCGGGCAATGCCCTGTGCGCCCTGGCCAGCAGCCTGGGCGCGCTGCTCGCCGGGCGCGTGCTGATGGGGCTGGGGGCGGTGTTCACCGCCGTGGCTGCCGGCATCGCGGTGGCGCTGGTCGAGCCGGCGCGGCGAGGCCGTGCCCTGTCGCTGGTGTTCATCGGCATCAGCCTGAGCTATGTGATCGGGCTGCCGCTGGGCGCCTGGCTGGGCCTGCGCTTCGGCTGGCAGTGGCCGGTGGCGCTGGTGGCGGCGCTGTCGGCGCTGGCCAGCGTGGTGCTGGCCGTCGCGTTGCCGCGCGACATCGACGCCCCCGGCGCGAGCTTCGCCGGCCTGGGCGCGCTGCTGCGCCGCGCCGACGTGCTGCGCGCGCTGGCGCTGACGCTGCTGTACTTCGTCGCCATCTTCTGCGTGTTCTCCTACATCGGCCCGGTGCTGCAGGCGCTGGTGCCGATGTCCACCGAGGCGATGAGCGTCACGCTCATGCTGTTCGGCCTGTCGGGCGTGCTCGGCACGGTCGTCGGCGGCTGGGCCAACGACCGCTTCGGCGCGAGCCGCACGCTGACCGTGCAGCTCACCGTGCTCGCGGCGATGATGCTGCTGGTGCCGCTCACGCGTGGCCACCATGCGCTGCTGGTGGCGGTGTTCGTGGCCTGGGGGGTCGCCGGCTTCGGCATGATGACCCCGCAGCAGTCGCGCCTGGCCGCGCTGGCGCCGGCGCAGGCGCCCATCCTGCTGTCGCTGAACAGCTCGATGCTCTACGTCGGCACGGCGCTGGGCGCGGCCCTCGGCGGCCCGGCCTCGGCCTGGGTCGGCTTCGACCGGCTGGCCTGGGTGGGCGTGCCCTTCGCCATCGCCGGCTGGCTGCTGCTGCGCACGGGGCCCCGGCGTGATGGCATGATGGCCGCATGAACACGCAGCTCGACGCCCCGCCCTCGCTGGTCAACATCGCGCACATCGTCTATGCGCTGCATGCGCTGGGCCTGGCGCTCGGCGCCTTCGGCGCGGCCAGCGTGCTCGGCTCGTTCCTGTTCGGCTGGCCGTCGATCATCGCGGTGATCCTCAACTACGTGAAGCGCAGCGAGGCGCGCGGCACCTGGCTCGAATCGCACTTCGACTGGCAGATCCGCACCTTCTGGTGGGCCCTGCTGTGGGCGCTGATCGTCGCGGCGGTGTCGGCCGTGCTGGCCGTGGTGATCATCGGCTTCGCCACCTGGGCAGTGGGCATGTTCGCGCTTGGCGTGTGGGCGATCTACCGCGTCGCCCGCGGCTGGCTGCGGCTGAAAGACCGCCAGCCCATGCCCTCGACCAGTGCAGGCTAGAATTCGGCCTGCACCGCGAGACCAGTCGCCGCGGCGCGCGTCGTACCGACATCCTTCCCACGCCCCCGCGGCTTCCGACTGGTGCAGGCCTTGTAGGCCGCAGCAGGTCGCGACAACGGCTCGCATCGAGCCCCTCCGAATGAAATTCACCGACCTCGGCCTGGCCGAGCCGCTCCTGCGCGCCGTACGCGAACAGGGCTACGAGACCCCCACGCCGATCCAGGCGCAGGCGATTCCCGCCGTGCTCGCCGGCGGCGACCTGATGGCCGGCGCCCAGACCGGTACCGGCAAGACCGCCGGCTTCACGCTGCCGCTGCTGCATCGCCTGATGAGCCGGCCGGCGCCGAAGGACGCGCGCGGCCGCGTGCCGATCCGCGCGCTGATCCTCACCCCCACCCGCGAACTCGCCGCGCAGGTCGAGGAAAGCGTGCGCCACTACGGCAAGTACAGCGGCCTGACCAGCATGGTGATGTTCGGCGGCGTCGGCATGCAGCCGCAGATCGACCGCCTCAAGCGCGGCGTCGACATCCTCGTGGCCACGCCCGGCCGCCTGCTCGACCACCATGGCCAGCGCACGCTGGACCTGAGCCACGTCGAGATCTTCGTGCTCGACGAAGCCGACCGCATGCTCGACATGGGCTTCATCCACGACATCAAGAAGGTGCTGGCCATCGTGCCGGCGAAGAAGCAGAGCCTGCTCTTCTCCGCCACCTTCAGCGACGAGATCAAGGCCCTGGCCGACCGGCTGCTCAACCAGCCGGCGCTGATCGAGGTGGCACGGCGCAACCAGACCGCCGACACCATCGCGCAGAAGGTGCACCCGGTGGGCCGCGAGATGAAGAAGGAGCTGCTCAGCCACCTGATCAAGAGCAACGACTGGCACCAAGTGCTGGTGTTCACGCGCATGAAGCACGGCGCGAACCGCCTGGCCGAGTACCTGAACAAGCAGGGCATCACGGCGATGGCGATCCACGGCAACAAGAGCCAGGGCGCACGCACCAAGGCCCTGGCCGACTTCAAGAGCGGCGACCTCACCTGCCTGGTGGCCACCGACATCGCTGCGCGCGGCATCGACATCGACCAGCTGCCCCACGTGGTGAACTTCGAGCTGCCCAACGTGCCGGAAGACTACGTGCACCGCATCGGCCGCACCGGCCGCGCCGGCGCCCAGGGCGAGGCGGTGTCGCTGGTGTGCGTGGACGAGAACATCTTCCTGCGCGACATCGAGCGCCTTATCAAGCGCGAGATCCCGAAGGAAGTGGTGCCCGGCTTCGAGCCGCCCTCGGGCGAGAAGCCCGAGCCGATCGTGCTCGGCCGCATGGTGATCGGCGAAGGCGCCGGCCGCGGTGGCCATCGCCACCACGCACCGCACCGTGGCGGTGGTGGTGGCGGCAGCGGCGGTGGTGGCGGGCGCGGCGAGCCGCAGCGCCACCACGAGCGGCCGCGGCAGGAGCCGCGCGCTGCCGCCCCACGCCCCGCACACGGCGGCCACGTGCCGCCGCAGGGTGCTGGCCGTGCGGCTGCGCCGGCCCCGGGCCGCGGCGGCGATGCGCGCCGTGGCGGCAGCAAGCCGCAGCCGCGCCTGACCCAGCCCAAGCCGCGCTGAGGGTAGATGCGGGGCATGACGGAGAAGTCCACCGCCCTGCCCCGCTCCGTGCTGCTCGCCGGCGCCACCGGGCTGGTGGGGCGTGCGCTGCTGCAGCAACTGCTCGACCACCCGTCGGTGGCCCATGTGCACGTGCTGCTGCGCCGCGCCGCGCCGAGCATTGCCGCCCACCCGCGGCTCGAACTCCACGTGGTCGACTTCGCCCACCTCAAGCGGCTGCCGCGGGTGGACGATGTCTACATCGCCCTGGGCACGACGATCAAGACCGCCGGCTCGGAGCAGGCCTTCCGACAGGTCGACCACGGCCACGTGATCGCCATCGCGCGTGCCGCGCGCGAAGCCGGCGCGAGGCGCCTGGCGGTGGTCTCGGCCCTCGGCGCGGATCGCGACTCGCGGGTGTTCTACAACCGCGTCAAGGGCGAGATGGAGGCCGACGCCGCCGCGCTCGGCTACGACGAGGTGACGTTCGCGCAGCCCTCGCTGCTGCTCGGTGACCGCGCCGCGCTCGGCCAGCCCGAGCGCTTCGGCGAGGTCTGGGCGAGCCGGCTGCTTCACCCGGTGATGCCGCTGGTGCCCAAGGGCGTGCGGCCGATCGCGGCGCACGACGTCGCCGCAGCACTGATTGCCGCGACGATGGGCGGCAGGCCGGGCGTGCACCGCCTCGCCTCGGCGCGAATGCAGGGAGCCTCTACCCGTTGAGCGACTCGCTGCTGCGCCACCGCGCGTTCATGCGCTTCTGGTTCGCGCGCCTGGCCGGCACCGCCGCCAACCAGATGCTGATGGTGGCCATCGGCTGGCAGATGTACGACCTGACCGGCAGCGCCTGGGACCTCGGCCTCGTCGGCCTGATGCAGTTCGTGCCTTCGCTGGCGCTGGTGCTGGTGGCCGGCCATGTGCTCGACCGCCACCACCGCGCACGCATCCTCGCCGCCTGCATGGCGCTGCAGGTGGGGGTGGCGGTGCTGCTGGCGCTCGGCGCCTGGCAGGGCTTCGCCAGCCGCGGCCTGCTGCTGGGATTGTCCATCGCCATCGGCACCGCGAAGGCCTTCCAGCTGCCGGCGCAGCAGTCGATCACGCCGCTGCTGGTGCCGCCTTCCGTGCTGCCGCGCGCGCTGGCCTTCAGCTCGGCCGGCATGCAGGGCGCGATCATTGCCGGGCCGGCGATCGGCGGCTTCGTCTACGTGGCCGGCGCAACGGCGGTGTACGCGAGCTGCGCCGTGCTGTTCGCGCTGGCCGCTGCGCTGGTGCTCACGGTGCGCTACCACCACGTGCCGCCGCCGGCGCAGGGCGCCACGCTGGAGACGCTGCTGGCCGGCGTGCGCTTCGTCTGGCACCGCCCCGTGGTGCTCGGCGCGATCTCGCTGGACCTGTTCGCCGTGCTGCTCGGCGGTGCGACGGCACTGCTGCCGATGTTCGCCAAGGACATCCTGCACGTCGGCCCCTGGGGCCTCGGCCTGCTGCGCGCCGCGCCAGCGGTGGGGGCACTGGCGATGGCGCTGGCGCTGTCGCGCTGGCCGATCCAGCGCCGCGCCGGCACGGTGCTGCTGGCGGCTGTGGGCGTGTACGGCGCGGCCACGCTGGGCTTCGGCCTGTCGACCGTGCTGTGGCTGTCGATCGCCCTGCTGGCCGTCTCCGGCGCGGCCGACATGATCAGCGTGGTGATCCGCCAGTCGCTCGTCCAGCTGGAGACGCCCGATGCGATGCGCGGCCGCGTCAGCGCGGTCAACTCGGTGTTCATCGGTGCGTCCAACCAGCTCGGCGAGTTCGAGTCGGGCGTGACAGCGGCGTTGCTCGGGCCGGTGGGCTCGGTGGTGCTCGGCGGCCTGGGCTCGATGGCGATCGCCGCGCTGTGGGCGAAGTGGTTCCCGGCGCTGGCGCGTCGTGACCGGTTGGTGGAGCCCGCGTCGTGATCCTGCACCTCGACGACGCCTTGATCGTGGCCGACAAGCCGGCCGGGCTGCCCACCGTGCCCGGCCGCCCGGTCGAACTGCACGACTGCCTTTGGCACCGCGTGCGCGGGTCCGTGCCCGACGCGCTGGTGGTGCACCGGCTCGACATGGCCACCTCGGGACTGGTGCTGTTCGCGCGCGGCATCGAGGCGCAGCGCCGCCTCGGCCGCGCCTTCGCGCAGCGGGACGTCGGCAAGACCTACGTGGCGGTGGTGAGCGGCGAGCTGGCGGACCAGGCCGGCGAGATCGACCTGCCGCTGGCGGCCGACTGGCCCAACCGGCCGCGGCAGAAGGTGGATCGTGACACCGGCAAACCCTCTCTGACGCGCTGGCGCGTGCTGGTGCGCGAACCGGGCCGCACCCGGCTCGCGCTGGAACCGCTCACCGGCCGCTCGCACCAGCTGCGCGTGCATCTGGCGGCGATCGGCCACCCGATCCTCGGGGACACGCTCTACGCGGACGAACACACCGCCGCCGCCGCGCCACGCCTGCTGCTGCACGCCAGCGCGCTGGCCTTCGCGCACCCGCTCGATACGCGGCCGATGCGTTTCGAGAGCGCGCCGCCTTTCTAGAGGATCGCGCCGCTGGCGCGCTCGCCGCGCTCGTAGACCACGTGCGCGCGGCCGACCAGCAGCGGGTCGAGCGCCTTGATGTGCTCGACGTCCTTGTTCGAGTACGGCAGCTTGTGCAGCACGTAGCGCATCGCGTTCAGCCGCGCGCGCTTCTTGCAATCGCTCTTGATCACCGTCCACGGCGCATCGGCGGTATCGGTCTCGAAGAACATCGCCTCCTTGGCCTTGGTGTAGTCGTCCCACTTGTCCAGCGAGGCCATGTCGATCGGGCTGAGCTTCCACTGCTTGAGCGGGTGCGCCTCGCGTTCCTTGAAGCGGCGGCGCTGCTCGGCGCGGCTGACCGAGAACCAGAACTTGATCAGGTGCAGGCCGCTGCGCACCAGGTGGCGCTCGAAGTCCGGGCACTGGCGCATGAACTCCTCGTACTCGTTCGGCGTGCAGAAGCCCATCACCCGCTCGACGCCGGCGCGGTTGTACCAGCTGCGATCGAACATCACGATCTCGCCGGCGGTGGGCAGGTGCTCCACGTAGCGCTGGAAGTACCACTGGCCGCGCTCGGTCTCGGTGGGCTTCTCCAGCGCGACGACGCGTGCGCCGCGCGGATTGAGGTGCTCCATGAATCGCTTGATCGTGCCGCCCTTGCCGGCAGCGTCTCGGCCCTCGAAGAGGATCACCACGCGCTGGCCCGTCTCCTTCACCCAGGCCTGCAGCTTCAAAAGCTCGACCTGCAGCATGTACTTCTGCGCCTCGTAGTTCTTCCTCGACATGAGGTTCTTGTACGGATACGCGCCACTGCGCCAGTCCGGCGCCAGTTCCTCGTCGGGCTTGACCAGCTGCCGGCGCAGCTTCGCGTCGCTGCCCTCGAGCAGTTCGCGGCGCAGCGCCTCGGCGTCGTCGGGCGATGCGCCTTCGAAGATCGCGCGCAGCTGCTTCGCGGCCTCCTTCGGGTCGGCCGCTTTCGCGACGATGTCGTCCAGCGCCGCCAGCTTGGCGCCCTGGGCGGCCTGCACCGCCTCGGACACCACCACCTGATCGACGCTGCGGCCGTCGGCGCCGGTGATCACGTCGCCTTCGGCCGCGCGGCGCACACGGCGCGTGCGCGGTGCCGCCTTCTGCGGCTGGCCGGGGCTGCGAGCGGGGCGGGCGGTGGCGGTGATGCGGGCCATGCGGTCTGTCCTGAAGAGTGATCGAAACGATCACTTTGCGACCAGCCAATCCGGACATGGTTGACCTGACTCAAGGCAGCGGATTGACGCCCTTCCTACCCTCTGCGCAACCCGGCTCCCAAGGTGAACCATGCCCGCGCTCGAATGGTCCGACGCCCTCTCGCTCGACCTGCCCCTGATGGACGACACCCACCGCGAATTCGTCGACCTGCTCGGCGTGGTGGAGCGCTCCGCCGATGACGCGGTGATCCCGGCCTGGCGCACGCTGGTCGATCACACCCAGGTGCACTTCGACCAGGAAGACCGCTGGATGCGCGAGACGCGCTTTGCCGCCGGCAACTGCCACAGCGTGCAGCACAAGGTGGTGCTCGACGTGATGCGCGAAGGCCTCAAGCGCGCCGAAGACGGCGACATCGAACTGCTGCGCATGATGGCCGGCGAGCTGGCGCAGTGGTTCCCGCAGCATGCCCAGAGCATGGACGCAGGCCTCGCCCTGCACCTGCGCCGCTGCGGGCACGACCCGGCCACGGGCACGGTGCTGAACCCCGACGCCCTGCCCACGGCCGAGATCAGCGGCTGCGGCTCCGCCTCGTGCACGCCGCACGAGCCGGTGGGCGAGCACAGCGCTGCGTAGTCAGCCGACTTCGCGCTTGGCCTTGGCGCGCGCGGCGCCGGCGCGGCCGCGTGCCTTCCACATCGCCACCTGGCGCTGGCGCTCCAGCGCGCTCATGGTGTCGCGCTTCGCCTCGCGCAGCAGCTTGTGGTAGTTGCGCAGGCGGTCGTCGTCCACGCCTTCGCGCACGGCGCAGCCCGGCTCCTCGCGGTGCGTGCAGTTGCGGAAGCGGCAGTGCGGCGCCAGGGCCGCCACGTCGCCGAAGGTGGCGGCCACTGCCGCCTCGTCGGCGTCTGGCCGCAGCGCGCGCAGCCCCGGCGTGTCGATCACGCAGGCGCCGCCGGGCAGGCGGAACAGCGAGCGTGCCGTGGTGGTGTGCTGGCCGCGGCCGTCGCTCTCGCGCACCGCGCCGGTGTCCTGCCGTGCATGGCCGAGCAGCGTGTTGGTCAGCGTCGACTTGCCGGCACCCGAGGTGCCCAGCAGGGCCAGCGTGCGCCCCGGCAGCGCGTGATGCGCGAGGCTCGCGGCCGCCTCGCCGTCGCGCGCGTCCACGGCCACGATCTCTGCGCCGGCCGGCAGCCGCTCACGCAACTCCTGCATGCGGCAGAACAGCGTGCGCGCGTCGTCCACGGTATCGGCCTTGGTCAGCACGATCACCGGCGCCACGCCGCTGCCCTGCACCAGCGCGAGGAAGCGCTCCATGCGCCGTGGGTTGAAGTCGGCGTCCAGCCCCATCACCAGCAGCGCGGTGTCGACATTGCTGACCACCGGATGGCGGCGCCCGTCGGCGTCGCGGCGCACCAGGTGCGTCTGCGGCGGCAGTCGGGCGTGCACCCAGTGTTCGCCGTGGGTGTCGGGTGCGGCGAGCACCCAGTCGCCGACCGCCAGCGCGTCCTCACCCTCGGCGAGGGTGCGAGTGAGCCGCGGCAGCACGCGCGCACTGCGCTCGCGCTCACCGTCGTGCAATTGCACCGTCTCGCGGTGCAGCACGGTCAGTCGCATCGGCGCCAGGGCGGGAACGTCGTCCATCTCCGCGGCCAGCGCCAGCGCCTGGCTGGCCCATGCGGGCGTGAAGCCCATCGAGCGAAGCCGCTCGAAATCGATCTGCATCATGTCGTGTGAAAACCCGTCGATCGCCAGGCGCGCAAAGGCACGCCGGCCGGCCCTGCGTGGCGCAGGGTGCGAAAGCGAACGGAGGCGGCCGCGGCGCGCGCGGCTCAGGTCACGAGAGGGAGATGCCGGAGGGCGAAAAGAGGCGGGACCCGAGGCGCGTCAGGCGCGAGCCGCATGGAGGGCAATGTCCGTCGTCTTCATCGTGCACCTCCTGGCTTCGGGTTCATGGGCGACCATGGGCATGGCCGGCGAAGGCGCGCAGTGTGGCACGCAGGCCCGGCCGGGTCAATCGACAACGGCGGGAACTCGCGGCGCCGCGGCGCATCTCATGCGCGCCGCGAGGGTCTTGGCTTGCCCCCTATGATCCGCGCGATTCCACCGCAGTACACCTCGAAGGACCCTCGACCATGAAACGCTGGCTGATCGCCCTCTCGTTCGCCGTCTGCTCCGTTCCGCTGCTGCCGCTGGAGGCCGAGGCCTAGCGCCTGGGCGGCGGCGGCAGCGCCGGCATGAAGCGTGACCTGCCCGCGCGCACCGCG
>NZ_JBFXIO010000172.1:0-10252 GCF_050175855.1 Piscinibacter sp.
ACGAATCGCAGATTTGAAAGTGAACAGGAAAGTCAATGAAATCAACGATCTACCAACACCACCTCCGCGCCAGTGCTAGCTTTTCGTACCGTCACTTATTGCACTGAAAACGAGGAGACCCCGACGAGGATCGCATGATCCTGTTGTTGGCAGTGAGCAATTACCACAAGCCTTCGAAGATGCCGATGGACCGCAACGGGCAGCTGATCTCGGATCGCTGCCAGGCGCTCCTCGAACTGATGATCGAGGCAGACATCCGTGCCGGCCTGATCGAGAACGGGCAAGAAGACGAACTCGGGAAGAAGCGCGAAGTGCCGATCGTCGAGACGACATACGCAGGTCACCTGTGGGAGGCGTTCACTGACCTGGTCATCGAGGCGGGCCGAATCAACGGGCAGCGGGAGAAGTTCGGGATCGGCCAGAAGAACGTGGTCGAGAACCGAACCATCATCGTGGTCTACGAAAAGGATGTGCGCGAAGAGCTGCTCAAGAGAATGGAGCTCCGCAACTCCCAGAAGGGCAAGGTGGACGGCAAGGGCGTCACGGTGCTCACGAAGGATCTCCTGCGGGTCCTTGGCGAGAAGGGAATGCTGATCACGGAGTGGGGCGAAGCCAAGGCCAGCTGTCCCGAGGAGGCTCTGTGGCAGGTGGATTGGTACGGAAGAGATCCGAAGAGGCTGGGGGCGCCGATCTCGAAGAGTCTGTGCACCATAGTGTTCGAGCCGAAGGGCGAGCTCGCACGGCTGGCCGAGATGAAGGACCACGACTCCATTCCGAAGCTGGTTGGGCTGTTCGGTGACGAGAAGCGGGAAGAGAAGCGCAAGGCCGTCTTGAAGGACGCGCTTTCAATGGCGACCGAAGTGTGGGTGACGCACGACGAGAACGGGGTACCTCAGATCGCCGGAGAGTCGAAGAAGTCGGAATCGAAGAAAAAGGCCGCACGCTCGAACGCGAAGGCTGTCGGAACGGCGCTCGCGACGGAGAAGGTGGGTACCGAACCGGGCTTGAGAGCCCCCGACACCGAGCGGCAAGACGCGTCCGAGGAAGTCGTGGAAGCGGCCCCGTCGCAAGAAGCCCCCACCGCAGCGACCCGGCCAGTGGCGAAGGAAGAAAAGGCCACCAGCGCTGGCAAGAAGGCGATACCCAAGCGAGAGCCGGTGCGCGAGCAAGACGTAGAGGTATCGGAGGCGGTGGAAGCCGTGAAAGCGCAGCTGCGCAGGAGGATGGCGGATGCTCAGTCGAAGCTGGGTGCCGACGGTCGAACTGCGCCAAGGATCGAAGATCGCACGGCGAAGCCGCATCCCGTCAAGGCGGGTCTGCTGAACGTCGTGGAACTGGTTCGCCGCGGAGACCTGCCTTTCACAGAGATGGCAGACGGCCGAATCGCCGTGGCGGTGGAAGCGCTGAAGGCGCTCAACCACGGCAGCATCCCGTGGATGACGCAGCAGGTCGTGACGTTCTTCGTGAGCAACCGGTGGCCTGGTGTGAAGATCACACGTCGCGACAACGGAGTGTTCATGCTCGAACTTGACGTCGGGGTAATCGTATCTTTCCAGCAAATTGACACGGTGGCCGCTGGCCAAGCCGTCACCAGCTCGATGCGGCTCCTGGGCATGTAGGGATTCGCGCCGCGCCCGACCCAGGTAGATTGGCGGTTTCGACTGCCAGAACGGTGTCACCATGTCCTTCGCCAAGCGCTTCATTGGCGCGGAGAACCTGCCCACTAGGCTGTCGGAATTCGACGTCCAGCAATCTTTCTGCATGAGCGCGGACGACATCGCCGCGGTCTCAGGGCGCTTTCGCCACGATCGCCGGGTCGCGGCAGCCATTCAGATGCTGTTCCTGCGGGCCAGCGGCCGCCCGATGGACCGGTTCGCGTCGGTGCCCAAGACCCTGCTGCGTGCCGTCTGTGAGGCGTTTCAAACCCCGGCCGTGAGCATCGCCAGCCTGCGGTCCCTCTACGCTCGCCGCCAGACGCTGTACGAACATCAAGCATGGGCTCGCACCTACCTCGGCCTGCTAGACCTGGATGCGGCTGGTGTCGACCAACTTCAAAAGGTTCTGGCAATCTCCGCGCTCGAGGCCGCGCATCCCGACGATCTCGCCGAAACCGCCCGCATGTGGCTGTACGAACGGCGCATCGTCATCCCTGGGCCGCGCCGCCTTGCAGACTTGGCGCGCGAGGCCTTCGACGCCACCGAGACGGCCATGGCAGCCACGATCGAGGCCGGCGTCGGCAAGGCAGCCCTCCTCAAGGCCATCGACTGGTGCTATGCAACGCAGTCCGGGGGCGTAGGCACCCGGCTTGAATGGCTCAAGACGCCACCCAAGCGGCACTCTCCGAGCACGATGGCTGAAACGCTGGAGAAGATCCGGGCGTTGAAGGAACTGGGCGTGCACGCCTGGCCCCTGGACGCCGTGGCCCTGAGCAAGCAGCAGGCCTACGCCGCCCACGTCCAGATGCGGCGTCCGTCGATGACCGCACGCATAGAGCGGCAGCGCCAGACCGTCGAGATCACCTGCTTCCTGCGCGTCACACTGTTGGAGCTGACCGACATGGCGCTGTTGCAGGCTTCGCGCCGGAGCCAAGACCTGTTCCGTCGCGCCGCCGAGCGTGTCGAGAAAGGACGCTCGCGCAGCGGCGGCGCGACGCTGCAGCAGGCCCTCAAAGCCAAGTCGGTGCTCCACGACGAGTCCAAGCCCTGGCGCGATCGCGTGCTCGAAGCCCGCGCCTTGCTCCACGACATCGGCGAAGCTGGCACAAGCACTTTCGCGTCCCAGGTCCGTAGGGCGCTGGCCGAGGACAACCGGCGCGTTCATGCCCACCTGGCGGGCCTTCGCGACATCGAGTTTGCCGGCGCGTCGGGCGACCCCGGCCACGACCAATGGCAGGCCTGGCAGCGTCTGCAAGCTCTCGGCACCAAGGAGATCCCGCAGGACTTCGAGCTGCCGCCGGTGGGCGCCGCATGGAACACGATCGTCAGCGACCTGGATCCTCAGTCTCGGTACCGGGCATTCGAGGCCAGCACGATGATGGCGCTGCGCAAGAGCCTGCGGCGCGGCAGCGCGTGGGTGAACCACTCGATCAGTTTCCGCGCCCGCGAGTCGATGCTGCTGGCAGGTGCCGACTGGAGCCGCACGAAGGAACTGCACCACCAGATTCTCGGCCTGCCCGACCAGGCCATGGCGTTTTTGGAGCCAATCCTGGCGGGCGTGTCGGTCGGCCTGACGGCCTTGGCTGAGGCCGCCGGTCGCGGTCAGATCGAGATCGGCGCAGACAAGCTCCTGCATTTGCCGCCAATCCGACCGATGGACGAGGAAGTGGAGCCACGCAAGACCCGGGAGGCTGTCTTCAAGCACATCGGCTCCGTCCAGTTGCCAGACCTGCTGCTGGAAGTCGACGCCGCCACCCACTTCAGCGAGGCGCTGCTGGCCCGCCGTCCGTCGTCGAGCAACGAGCTGCGGGCCATCTACGGCGCGCTCCTGGCCCATGGCACCGATCTCGACGCCAAGGGCGTGGGCTCGATGATCCCCGGCATCGACGCGGCGCACATCTCCACGGCGATGCGGGCCGTCGAGCTGAGCGGCAGGCTGCGCCGGGCCAACGAACGGGTGTCGGAGTACCAGAACGCGCTGCCGATCGCGGCGCTCTGGGGCGACGGCACCAAGGGCTCTGCCGACATGATGGCCATGGACGCCAGCCGCCACCTGTGGACGGCCCGGGTGGACCCGCGCCGGCGCACCTATGCCGCGGGGCTGTACACCCACGTTCGCGACCGCTGGGGCTTGTTCTACGACCAACCCGTCGTGCTCAACGAGCGGCAGGCAGGCGTGGCCGTCGAAGGCGTCGAGCAGCACAACCGTGCCGAAGACCGGATCCGACTCTCTCTGCTGGCCGTTGATACCCACGGCGTCACGAACGTGGCGATGGCCATCGCCAAGCTTTTGGGTTTTGACCTGTGCCCGCGCCTGCGCGATCTGCGTGAGCGAAAGCTGTTCGTGCCCAGGGGTTGGCCGGTGCCGGAGAGCCTGGAGGGTGTGACCGTGCGCCGGGTGTCGGTCAAGGCGATCGAGCGCGGCTGGGACGACCTGGTGCGCCTGGCGGCGTCGATTCGGGCGGGCAAGGTGTCCGCGGCGCATGCCATCCACCGGCTGGGGTCAGCAGCGGTTGGCGACCCGCTGCACCGCGCTGCAGAACACCTTGGGCGCCTGCTGCGAACGCTGTTTCTGTGCGACTACCTGGCCATCCCGGACTATCGGCGCGAGATACACACCCTGCTCAACCGGGGCGAGTCGGTGCATCAGCTGCAGCGTGCCATTCATGGCGGCCAGGTGGCCCCTGAGCGTGGCCGCCGGCGGCAAGAGATGGCGGCCATTTCGGGAGCTCACGCACTGTTGACCAACATCGTGTTGGCGTGGAACACGAATCGCATGGACACCGTGGTGACGAAGCTCAACCGGGATGGCGTCGGCATCGAGGAGGACTGGCTGCGGCGAATTGGCCCGGCGCACTTCTCGCACATCAACTTCCGTGGGACGTTCCGGTTCAACGTCGAGCGGTACGCGGACGTGCTGGTGGAGCGCGCCGCCGGGCTTGGCGCGGCCAAGCCTGGCCGGTGAGGCCCGCGGCCGCGTCCCGGAGGCCAGGGTGTCGGCGATGAGACGGTCAGCTGACCTTCAGCGGCGACAGGTGACGGGCGGCCAACGACCCATAGCCGCCAGTCGGGCTTCTCCATGGCTGCCGACGCTCGGCCGTCACCTAGTCGAGTTTCGCATCCGCAAAGCAGGCGTTGGCGGCCACCGGCGGCCGACCACAACCGGACTGTTGCAACGGCCAAGCGAATGTTCCTTCAAGACTGGACACCGTCATCCCGTGTTGGTGTCTCCACGAGAGTTCGCATGAGCGGCACCCACTCGCTGTTCGCCCAAGCGAATCCCCGCTTTCACGAGAGACCCTATCCTTGTAAAGGCTGTGGCCATGGTCATTCAGTGAGAGCTTGATCAGCCGCAGCACCGTGTCGGGCGCCGCCGCCTCATCTCATAGAGCGCCCGTAAGCTCCGGCACGGCCTCGAACAGATCGGCCTCCAGGCCGTAGTCGGCGACGCTGAAGATCGGGGCCTCGGGGTCCTTGTTGATCGCGACGATGACCTTGGAGTCCTTCATGCCGGCCAGGTGCTGGATCGCGCCGCTGATGCCGGCGGCGATGTAGAGCTGGGGCGCGACGATCTTGCCCGTCTGGCCGACCTGCCAGTCGTTCGGCGCATAGCCCGCATCGACCGCGGCGCGGCTGGCGCCGAGCGCGGCGCCGAGCTTGTCGGCCAGCGGCTCCAGCACCTCGTGGAACTTCTCGCTCGAGCCGAGCGCACGGCCGCCGGAGACGATGATCTTGGCCGAGGTCAGTTCCGGCCGGTCGAGCTTGGCGATCTCGCTGCCGACGAAGCTGGACCCGCCGGCCGCGGCCATGGCGGGCACGCTCTCGACCGCGGCGCTGCCGCCGGTCGCGGCCGCCGCATCGAAGCCGGTACTGCGCACGGTGATGACCTTGACGGCGTCGGTGCTCTGCACCGTGGCAATCGCATTGCCGGCGTAGATCGGGCGCTCGAAGGTGTCGGCGCTGACCACCTTGCTGATGTCGCTGACCTGCGCCACGTCCAGCAGCGCGGCCACGCGCGGGCCGATGTTCTTGCCGCTGGCGGTGGCGGGCAGCAGCACGTGGCTGTAGTCCTTGGTGTCATTCACCAGGGCGACGATCTGGGCGGCGACGTTCTCGGCCAGGCCGTGTGCGAAGCCTTCAGCGTCGGCGTGCAGGACCTTGGCCACACCGGCGATCTGGCTGGCGGCCTGGGCGGCGCCGCCAGCGTCGTGGCCAGCGACCAGGACATGGACATCGCCGCCGCAGGCGGCCGCGGCGGTGACGGTGTTCAGCGTCGCGGGCTTGACCTGCGCGTTGTCGTGTTCGGCAATGACGAGGATCGACATTCAGATCACCTTCGCTTCGTTCTTGAGCTTGTCGACCAGCGTAGCGACGTCCGGCACCTTGACGCCGGCACCGCGCTTGGGCGGCTCACTGACCTTGAGGGTCTTGATGCGCGGGGTGACGTCGACGCCCAGGTCCTCGGGCTTGACGACGTCCAGCGTCTTCTTCTTGGCCTTCATGATGTTGGGCAGCGTGACGTAGCGCGGCTCGTTCAGGCGCAGGTCGGTCGTGACGACCGCCGGCAGCGTCAGGCTGACCGTTTCCAGACCGCCGTCGACCTCGCGCGTGACGGCCACCTTGCCGTCGGCCACCTCGACCTTGCTGGCAAACGTGCCCTGCGGCCAGCCGGCCAGCGCGGCCAGCATCTGGCCGGTCTGGTTGCAGTCGTCGTCGATCGCCTGCTTGCCCAGGATGACGAGCTGCGGCTGCTCCTTGTCGGCCAGCGCCTTCAGCAGCTTGGCCACGGCCAGGGGCTGGAGCTCTTCCGCGGTCTCGACCAGGATGGCTCGGTCGGCGCCGATCGCCATCGCGGTGCGCAGCGTCTCCTGGCACTGGGTGACGCCGCAGGACACGGCGATCACCTCGGTGGCCACGCCCTTCTCCTTCAGGCGCACCGCCTCCTCGACGGCGATCTCGTCGAAGGGGTTCATGCTCATCTTGACGCCCGAGAGGTCGACGTCCGAACCGTCCGCCTTGACGCGCGCCTTGACGTTGTAGTCCAGCACGCGCTTCGTGCACACCATGACCTTCATGCGATCGTCTCCTCGTGTTCGGGGGGGCTTAGGCGGTCACGCCCGCAGCCGTCGCCTGGGCCACCTGGGCCATCTGGGCGGCCTTCGCCTCCCGCCGCGCGCGCGAGGTCGTCATGACCTGCGCCTCGCCCTCGATGACCACGGTGTCGCGCACGCTGCACACGGTGGACAGCACGGCGCGCGCCTTGGCGGTGTCGACAGACACCACGGTGACGCAGGCGTGCACCGTGTCGCCCGGACGCACCGGTGCCTTGAAGCGCATCTGCTGGCCGAGGTAGATCGTGCCCGGGCCGGGCAGCCGGTTGGCGACGGCGGCGGAGATCACGCTGGCGGTCAGGAAGCCGTGCGCGATGCGGCCGCCGAAGGCGGTGCCGGCGGCGAACTCCTCGTTCACGTGGACGGCGTTGTTGTCGCCCGAGACGCCGGCGAACAGCACGATGTCCGCCTCGGTGATCGTCTTGGAGAAGGTTGCGCTCATGCCGGGCTGCAGGTCCTCGATGTCGTGGCCGTTCATCTCGTTCATGGGGAGTTCCTCGCGGTCGGGTTCGGGTGTCAGAGCTGGTCGGCGGTCAGTCCGAGAGTGGACGCCGCGCCGCGCAGGACGCCGTCGCGCCAGGCCGCGGCGTGCGGCATCACGTGCAGGGCGAAGTGCAGCGCCGTCACCCGCTTGGCCGCGAGGAAGTCTTCGCCGTCGCTGCCACTGTCCAGCTGTGCGGTGGCGGCGACGGCCGCGCGCGTCAGCAGCCAGCCGCCGATGACCGTGCCGGCCAGCCAGAGGTAGGGCACGGCGGCGGCCGCGGCCTCGCGCGGCGCCTGGCCGAGCAGGCCGTCGGTGGCCTCGTCCAGGGCCTGCACGCCTCGTTGCAGCGAAGCATGCAGGTCGACCAGCAGGGCGTCGGACTCGTGCCCGACGGCGTTCGCGTCGGCACGCATCTGCGCCAGCAGGCCCTTCATCGCCGTGCCGCCGTCGCGCGCGAGCTTGCGGCCGATCAGGTCGTTGGCCTGGATGCCCGTCGTGCCTTCGTAGATCGTCGTGATGCGCGCGTCGCGCTGGTGCTGCGCGGCGCCGGTCTCCTCGATGAAGCCCATGCCGCCGTGGACCTGCACGCCGGTGGCGGTGACCAGCTGCGCACCCTCGGTGCACCAGCCCTTCACGACCGGGATCAGCAGGTCGACCAGGGACTGCGCCTGGCGCCTCGGCCCGGCCTCGGGATGGCCGTGCGCGCGGTCCATCCAGCCGGCGGCGAAATAGGCCAGCGCACGCTGGGCCTCGGTGCGCGCCTTCATGTCCATCAGCATGCGTCGCACGTCCGGATGGCCGGCGATGGTGGCGTCGCCGACCAGGGTCCTGCCCTGCACGCGCTCCAGCGCGTAGCCGCGGGCCTGCTGGTAGGCGCGCTCGGAGATCGCCACGCCCTCCAGCCCGACGTTCAGACGGGCATGGTTCATCATCGTGAACATGCAGGCCAGGCCCTGGTTCTCCTCGCCGAGCAGGTAGCCGATCGCGCCCGGTCCCTCGCCGAAGCTCATGACGGCCGTGGCGCTGGCGCGGATGCCCATCTTGTGCTCGATGGAGGCGCAGGTCAGGTCGTTGCGGTCGCCCAGGCGGCCGTCGTCCCCGACGAGGTACTTCGGCACCAGGAACAGCGAGATGCCCTTGACGCCCGGCGGCGCGTCGGGCAGGCGGGCCAGCACGAGATGGACGATGTTCTCGGCCATGTCGTGCTCGCCCCAGGTGATGAAGATCTTCGTGCCGCTGATGCGGTAGTGGTCGCCCTCGCGCACGGCCTTCGCGCGCAGCGCGGCCAGGTCGGAGCCCGCCTGAGGCTCGGTCAGGTTCATCGTGCCCGTCCAGCGGCCTTCGACCATCGGCGGCAGGTAGCGCGCCTTGAGCGCCTCGCTGCCGTGGTGCACGATCGCCTCGACCGCGCCGAGCGTGAGCATCTGGCACAGGCTGAAGGCCATGTTGGCCGACTTCCACATCTCCAGCACCGCGGTGGACAGCAGCGTGGGCATCCCCTGGCCGCCGAAGTCGACGCTGGCCGGCATGCCGTTCCAGCCGGTCTCGCAGAAGCTGGCGTAGGCTTCCTTGAAGCCGTCGGCCGTGTGCACCGCGCCAGCGTCCCAGCGGTTGCCCTGGCGGTCGCCGGGCTGGTTCAGCGGTGCGAGGACCTCGGCCGCGAACTTGCCGGCCTCCTCCAGGATGGTCTCCACCAGGTCGGGGGTGACCTCCTCGTGGCCGGGCTGGGCCAGCACGGCGTCCAGGCCGCCGATCTCCTTCATCGTGAACAGCATCTCGCGCACGGGGGCGACGTAGCTCATGGTGGGGTGCTCCGGGTCGATGGGTGGGGCGGAAGAAGGGCCGGGTGCGTGGAGGGGTTCACTCGTCGGGGGCGCGCCGACCGCGCAGGGCCAGCAGCTCGCCGACGACGCCGCGGCGGAAGGCCAGGACGCAGGCCACGAAGATCGCGCCCATGATCACCATGACCCAGGAGCCGACCTTGTCGGCCAGTTCGTTCTCCAGCGTCACGATGACGAGCGCGCCGACGGCCGGCCCGAACAGCGTGCCCACGCCGCCGATCAGCGACATCAGCACCACCTGGCCGCTCATGTGCCAGTGCACGTCGGTCAGCGTCGCCAGCTGGAACACCAGCGCCTTGAGCGCGCCGGCCGTGCCGGAAAGACCGGCGGACAGCACGAAGGCGAGCAGCTTGTGCCGGTTGACGTCGTAGCCCAGCGAGATGGCGCGCGGCTCGTTCTCGCGAATGGCCTTCAGCACCTGGCCGTACGGCGAGTGCACGGTGCGCTGGATGAGCCAGTAGCCCAGGACGAACACGGCAAAGACGAAGTAGTACATCGCCGTGTTGTCGTTGAGGTCGATCAGCCCGAACAGCCGGCCGCGGGGCACGCCCTGCAGGCCGTTCTCGCCGCCGGTGAACGGCATCTGCAGCGCCAGGAAGAACACGAGCTGTGCCAGGGCCAGCGTGATCATCGTCAGGTAGATGCCGCTGCGGCGGATGGCCAGCCATCCGAACAACGCCCCGAGCGCGGCCGCGAAGGCCGTGGCCCCGAGGATCGCGAGCTCGGGCGACAGCCCGTGGTCCTTGGCCAGCGACGCGCCGATGTACGCGGCGCCGCCGAAGAAGGCTGCGTGGCCGAACGACAGCAGGCCGGCATAGCCCAGCAGCAGGTTGAAGGCGCAGGCGAACAGCGCGAAGCACAGGACCTTCATCAGGAAGGTCGGGTAGATCAGCCAGGGCGCGGCGAGGCCGAGCAGCAGGGCGATGCCCCAGGCCATGAGGTGGCGGTTGCCCGAGGCCGGTGCGGTGGCGGGCGGGGTCGACGTGACGGTGGACATCGGGGTCTCCTTCGCAGGCGTCAGGCCTGCTTGCCGAACAGCCCGGCCGGGCGGAAAAGCAGCACGAAGATCATGATCACGAAGATCACGACGGCGGAGGCTTCGGGGTAGACGACCTTGGTCAGGCCCTCAACGAGGCCGAGGCCGAGACCGGTGAGGATGGC
>NZ_JBFXIO010000173.1:0-10244 GCF_050175855.1 Piscinibacter sp.
CGCCCGCGGCGGCAGTTCGGCAACGGGCTACGTCCCCAGCGACAGTCCGCTCGGTCCGTCGCGGCCGCTACCGGAAACCATGGGCTGGCCCGATTCAACACTGAGGGAGCAGTACGACGCCAACCGGCGCGCGGCGGACGGCGCTGCACTCGGCCAACAGACCTCGGCAAATGAATCCGAGATCCGCGCACGCCAGACTCGGCGGCGCGCCGTATCCGGCCAAGTGGTGGGCAACGACCTGGCCGGTCGCGTCGGTACCAGCGAAGCCGAGACGAAGGCAAAGATCGACAAGGCTCGCACGCAAGTCTCGCAGGAAGCCGGAACACTCAGCGAGAACTACAAGGCCTCGGTGCGCATCGGCAAGATCAGTCCCAACCACGGTGGCAACCGAGCGGTCTGGGATACGGTGGGCGCCAACGCGAGCGAGCCGAACCTCGGCACTGCGCCCAAGGTCGAGCCGATCGGCGAATGGCACTTCGACAAAGACGGAGTTCCAGTCGCGGGTCCCAAGCCCCAACCTGCGGTACCACCCCCGAAACCCGGAACTGCCGAAGACGTCGACCGCCCGAGAAAGGATCGAGGCGGCGCAACCGGTGAACGGTGAGCTACTCGTCGACTCGCGTCTTGCCAGCGCCGATCTCGAGGCTCCCGAGACCGTTTCGCGTCATGCGGCCTGGTGCGTCATCCCATTGTTGTGCATCCGACAAACCAAGCGTCGGTTCGCATGCATTCGTTTGACGCGCTCCTGAGGTGTCGTCAACGGGGACACCCACATGGATGGCAGCGCGAACTTGTGTCGCGAGACTCGCCATGAAGCTCGACAGCTTGCTGATTCCGGACATAACCTGATCCGCTCACTCCGCGGAGAAAACGACGCTCATCCTACGCCCTCAGACGACGCCAAGGACGACGTTTCCAGGACGACCGTCTGCAGGCAGGCTCGGAGAAGCGTAGCAACTTCGACCGGACCTCCCTCGCCGTCGCTGCCCGCTCTACGGCGGCGCAACGGGACTGCCAGGGCTGGTCGCACGGCGCGTTGCTGCTTCTGTCGTCTTGCCCGGCAAAGTGGCAGCCTGAGTCGACTCGATGCGCGCGATCTTGGCTTCAAGTTCGGCAACCTGATCACGCAGGCGTTGAGCTTCCTTCACGGCGGCATCTCGCTGACTGCTGCCATCACGAACGGCGGCAATCAGTTCCGACTGCCACCTCTCCCCGCCCGCGTTGTTGGTCTTGTCTTGGAAGTAGGACAAGCCCGAGAAGATCAACGCGAACAGGGCCAGCACCGCTGAAATGCCGACCGACCAGACAGCGATGGTGATCTGCTTGCGCGTCGAGCGATCAGCCTTCTTGTCGCGCTCGTCCAGCTGTTCCAGCAGGACCGTTGCTGCCTCTGCGAGGTCCTTGAGCGTCTTGGCCGACTCAGCGGTCATCTTCCCGGTCAGCCTGACCATCTCGAGCTCTTCAGCTCGTTCGCGCGCCTGCCGAGCAAAGTGCTCGTTCATCGCGTGGAAGTGATCCATGCTGGGCTGGTAAATCTCGACTGCTGGTGCGCTCTTGGTCAGTCGCTCGAACTCGCTGAGAGTCGACCCCAATATGGAAGAACTCTTGCGAACCTGATCGAAGATACTGCTAGTCGATGCCAGCATCTTCTCGTGCATCCTTCGTAGTTGCTGCGACTGCTCTTGGGCTTCGTGCTTCAGCAGTCGGTCCAGATAACCGACTGCCGATTCGGTACTTTCCCGCACAGGCTTCGCCGCTTCCTCGCCATCGACTCGTGGCCCACGCAGAAGCACAGCGGCATAGACCTCAGCGACGTGCTCCACTTCGGCGTCAGAGAGCCGATCAACGTCCTTAGTCGCCAACGGCGGCCGTTCGTCCTTGAACCCCTTGGCTTCGACCAGGCTCGCTATGTGCGGCAGGAAAGCACGGATACGGGCGATCGGCTCGTCACTGGGCAGCGACTGCAAGGCGCCTAGGTCCGAACTTCGCAAGCCATACAGGTACAGCGTACCGACGGACGTCGGTACGCTGGTTGCCGGCCCAAACAGCAGATCGAGGTTGAGCCCCTTCTTCTTCGGGGCGCCGTGATTGCCGCTGGAGGAGTCGCCGTCCTGCGCCATCACTCTCCCGACTCGAACTCGGCGTTCTTGAACTTCAGCACGTTGCAGTTCTCCTTCACCGCGCGCTGTAGCCCGTCATCGAAGCCGGTGGCTGATTCGGCCTGGATCTCGATGGCGATCTTCACCTTCACGCCGGTGCGCGTAGTGAACTGTTGGACGACCTCATCGACCAGGTCGGCGAACTGCTTCTTCGCCAGGATCGGGTCGAGCTCGATGCTGCCGTAGAACTGCTTCTTCAAGACCTGGCCGGCCGCGCCCGTGCCAGACGGATATCCGCCCTTGGCTGAGTCTTCGACACGGGGCGTATCGCCGCCGCCAGTGGTCACCGTCGTGGTGGATGCGCCCCCGCCCGTGACAGCGGTCTTGGCCCGCGAGGCTTCCTCTGCTGCACGCAGCGCCTCCGTGTAGGCCGCCGCGGCGAACGGCTCGATCAGCAGCAGCGACGAGTCCATGATTAGCGACGTGCGCTTGCCGTAGCTGAACCCGACGTAGCGACCGTCTTCCTTGCCCTGCGCGAAGCCGAAGAAGTCGCGGCTCTCAGCGCCCGCGGCCATCGTCAGCTGGAAGACCGTGTCGTCCTTCAGGCGGGGCAGGTACAGCTGCTGGCAGCTCTGCTGCCAGACGTTCAGAGCGCTGGTTTCCTTGGCATCGTCCTTCCAGAACCAGTCCTTCAGCACCTTGGCCAGGTGGATCGGCGCCCACTCGTTGATGAGCAGCTCGTTTTCCTTGAGCACGCGCTCAACCTCTTGCGCCCAGTTCTGCGCGCTCGGGTTGGCCTGGAAGTGCTCCCACCGCAGCTCGGACAGGCCCTTGCCGGGTCGTGCCTCCTGCATCGGTGCCACGATCCACCTGTAGGTCTCGCGGATCATGCGGCGTACGGTCTCCTCGGCCTGCTCCAGGCTGGCGTTTGCCTGCTTGGCCATTAGGTTGTCGAGGACGATGCGGTTGTCCTTGTAGTCGGCAACGATGCTGCGCCAAGCCAGGTACGAACGGACGTGGTCCTTCAGGCGGCTGACGCTGTCGTAATCGGCCGCCAGGAAGATCAGGCGGTTCTGCTTGAAGCGGGGCTGGTCGCCGCGCTTCTTCAGGATCTCGGCCGCGCGGTCGATTGCCAGGCTCTGGCCGCTCTTGCTGAAGGCGGCGTCGGGCGGTAGCACCACCAAACGCAGGGCCCAGTCATCGGGAACGTCGCCGCTGTCGGTGAACACGTGGATGCCGCCGAACACCCCGCTGGCGAAGCCGCGCTGGACGCGCTCGCGGACGGTCGGGAACACGTCTTCCTTGTCCTGGAAGCGGCGCTTGCGCTCTTCCATCTCCCGCCGCAAGTTGGGCCGCGTATCGAGCCAGAAGCGGTTGTTGGCGTGGTTGAGGTAGTGCAGCCGGTCACCGAGCCGCCGAAGTGCGTCCTTGAACAGCCCGATCTGCTGGCCGGGCTGAACGATGCCAAGCATCACCCGCTCGAGCTCCAGACCGCGCACCAGCTGGTTCGTCGTGCTGGGCGCGCTGCCCAGGAACACTGAACGCGCCGCACGGCGACAGGCCTGCACGCTGCCGAAGCGGGTGTCCTTGTTCTCGATCTCGGTGGTCTCGGCGCGCTCACCGTCCACGTCGCGTTCGAGCACCGGGTCCCAGCCTTGGGGCAGGTAGTAGATGACCTCGTTACGCACATCGGCGTCGTACAGCGGCAGGCTGCCCGGCATGATCAGCGGGTCGTTGTTGCCGTCCTTCCACAGGCGGTGGATCACCTTGGCCATCATCTTCAGCACGCCGCGGGTGCGCTGGAAGTTGTCCAGCGTGGACCAGTCTTCGTAGAGCCGGTCGAACACCTCGGGGTGGATGGGGTAGGCGTGGACCAGGCGTTCGAAGTAACGGCTCTCCTGCGTTTCCTGCGGAAAGTCGTCGCGGTTGGCGGTGTAGAAGTCCGCGAAGGCGCGGCACACCGACTCCATCGCCAGCTTGTCGTTGATCGACGCGAACAGGCGTCGCCGAACGATCTCGAAGGCCTCCTCAGTTGCCACCGGCTTCCACAGCGCCTGCACGCGGCCGAAGTAGTGCGCCAGCGCCTCCAGTGCCTTCACGCCGCGCTGGCTGCCAGCTTCCTTGTCCGACTCCGGCAGCGACGCCAGCAGCACCGCCGTCGGCACGGCCTTCAGAGCCTCGGTCAGCGCCTGCACGAACGACAGGTTGGAGTCGAAGGTACCCCCGGTGAGAGCCTTGCCTTCTTCGAACTGGCGCACATACGCCACCAGCTCGTCGATGAGGATCACGCACGGCGCACACCGCGCCAGCAGAGTCTCCAGCACCGCCTTACCCGGCGAAGTGCCCGAAGTGTCGGCATCGGCCACAAGGGCGTAGCCTTCCGCGCCGCCCAGCTGCCACGCCAGGTCGCCCCACAGCGTGCGCACCGCCTGCCCATCGCGCTTGATAGGCTGATTCGGTGCTGACTTGTTGCCGTCGAGCACTGCCACGCGGGCGCGCGGCAGTTCTACAACCTGCGCCGCGCTTAGGATCTCGCCCACGCCCTGAAGGTCGCTGGCCGCCGCCTCGCCCTTGGCCAGGTGATAGACCGCCAGCATCGTGTGCGTCTTGCCGCCACCAAAGGCCGTCTGCAGCTGGATGACCGGGTCGCCGCCTTTGCCCGAGAGTCGCCGAACCACCGAGTCCAGCAGCAAGCGCATGCCCTCGGTGATGAAGGTGCGCTGGAAGAACAGCACCGGGTTCTGGTACTCGCTCGTTGCTGTGCCCGCGTGCACACGCGAGAGATCGGCCGCGAACTCAGCCTGCTGGAACGTGCCCTTGAGCACGTCCTCGTGCGGTACGGCGACTTCGCGCCAGGGTTTCAAAGCCATGGTGGTTCCCCGATCAGATATCCAGCTGTGCCTGCGAGCCGATCACGCCAGCCTCGCCAGCTGCTTGCTCGATGCCGCTCCAGGCCGTGACGAGTTCGTTGTACGCGCGGGCGTCGTCTGCCCAACCCTTGCGCTCGCACAGCGTGTAGAGCCTGTAGGCCAAGGCACGAATCGGCTCCGCGCGAGCTGGCATGCGGGCCAGCAATGCACCTGCCGCCGATTCGCCTTCCTGATTCAGCGCGCGAATCAAGTGGTGCAGCGCTTCCCAAACGGGCAGCCGACTGTCCGTTTCGGGTGACCAGTCGCGCGGCAGATCGATCCAACGCAGCAGGCGCAACTCCCCTTTGCCGGAGGCCACAACGCCCGTGGCTTGGAGGCCGTCAACGCTGGTCCCTTTGGCGCGGGCAAGCACGTCGGCCTCACCGAAGCGACCAGTGGCCCAGCCTTGCTGCTCGAACCAGTGCAGGCAGAACTGTGTGTCGTGGTCGAAATCGTCCTCGGCCAAGAAACGGTTGATCAGCTGCAGCGCAGTGCGTACACGCATTGGCGTGCCGTCAGCCTCCAGCACGGCAGCGTATTGGCTGAAGATTGACATGCCAGGACCTATGATGGCCTGCGATAGGTCCACTGGCGTCACGGGCGAATTGACGCCACCGCGCGTCATCTCGTCCAGCGCCTCGGGAAGTGCGGCGTTGAGTTCGCGAATGAACTCCCGGCGCGACACCGCGGAGGCGTCGACTGGGCGCTGGCGGCAGACCAAGATGATGCTGGAGGCAAGTGCGTTGGTCTCGGCGCCCACCATCCGACGCTCAAGTTCAGTCCGCATCGGCCATGTCCCCGTAACCGAGAAGCCAGCGTCAATCACAGCCTGAAGAAAAGTCTCCCATCCGGTACTAGACGTACCACTGTCGCTCTTTGTCTCGCTCTGCTTAAACGCGTAGTAAATCGTCACAGGAAACGCTGGATGCGCCTTCTGCGCTAAGTTGTGCATGGCTTGCGTCATGCCATCAAGGAAGAAGGCCTCAGCCTTGTCCTTGCTTCCGTGCCGATAGGCTGCGGCAACCAACTCATCCGCTTTGGGTACCGATAGCGTGGCGAAGAGACTTGGGAAGGTTGACCGCAGGCTTTTGCGCATCCAGACGTAGAAGAAGTCCGATAGGTCAGCGTATGCAATGTTGTCGTAGTAAGGCGGATCTGTTGAAACGACTCGGTTCATCGACAGGACCTGAGTTTGAGCGTCCGCCTGTTCAGCTCGGCCCGCGATCACAGGCCTCATCTCACTCAGGGCATCAGTGATTGACTTGATGCCACCGTCGAAATTCCCGCTGGAATCAGATAGCGGGTTGCTTTCAGCGAAGTCCCAGGTCATCGGAAGGGACTGCCGTCCGAACGTGTTGCGCGCATGTTCGCGGAGGCTCGCCCAGGCGCACAAGTTTGAATTGCGATCACTGACCTTGTCGATTGCGAAAGCCAAGTAGACGCCCACCGCTTCCGCGTACGCCCTCGCACCGATTCCGCCTGCATCCAGTCCGATACCGTCGTCGGATAGGCCGGCGGCCAGGGCGTCGGCCTTCACCTTGGCGGTCGTCAGGTCCACAAGGTCCGAGAAGGTGGTTAGCGCAACCAGCTGGCGTGGTGTGAAGAGGTCTCCCCACTCCTTCAAGCCGTAGGGCACGCAAGTGCCACCCGTCAGGCGAGCAGGCACGTCGCCAGATGGTTTCCATCTCGGCTGCGCCCGTCGAGCAATGTCCTCTTGCCCTTCGGTCGGTGCCAGATAGATGCGGCCTCGCGCACCTTCCGCAACGATAGCCATCAAACGCGCACCCATGCGACCGGCCTGCCCTTCGGCCTTGATGTAGTCGCCACCGATAGGGGTGTCCGACAAGACGCAGCGGAAGTTTGCGCCGCGTCCAGCTGCCTTGGTGCCCTCCTTTGCTTCTTCGGGGGGCTTGCCCACCTCAACGGTAAAGCGGTAGCTATCACCGACGACCACGGGCAGCACATAGGCCTCCTTGCCCTCCTTGCTGGACAGGACAAAGGTTGACGCCAGAGGTACGTCCACGTGCGAGTAGGCCGGGTTGGGACTTTTGACGGTGCGTGCCCACAACCAGGCGATGACCGTGAGTTTCTGGCCCAGCAGAGGCTTCAGGTCTGGGCGCTCCGACGCGATGGCTGCGGTGATCTCCAGCGGCGGGTAGAGGTGACCGATGCGTTTCCTAGCTTCGTCTCGCATCCAAGCGCCGTAACGACGCACATCCTCGGCCAGCCCCTTGGCCCCAGACCAATCCACGTGCAGCTGAGCCTGACGCTCTCCTGCAGGCAGTGGCCCTACGGGCGCGCATCCGGAGAATCGGGACGGGATCTCGATCATGGCCTTGTTAATGCTCACGGCCACTGGGTTGAGGTCGGAAGCAAAGCTCTCCAGCCCGAGGCGCTGCGCCTCTAGGGGTAACGCTCCGCCGCCAGCAAAGGGATCGTGAAATGCGGGCAGCTGGTCGGGGTTGAACAATTCAGCTGCCTGCGGGTGGCTCTTGTTCAGTTCGCAGACCTCGCGCCAGCTGCGCCGGATCTCGGCACGGGCGCGCTCCAACACGTCTTCGTTGTTGGTGTTCTCCCACTGAACCAGCTCTTCGATGATCTTGAACAGGCGCTCCCGTGCCAACGTGGCTCTTTCCTTGTTCACGCCATAGCGAAACCCGCCGCCCTGCTGATAGCCCGGGTCGTTGACCATCTGCGCAAAGATTACGGCGCGCGCTGCAGCGAGAGGGCGCCGCGCCCACCACAGGTGCATGGTCGACGGATGGCCATGCCGAATCGACTTCTCGCGTGCGGCCGCAACGTTGATGGCATCGAGCGGCAGCGCGACCTCGATCAGCTTCTTGGGTGTCTTGATGTTCATTTAGTCGTCCTTCTCCCAACCCATCTTGCCATCGCAGTGGCTGCAGCCTGTCGAGTAACTGTGTTCCATGTCGCCAGTGTTCGGCTCGTTGCACCACCCACATTGCTCGACGTGATCGCTGATGTCGAAGCAGTTGACGCAGAAGTAGTGATCGTCCCGCCTGACGACGGTGTGATAGCCATCGCAGGTTCCGCAGTTGGCAGGTTCCCATCGGTCGTCGCCGTCAGCGATGCCGATGTGAGCTGCTGCGTGGTCCGTCAAAGCGTCGGCCAAGTGCTCGGGCTCGATGCCCGAACCGCAATGCTCACACGTCGCGTAGCCTTCGTTCGCAATGACGACAGGCTGGTTGCAGTGCGGGCAATCGATCTCGACCTGGGTTTCTGTGTGATCGCACACCAAGCAACGGACCGAAGAGATCTGACTGTCGAGCGCTTCCGGGATGGCTGCCTTGAAGCCGCAAGCGCTGCAGGCCTTTGGCTTGCAGCCAGATTTCCTGGCGGCGTCGAGTTCCGGTTTGAGGGCCTTGAACTTGGTAATCAGGTACTTCCGGTGACCCTTCATCGATCGGTCAGCGCGTGAGATCTCAGCGCTGAATTCGCGAAAGTAGGCGCTCCACCGATTCAACAGCCGGTGTAGGTGAAACCAGGACCGGCAATGCTCGGCAACGATCTGAGCTTTCGCTTGCCCATCAGTGTCCACATCGACATGGAAGAAGTGGATCATCTTGTTGCGATGATTGGCCAGGGCGCGAAAGCTGTTGAACGCATCGTCGGCAATGTCTTCGCCTGCTACGTCACGAATGCGCGCTCGTGCCTCATCCATCGTGACCGATGCAAAGTCCCCTGCCATGAACTTCGCCAAGTTGGCTTGCTCGGTCTTGGAGACGATGAGCGACCAGTGCTCCTTCATCAGGCGCGCCTTGAGCAGCATCTCGACTGCTGCGCAGAAGTGGATGACCGAGTACTTGGGAGCCTTGTCGAACTCTTCGATCCCACGCTCCAGGAAGTCGAAGGCGTTGCGGGTCAGCGAGTCAAAGATGTCGTGCTGCGTCACCTGACAAGCTCCGCCTTGGCAAGAAGCTGATCGAGATCGAGGTTGATGCTGGTCACCGCCCAGTCTGGCTCCTGGGTGAAGGGCTGCCGCACATAGAACGGCCCTTCATGCTGATCACCGTCCACCATCACGACGGCCAGGATGAACCTGTCGGTCTGGTTGAGCCCGTAGAGGATCTCGTTGCGCGTGACCGTGATCGTGGTCTGGCCCTTGGCGCGGCCCTTGACCTCGATGTGGCGCGAGGGCGGCAGCTTGCCGTCCAGCGCCTTGGGCAGGCTGGTGACGTCCCACCCGCACTTTTCGGCCGACACGTCGATGACGTCGTGCCCCAGCGCGCGCTCGGCGTTCATGACGGCGCGCATGGCGATCTGCTCAACGCGAGCCCGCGCGGCGGCGTCGGCCGTCCATCCCGGTTGTCCCTTGCGCTGCAGCAGCAGGCCTGCGGGGATGACCAGTGAGCCGCCCAGGATTACAGGCGTAGCGGAGATGACGTGGCGCATGGCCAGCAGCTCCTTCTCGCGGGACTCGCGGCGGGCGGTGAGGTCGTCGATGGTGCGGCGAACGTTTTCCAGCGTCAGGCGTACGTCTTTGCCGGCGGCGATGTCGTCCTGCAGCTTGATGTAGCGGTCGGACCAGAAGCTGATTTCCCTGACCAGGCGTTCGTGCACGGCGGCCAGCGTCTTGTCCACGGTCTTCTCGCAGCGGGCACGGACCTCGTCGAAGTGCTCGGGCACGAGGTGCGTGGAGGCATGGGCCAGCGCGACCTGCTCCAGGTCCTTGGCGATCCAGGGTGCAGCCAGCACATCCTCGATCAGCGCCATGTCAGCCGGTGCCAGTGGCTCCAGGTCCAGGTGAGGGGCCCAGCCGGCGTTGATCGCGTTGCCCTTGGGGTCGATCTCGACGAACTGCATGCGGCGGGACACCACGTGCGTCGGGTCGGCACCTTCCTTGACCGAGTGGTCGATGATGAACATCACCTTCGGGGTCAGGCCCATGTCGGCCGGGTCCACCAGCACGGTGCCTTGCTTGAGCTTGTTGCGGTGGGCTTCGAGCACCAGGTCGGTCACCGACTGCATCAGCGGGTGGGCTGGGTGCAGCAGGCTGGCCATCGGCGCGCCCACGCGGTCAAGCACGCGGACGTACTGCTTCTCGAAGCAGACGCGCTCGTAGCGGCGCAGTACGGGGTCAGCATTGCGTCGGTCGCGCCCGGTGATCTGGCGGTCGCGCTCGCGGATGATGGCCGGGACGTTGGTGATCTCGTAGCGGCCCGGTTCACGCGGTCGCAGCTCGCCCCCCAGCTGCTGGAAGGCCTGGGTGAAGAAC
>NZ_JBFXIO010000174.1:0-10179 GCF_050175855.1 Piscinibacter sp.
GCTGAAAACGCGGGACGCACCGGGCTACTCGCCTCTGAAAGAGGCTTGGGCTCCTCGGGCATGAACAACTGTAGGTCGTGGCGTCGAGCGAGCCAACTCTGTTGACACTCGCGAATGCAACCTAACACCCGTACCTGGTGATGCCGTCGCGCTCCGGCGCCGATGGTCTCGGCGCGTTTTCCTACTACGACCACGTGTACCTGCCCGAGAGCAGCAAGGAGCTCGTGTGGCGCCATGACGGCCGGCGCTACAAGAGTCAGATCGTCTTTCGGGTAAACGGCAAGAAGAAGACCGAGGCCTTTCTTTTCGAGGAACGGGAGACGGGCTGGGCACCGGTGGTGCTGCAAGACGGTACGGTGTCCGATGGCAAGGTCGAGACCTACGAGAAGGCCGTTTCCGAAATCCTCTGCCCCCCGGACACGTTCTTCACGTCGGTGTTCTCTGCTCAGGGCAAACGACCGCTATCGGCCTTCAAGAACGCAGAGGTCAAGACGCTGTTGGCAGACCTGCTGGGCCTGGAACAGGTGCGCGAGCAGGGTGCGCTGGCAGCCGACGTGGTCAAGCAGCTCAAGGCGGGGCTTGCTGTGGTGCGGCAAGGCGCGGCCAGGGCCCAGGAGGATGCCGCGGGCGTGAAGCGCAGCCTGGCCGATCTCGACGGCACCGCAGAGGCCGTGCAAGCGGCGGCGGGCCAGCGTGTCGCGGCTGCGGCGCGCCTGGACGCGGCCCGGCAACGCATGGCCAAAGTGTCGGCGGAGCATTCGAATGCGGCCGAGACCGAGGTGCGGCGCCGTACGCTGGCGGAAGACGCGAAACGTGCGGGTGAAGAACATGCGGCTGGCGCGCGGCGGCTGGCACAGGAGGTGCCGCGGCTGCAGCAGCGGGAAGCGGTTCTTCAACAGCGGGTGGCCTCGCGGCGCCAGGCGCACGCGCAGCGACGCGCCCAGCTGCAGCGGGACATCGGTGCACTGACGGCAGTTGCCCAGCTCAGCGATGCGGTCGAGAAGGCCGCGGGGCGGCGCCCCTTCGCGCATCGTGTCGTGGTTCGCTGCCGTGGCATCGTGGCCCGTGCGCAGGAGAAGGTCGACGTGCTCGAGCGGGCCAAGGCGACACTTGCCGCGCGCCGGCGCGAGCTCGAATCGATCGACAGAGAGGCCGGGCAGGTCGCGCTGCGCCAAGCGGATCTGCAGCGCAGGTTCGGCCTCACGAGCAGCGTGCCCTGTGCCGGCATGGACATCCAGGGGCGGTGCCAGCTGCTGGGCGATGCGCGTGAAGCGAAGGCGCTGCTGCCGTCGGCGGACGCGGCTATCGCTGCGCTGGCCGAGAAGAAGCGCGCTGCAGGCGAGGCGATCGCCGACACCGAGAAGGCGGTGCGCGGTCTGCCCGCCGCGGCAGAGGCACGCAACCGCGCCGAGCAGGTGCTGGAAGCGGCGGAGCAGCGCCTGCGCGAACTTGAGCTGCTTTGCGCGCGCCAAGAGGAGGTGAGGCGCGCTGCGACGACGCTGTCGTCGCTGGTCGAGGATCTCGCAAAGCTGCCGGAGCAGGCCGACCCGGAGACCGACGAAGAACGGGCGGAGCGGGCCGACATTGCGGCGGCACGGCAGAGGGCCGACGAAGAGCTGCACCGGCTGTCGCAAGTGCGCGATGACGCGCTGGCACGCATCGCGGAGCAAGCGAGCCTGTTGCCGCCTGCGCTGGATCCTGCGCTGCTGGTGGCTGCAAAGCAGGAGGTGGAGGCGGCGGCTCAGGCGGTGGCCAGCGCCGAGCGCGCGGAGACGGCGGCGCGACAGCGCGACGAGCGCGCGAAGGCGCTTGGCGAGCAGCTCACTGGCTTGGCGAAGAAGGAGGAAGCGGCGGCGAAGTCGGCTGCGCGCGTCGAAGCCGAGCTCGCAACCTGGTCGCTCCTGGCGAAGTGCCTGAGCAACGATGGCGTCATCGCGCTGGACATCGACGATGCAGGGCCGACGTTCTCGGCTCTGGCCAACGAGTTGCTGCTGGCCTGCTACGGTCCGAGGTTCACGTTGCAGGTGATCACCCAGTCAAGCAATGGGAAGGGCGAGCTGCGGGAGGACTTCGACATCATCGTGCACGACGGATGGCGCGACGAGTCGAAGAGCTTGAAGCTGGTGAGCGGCGGCGAGCGCGTTTGGATCTCATGCCGATCTCGGCATGAGATCCACTATGCCGAGAACCCGGATATGCCGAGTTCGCGATCCGGCCGGCGTCCCCGCCCCTGCAACTGCGCCGCAGGTACCTGCGAAGCGATGCGGCATAACACGTCGGTATTCGGGACGATCGGCCCCGACGCGCGCGGCGGCAAGAGCCTCAGCCTGATGAGCGGCGGTGAGCGAACTTTCATCGACGCCTGCCTGACGCGCGCGATCGCCCTGTACTTGGCCCAGAACACCGGACGGCGATTCGACACGCTCTTCTCCGACGAGGCCGATGGGCCCCTCGACCCAGAACACAAGCGCATGTTCATGGCCATGAAGCGCGAAGTCCTTCGGCTCGGCGGCTACCGGCAAGAGTTCTTCATCACCCAGACTCCGCACCTCGCAACGATGGCCGATGCAATCATCGACCTCGACGCCATGCAGGCCGATGCGCATTCAGACGTTGCTCTGGTTGCTGAAGAAGCTCGTAGGTAGATGGGTTCAGTCGACGCTGTCGACGCTCCTCGAACTTCGACGCGCGCCACACAGGCACTCCTCACGCTGCGCTCCGAACGTACACGATGCGCGTAAAGCGAACGCTCGGATGCGAAGGCCGTACGTCAGTGCCCGGCCACAAGCCGTCGTTGACCCGCGTCAGCTGTCGGGTTGCGCGCCGGGCAGCCCTACAGCTTCTCGAGGATCGAATTGGCGTTGGCAGTCCACCTGAACGGCGAGCACTTGGCGTTGTGCGCGGTGACGAAGCGATCGATGCGCTGTACGACTTGATTGACGCTGGTAAACGAGCCGCGACGGATGGCCTTGTCCGTGATCAGCGAGAAGAATCGTTCGACCTGGTTCAGCCAGGAGCTGTAGCTCGGGATGAAGTGCATGTGCCAGCGCGGTGCCGGTGGCGCGGCTTGCACGCTGCCGGCACCGCCCCATTTAGCCCGTTCATCGCCGTGAACGGCGTGGTCATGCCGTGGCGCTTGTAGTCTTGGGTGCCAGGGCGCTGGTCCTGGGTTTCAGTCCATGCATTCGTCACTATCGCTTGTTTGCCGGCTGCCACTTGCCTGCCAGCTGAGCCTCCGGTGCCGCAACGTAGATATTGAACATGTCGATGTTTGCGACACAGCTCACCATCAAATCGACGAAGGCACGTACCTTCTTGCCCATATAGCGTTGGCGCTGGTATACGCAATAGATCCGCCTTGGCGCAGGCTTCCACGCGGGTAGCACCGGAACAAGCAGTCCGCGGCTTACCTCTGGCCGCACGAAGAAGTCCGGCATGAGCGCAAGGCCGAACCCGTCGAGGCAGAACGTCTTCATGATCCAGTAGTCATTGGTTGACAGCGCTGGGGACGGCGTGTAGGGACAACTACCGTTTGCGCCATGCAGTTGCAGCGGCTCCTTCTGCGATTCGCCCCGCATGACGATCGTCCTGTGTCGTTCCAGATCCTGCGGGGATTCCGGCGCCGGCTCGCGCGAAAGGTAGCGTGGGCTCCCATAAATGCTATAGCTCAGCCGCCCCAGGAGCTTGGCAACGAGGTTGGGATGGTCGGGCGGCGCCGAGCAGACATAACAATCCACGTCGTCCACCGATGGCGCCCCAATGTCACCCACTACATCGAGTTCGCACTGCACGTTCGGATGGTTGTCAAGGAACAGACGGACGACGTGGCAGACGAATGTCGTACCGAAATGAATGTCTGACAACAACGACAGCGACCCGGTGACACCCTCGTTCATGTTCTGCAGGAATGTCCGAGCAGCTTCCAGTCGACCGGTGACGTCGTCGAGCAGGGCCACCGAATGCATGAAAAAGGCGCGCCCCGCCTCTGTAGGTGTGACTCGTCGAGCGCCGCGCGTCAGCAGTTGCATGCCCAGTTCCGCCTCCAATCGGGCAACCTGCTTGCTCAAGGTGCCTTTGGGTACGCCGGAAACGGCCTCCGCTTTCGTCAGGCTGCCCTGCCTCACGACCGAAACGAACGCTTCGATCAATCGTAGGTCGGTTGTCATGGTCACTCCTCTGTTGGGCATCGAAGCCGATCGTTTCGAAAACGAAACGATACGTCGCCGAGCTCGATCTATCCCGATCGTCGCAAGGCTCCTACTATTTGACGCAGATCAAAGACGTCCGGAGAACACGATGAGGTCCATGATGCTTGAACAACTGAAATCCCTTGTCCGCCCGATCGCCGCGCTGTCCGCTGTCGTCGCGGCGGTCGTTGTCGCCGTCCCTTCTTTTGCAGCGGATCCGATGAAGGTCGGTTTCATCTACCTCGGTCCGGTTGGCGACACGGGCTGGAGCTACCAGCACGACCAAGGCCGCCTCGCGCTGGAGCGCAATCTCGGGTCGAAGATCAGCGTGCGCACTGTGGCCAACATCAACGAAGGCCCGGACGCTGAGCGCGTCGCGCGCGAATTGTCGATGGACGGATACAAGCTGATCTTCGCTACTTCGTTCGGCTACATGAAGCCGATCATGTCCGTGGCGGCCGAGAATCCAGGGACGACGTATCTGGTGTCCAGCGCTTACCTCAACGCGCCAAACTTCAGCGGCTACAACGCCAAGTGGCACGAGGGCGGATACCTCGCCGGCATCGTGGCGGGCAAGACCACCAAAAGCAACATCATTGGCTTCGTCGGCCCGCATCCGGTGCCTGACGTGATGTGGTACCTGAATGCGTTCACGTTGGGCGCACGCAGCGTCAATCCGATGGCGACTGTTCGGACAGTCTTTGTCAACAGTTGGTACGACCCTTCGCGCGAGCAGGAAGCGGGGAATGCACTGATCAATCAGGGGGCGGACGTGCTGACGCACTTCACCAACACGCCCGCCGTCGCCATCGCGGCCGAGAGCAAGGGCGTGGGGGTGATCTCTTTCCATTCCGACATGCGCCGCTTTGCACCGAAGAACTATCTGACAGGGCTGGTTCACGACTGGGGTGGCTTCTACACCAAGGTAGTTCAGAACGTGGCCGCAGGCAGCTGGAAGCCGAGCCCGTATATGGGTGGGGTGGCCGACGGCGTCGTCAAGCTCGCTCCTTTCGGACCGAGGGTGACGCAAGAGACTGCCGATCTGGTGACCGCCAAGCAGAAAGAGATCGCATCCGGACGGCTCAATGTCTTCAGCGGACCGATCAGAGACCAGAACGGCCAGGCTCGCGTCGCGGCGGGCAGCGTGTACGCCGATGCAGAACTGGGGAAGATGAACTGGCTCGTGGAAGGCGTTCTCGGTGGTACGTCGAAGTAGCGATCGAACATGAACACTTCGGAGTCCAAATGACGGAGAACTACTCGGACGGCTGGCACCCGGTGGTGCGAAGTGAAGAGCTGCGTCGCGGCGACAACATCGTCGCCGGATTCGCGGGAGGCTTCGAACTTGCGCTGTGGCGCGCGGCAAACGGCGAGGCGCAAGTGTGGGAGAACCGCTGCCCCCACCGAAGCGTGCGCCTGACCCTCGGTCAAGTGGTGGGTGATCGCATCTCGTGCGCCTACCACGGCTGGCAGTATGCCGCGGGCTCCGGACAATGCTCGGGCATTCCGGCCCATCCCGACATCGCGCCGCCGCGCAACGTCTGCGCCAAGACCTATCGGGTCGTGGAGGCGGCCGGGATGGTCTGGACTCGCCTCAACGACGACGAGGCACATGCGCCACCGGCGGACACTGTTCCTGCCTCTTGGAGCTTCTGCCGCAGCTTGGCCATACGCGCACCTGCTGCGACCGTGAGTCGTGCGTTGGGGCAGAGCGACTGGAAGGCCGGCGGGCCGGCACGCTATGGCCGGCTCGGCGGCGTCGAGGCCTGTGGGTTGCTGCTGGACGCACAACCGGAGCTCGCCCTGCTGCATCTGTGGACCGAAGCGCAGCCTGGCACGCCGCAAATGGCCGAGGCGCACGCGGGCGCTCGCCGCTTGCGCGCGTCCATCGAAGCGGCATCCCAACAAGCGAGGTAAGCATGGCATTCAAGACGGACGATCCGAACATGCTTAACGAGTGGCTGGTCGTCGGACCGATGCACTTCCTGGTGGGTACGTCAGAGCAAAGTCCGAAGACCACGACACTGCTTGGTTGCGAGATCACCCTGTGGCGTGCCGGCGACGGCAGCGCCGTTCACGGTCGGTGCGGCAGGGACGATTTGCTGGTCGACGTGCGCTATCACTACGTGTGGGTGTGCCCAAGCGGCAAGCCCAGTCGCGAGCTCTTCGCGTTTCCGGAGTACGACGAGCCGGGCAGGCGCATCGTTGACTGCGGCGGCATCGGAGTACACGTATCTGGGCTTCGAATCATCGAGAACTTCCTCGACATGGCGCACTTTCCCTATGTGCACACCGACTATCTGGGCAAGGTGCCTCACACCGAAGTGGCGGACTACAAGGTAGAGGTCGAGGCAACTACCGGGGAAATCTGGGCCACCGACTGCCGCTTCTGGCAACCCCGGACTTCGGCCTCAGCCAACGAGGGCATGGAGGCGCAATACAAGTACCGGGTGATGCAGCCGTTCTCGGCGATGCTCTACAAGAGCTGCGTTGCCTATGCCGATCGGCTCGATGCCCTCGGCCTTTTCGTGCAACCGGTGGACGAGACCCGGTCGATTGCCTACTGCCTCATCGTGTACTTCGACGATGAGACGAGCGACACCGATCTGATCGCGTTCCAGCACACGATCTTCGGGCAGGACAAGCCCATCCTGGAGAACCATCTGCTCAAACGCATTCCCCTCGAGGGGCGCCTGGAAGCGGCAACGCGCGCCGACATGACCGCTGTCACCTACCGGAAATCACTGCGGGACCGAGGCATGCGCTTCGGCGTGCATCCGCGGTGAGGGAGTTTGGGAGCTGACGATGGATCTGCATGAAGTCATCGTGCGCAGGAAGTGGATTGCGGCAGATGGCATTGCCGCGTTCGAGCTGGTTGATCCTGCAGGCAAGCGCATGCCTGCATTCACCCCCGGAGCGCACGTGGCCATTTCAGTGGGCCTGCCTTCTGGGGCGCGTCTGCTGCGTACCTACTCCCTGTGCAACGCGCCGGCCGAGAACGACTTCTACCTTCTGGGCGTCAAGCGCGAGCCGGCTTCGCGCGGCGGTTCCGTTGCAATGCACGAACGAGTGAAGGCTGGCGATGTGTTGCAGATCAGCCTTCCGGTTAACAACTTCCCGCTCGCGTCACAAGCGGACTCGCACTTGCTTCTCGGCGCCGGCATCGGCATCACGCCCCTGCTGTCCATGGCTCAACACCTCCACGCAGAGGGCAAGGCGTTTGCGATGCACTACTTCGCGCGGGGTGCTGATCACGTGGCCTTCCGCGATCGCCTTGCGCCTCTGGAGTCCGCTGGCCTGGTGCACTATCACCTTGGCTTGTCCAGTGGCGAAACTGAGGCGTGCCTGTGCTCGATCATGGCGGGCACGGACGATGGCCGTCACGCCTATGCCTGCGGGCCAGCGCCGTTCATGGATACGGTGCATCGACTTGGGGCTGAATCGTGGACCCCACAGCGGTTGCATTTTGAGCACTTTCAGGCGCCTGCGGAGGTGCCGAGTGCAGGCACACCGTTCGAACTCCGTCTCCGACGCAGTGGTCTGCATTGCACGGTCGATCCTCTCGAAAGCATTCTTTGTGCGCTGGGGCGCATCGGCGTCGAGGTGGACACGTCCTGCGAGCAAGGGGTGTGCGGCACGTGCCTGACCCGCGTACTGGCTGGAGAGCCGGAGCATCGCGACGCCTATCTCACCGACGCAGAGCGTGCGGCCAATGACCAGATGCTGATTTGCGTCGGGCGATCGCGCAGCCCGGTTCTCGAACTCGATCTCTGAAAGTGGGGCTGAGCATGATCAGGCTGTACGACTACGAACTGTCCGGCAATTGCTTCAAGGTGCGGCAGTTGCTTGCATGGCTGCGTCTCGAGTACCAGAAAGCGGCGGTGGACTTTCACCCGGGCAGGGAGCATAAGTCCGCTGCTTTCGTGGACCACATCAATCCGGTAGGCCAGATTCCGGTCATCGATGACGACGGGTTCCGGCTGCGCGATGCGCAGGCCATCATGGTTTACTTGGCCAGCCGCTATGACGAGCGACGTGAGTGGTATCCGGACGATCCGAAGCTGCGAGGCGAGATCACCGTGTGGCTCGCGACAGCCGATGAAACCACCCGCACAGCATCCGCTGCGCGCCTGCACGATGCCCTCGGGTACGACCTTGATGTCGAGGTTTGCCGCACTGGGGCCCGGGCGGTGTTCCGCGTGCTTGACGACCACCTCGCAGAGAGGGAGAGCGACGGCGCTCGGTGGCTGGTCGGGGACCGACCGACGATCGCCGATCTCGCTTGTTTCCCATATGCGGCCCTGGCGCAGGACGGCGGCATCGCCCTGGATGAGTTTCCTGCGCTTAGGCGTTGGATCTGGGACTTCCGCCACCTCCCGGGCTTCGTCGGCATGGCCGGAATCTTGGTTCCCGACCGTTCGATCGTTCCGATCGTTCGCCTCATGGCAGCCTGAAGGCAACACACGAGTGAGATGAAATGAAGACCCGAGCAGCAGTTGCATGGGAGGCAGGCGCACCGCTGAGCATCGAGACGGTCGACCTCGACGGCCCGCGCGAGGGCGAGGTGTTGGTGGAAATCAAGGCCACCGGCATCTGCCACACCGACTACTACACGCTCTCAGGCGCCGACCCCGAGGGCATCTTCCCAGCCATTCTCGGGCATGAGGGCGCCGGCGTCGTGGTCGACGTCGGTCCGGGTGTCTCCGCATTGCGGCCCGGCGACCATGTGATTCCGCTGTACACGCCTGAATGCCGGCAGTGCAAGTTCTGCCTGTCGCGCAAGACCAACCTGTGCCAGGCGATCCGCGCCACACAGGGCAAAGGCCTGATGCCCGACGGCAGCTCGCGCTTTTCCATCGGCGGCAAGCCGCTGTTCCACTACATGGGCACCTCGACGTTCGCCAACCACATCGTGGTGCCGGCCATCGCTTTGGCGAAGATCCGGCCCGACGCGCCCTTCGACAAGGTTTGCTACATCGGTTGCGGTGTCACCACCGGCGTCGGTGCCGTGATTTTCACGGCCAAGGTTGAGGCCGGTGCAAACGTTGTCGTATTCGGCCTTGGCGGGATCGGCCTGAACGTGATCCAGGCTGCGAAGTTGATCGGCGCCGACAAGATCATCGGCGTGGACCTGAACCCGGCGCGCGAGCCGATGGCGCGGAAGTTTGGCATGTCGCACTTTCTGAATCCGAAGGACCACGAGAGCATTGTCGACGCGATCGTGCAGCTCACGGACGGCGGTGCGGACTACAGCTTCGAGTGCATCGGCAACACGACGGTGATGCGCCAGGCGCTGGAGTGCACCCACAAGGGCTGGGGGCAAAGCATCATCATCGGCGTGGCCGAGGCTGGCGCCGAGATCAGCACCCGGCCCTTCCAGCTCGTCACCGGCCGGCAATGGAAGGGGTCGGCCTTCGGCGGGGCCCGTGGGCGCACCGACGTGCCGAGGATCGTCGACTGGTACATGGAAGGCAAGATCAACATCGACGACCTGATCACTCACAGGTTGTCGCTCGAGCGAATCAACGAAGGCTTCGATCTGATGAAGCGCGGCGAGTCGATTCGCTCTGTGGTGTTGTACTGAGCTCGCGCCAAGCTGCAGCTGCCATTGCCCCATACCGCAACCAGACCAGCGGCGAGAACGCTCCGCCGCCCCAACGGATTCACCGCAGGTCGAGCCAGTACGCCAATGTCAGCTTTGCGGCCAGCATTTCGCTGATGCGACCGACAGCTGCGGGTCGCGTGCCGAGGTACGCCGCCGGGCGTCGACGGGCAGCAGTACGACGCACACCGGAAGTTCGAGGCCAGACGACCGGAATGTGCGGTTCAGCGGTCGGCCGCATGGGTCCGGTGGGCAGTGCTTGACGGCCACATCCGGTCGCTGGCCATTGACGGCTTTCAGGTAGCCTCAGGCGCGTTGAATGCCGCGAGCCAGAAAACTCGCGAAGATCTCTGCGATCTGTTCGCCAGTGCGCTCACCCTGATTGTCGAA
>NZ_JBFXIO010000175.1:0-10173 GCF_050175855.1 Piscinibacter sp.
CGAGGTACCAGCCTTCCTCGCGGTAGAGCTGCAGGAAGGCGCCGCTGTACTCGAGCACCTCCTCGGCGGTCTTGAGCTTGACCAGGAACTGCGCCACCTCGGTCTTGATGCCGCCGTTGCCCGCGACATAGATCTCCCAGCCGGAGTCGACGCCGATCACGCCGACGTCCTTGATGCCGGCCTCGGCGCAGTTGCGCGGGCAGCCGCTGACGGCGAGCTTCACCTTGTGCGGCGCATACATGCGCCACAGCGCCCGCTCCAGGTCCTTGCCCATCTGCGTGCTGTCCTGCGTGCCGAAGCGGCACCACTCCGAACCCACGCAGGTCTTCACGGTGCGCAGCGCCTTGGCGTAGGCGTGGCCGGAGGGCATGCCGATGTCCTTCCACACCGCCGGCAGGTCTTCCTTCTTCACGCCGAGCAGGTCGATGCGCTGGCCACCGGTGACCTTGACGGTCGGGATCCTGTACTTGTCCACCGCGTCGGCGATGCGGCGCAGTTCGTCGGCGGTGGTTTCGCCGCCCCACATGCGCGGGATGACCGAGTAGGTGCCGTCCTTCTGGATGTTGGCGTGGCTGCGCTCGTTGATGTAGCGGCTCTGCGGATCGTCCTGCGCTTCCTTGGGCCAGGTGCTGATCAGGTAGTAGTTGATCGCCGGGCGGCAGCTCGCGCAGCCGTTCGGGGACCTCCAGCCGAGGCGCCGGTAGACGCTGTCGACGGTGAGCAGCTTGTCGGCCTTGATCGCCTCGCGCGCCTCTTGGTGGCTGGCGTCGGTGCAGCCGCACATCGCCTTCTTGGTCGGCGCCTTGGAGTAGTCGCCGCCGGCGGTGAACATCAGCAGCTGCTCGACGAGGCCGGTGCAGGAGCCGCAGCTCGCGCTGGCCTTGGTGTGCTTGCGCACCTCATCCAGCGTGAACAGGCCCTTGTCCTTGATGGCCTTGCAGATCGTGCCCTTGGTCACCCCGTTGCAGCCGCAGACCTCGTCGGCGTCGGCCATGGCCGCGGCCCTGCTGTGGCCCTCGTGGCCGACGTCGCCGATGTTGCTCTCCCCGAACATCAGCTTGTCGCGGATGTCGGCGACCTTGCGGCCCTCGCGCAGCAGCTTGAAGTACCACGATCCGTCGACGGTGTCGCCGTACAGGCAGGCGCCGACGAGCCTGTCGTCCTTGATCACCAGCTTCTTGTAGACGCCGCCGAAGGGGTCGCTCATCACGATCTCCTCGGTGCCTTCGCCGCCCATGAAGTCGCCGGCGGAGAACAGGTCGATGCCGGTCACCTTGAGCTTGGTGCTGACCTGGCTGCCCGTGTAGCGGCCGATGCCGAACTCGGCCAGGTGGGTGGCGCAGACCTTGCCCTGCTCGAACAGCGGCGCCACCAGGCCGTAGGCGATGCCGCGGTGGGCCGCGCATTCGCCGACGGCGTAGATGCGCGGGTCGGTGACGGTCTGCATGGTGTCGCTGACGACGATGCCGCGGTTCACGTGCAGGCCGATCTTCTCGGCCAGCTCGGTGTTCGGGCGGATGCCGGCGGCCATCACGACCAGGTCGGCAGGGATCTCGCGGCCGTCCTTGAACTGCACGGCGCGAACCCTGCCGTCTGCGCCCCCAACCAGCGCCTGGGTCTGGGCGCCGATCATGAACGTCAGTCCGCGCTCCTCCAGCGACTTCTGCAGCAGCTGGCCGGCTGCCTCGTCGAGCTGGCGCTCCATCAGGTGCGGCGCGATGTGCACCACGGTCACCTGCATGCCGCGCAGCATCAGGCCATTGGCTGCCTCCAGGCCGAGCAGCCCGCCGCCGATCACGACGGCGTGCCGGTACTTCCGGGCCGCCTCGATCATCGCCTCGGTGTCGGCGATGTCGCGGTAGGCGATCACGCCGTCGAGGTCCTTGCCGGGCACCGGCAGGATGAAAGGGTTCGAGCCGGTGGCGATCAGCAGGCGGTCGTAAGTCTCTTCGGTGCCGTCGGCTGCGCGCACGATGCGGCGTCGCCGGTCGATCTCGACCACCTTCTTGCCCAGGTGCAGCCGGATGCCGTGCTCCTCGTACCACGACAGCGGGTTGAGCACGATCTCGTCGATCGTCTGCTCGCCGGCGAGCACCGGGCTGAGCAGGATGCGGTTGTAGTTGGGGTGCGGCTCGGCGCCGAAGACGGCGATCTCGTAGAGGCCGGGGGCGATCTTCAGCAGTTCCTCGAGGGTGCGGACACCGGCCATGCCGTTGCCGACCATCACGAGCTTCATCTTCTTCATTCCATGTACGACGTCCATGACGCGCTCCAGAGGGCCGGTCGGGCAGGCCCGGCCGGCGGTTCGGCATCACCGCGCACGTCCGTGTGCGCGCGGCGGGGCGTGCCCGCCGGGTGCGTCGTTACACCCGTCCGGCACCAAGCAAGTGGCAGGCCAGCGTGGAAAGGGCGGGCGCCGACCCTGGCGCACCGCGGCGGTGCGCAGGGCGCAACGGAGCGGGCATGGCGCGGCGCTTTCGCGGTGCATGTGACGGACCTCACGCCGCGCAGGTCCTGCCGGCCCCGGCATACCTCGTCCCCCTGATTCAGGCGGTGCGGCGCACCCGCCCCTCGTTATGATGGTTTTCGAGTTGGGGATACAGGATCGATCGGTTCTGCCGATTCCTTGTCATTCCGCCCGGCGGCGTTCAAGATGCCTGGGGTGGGAGTTTCCCGATCGCCCACGGCCCACCCGTCCATGACCCAACCTGATTCGCAGGCGACTTCCGGGCGCACCGATCCTGCCGGTGCGCTGGCGGCGCTGGCGCGGCCCGGTGAGGCCCCGCTGGCGGAGGCGTTGCTGGAGCTGATCGCGCGCCTGGACTTGCCTTGCGCCGTCAAGGACCCGGCCTCCGGCCAGTACCTCTACGCCAACGCTCGCATGGCGGCGCTGTTCGGCAGCACGCCGGAGGCGATGGTCGGCACGGCCGATGCGCGGTGGCTGGAGGCCAGCCAGTGGCCGGCGCTGCGCACCGCCGAGAACGCCGCCCTGGCCATGCCGCGCGGCGCGCTCACCGAACACAAGCTCGAACTCGGCGGCGCGCGCCGCGAGTTCGGCGTGGCCCGCGTGGCGCTGCGCGGCGGCGACGGTGCGCCGGTGGCGCTGTGCAGCCTGTGGCTGGACCAGACGGCGCAGCGTCAGACCGAGGCCAAGCTCCAGCTGGCGCTGACGCAGCTCGAGCAGCAGCAGCAGGCTGCCGAAGCCATGCGCCGCGAAACGCAGGACCAGAGCCTGCGCGACAGCGTCACCGGCCTGTACCAGAAGGTGCACTTCGAGGACCAGCTGCGCCGCGAGGTCGACCTGTCCTCGCGCGAGCACCGCGAGTTCTCGCTGGTCTCGATCGAACTCGATCCCCTTTCGGCCGAAGCCCAAGCCATGGGCCCGGCCGCGCGCACGCGCATCCTCGAGGCGCTTGGCCGGTTGCTGCGCGGCAACACCCGCGCGATGGATGCCTCCTGCCGCCTCGACGACAGCCGCTTCGCGGTGCTGCTGTCAGGCGTCGGGCTGGCCACGGCGCATTCGCGCATGGAGGGCCTGCGTCGCCAGTGCGCCACGCAGATCGTCGTGCTCGAGGGGCGCAACCTCGGGTTCACCGTGTCGATGGGCGTGGCCAGCTTCCCGCACACGGCCCATACCCAGGACGGCCTGGTGGGTGCTGCCGAGTTGGCACTGGCCGAGGCCCGCAAGCGCGGCGGCAACCACGTCACGCTGGCCAGCATCCGCTTCGAGCTGGAGTGACGGCGGCGCGGGCCGAGGCGTGGCGGGTCAGCCCGTCAGCCCCTTGTGCACCATGTACGCCGCCAGGGCGTAGAGCATCAGCGCGAACACCCGCTTGAGCTGGCGGACATCGAGGCTGTGCGCCACCCGCGCACCGAGCGGCGCCGTGCTGACGCTGGCAGCGGCGATGCACAGCAGCGCCGGCAGGTAGAGGTATCCGAGCGAGCCGGGCAGGGCGTTGGGCAGGTTCCAGCCGCCGATCACGTAGCCCACCGTGCTGGCCAGCGCGATCGGGAAGCCCAGCGCCGCGCTGGTGGCCACCGCGTTGTGGATGGGCACGTTGCACCAGGTCATGAAGGGCACCGACACGAAGGCGCCGCCCGCGCCGACCAGCCCCGAGAGGAAGCCGATGCCGGCGCCGGCCGCGCCTTGGCCGAGCGGGCCGGGCATCCCGCGCGAAGGCTTGGGCTTGCGGTCGAGCAGCATCTGCGTGGCCGAGAAGCCGACGAACACCGCGAACAGCACGGCCAGGACCGAGCCCTTGATCAGCGCGAACGCACCGGCGCCGGCGGCCAGCGAACCGACCACGATGCCCGGCGCGATGCCCCGCACCAGGTCCCAGCGCACTGCGCCGCGCTTGTGGTGGGCGCGCAGGCTGGAGATGGAGGTGAACAGGATGGTGGCCATCGAGGTGGCGATGGCCATCTTCACCGCCAGCCCGGCCTCGACGCCGCGCGAGGCGACGATGAAGGTGACGAAGGGCACCATCAGCATGCCGCCGCCGATGCCCAGCAGCCCGGCGAGAAAGCCGGCGAAGGCACCCAGGGCGAGGAATTCGATCAGCAGCGTGGGCGAAGGAAGCGGGAACGGCATCGGCGCAAAGGGGCAGGCCTCGCGACGGGACTCGATCCGCTCGGCAGCACGGGACTTGGTGACAACCATGAATTGTGCCGCCTCGCCCCGTGCGCTATAAAGGTCACGCTTGCGGTCTGGGCCTGCATCGAGGCCCGTGTATCGGTCCGGCCATCAGCCGGGCATCGGGCTGCAAGCATTCCCCGCGCCCCTGTCCCAGCCGTTGTGCCGTCGCCTGCCGTCGGCAGGCTTGCCATTTCGTTTCGAGGAGCTTCATGTCTCGCACCCTGAAGGACCTGCTGGCGCAAGGCGCCGCGTCCGCCGCCGCCGTCGCCGCACCGGGCCGTGAAGCCCTCAGCCACGGCGCGCTGCGCCAGCTGATCGACAACACGCTGCAGCGGCTGAATGCGCTGGGCCTCGGCCGCAACGACCGCGTCGCCATCGTGTTGGACAACGGCCCCGAGATGGCCACCTGCTTCATGGCCTGCGCCAGCGGCGTGGCCAGCGCGCCGCTGAACCCGGCCTACCGTGCCGACGAGTTCGAGTTCTACCTGTCCGACCTGAATGCCAAGGCGCTGATCGTCTCGCGCGGCAGCGTGTCGCCGTCGATCGAGGTGGCGCTCAAGCTCGGCGTGCCGGTGATCGACCTGGTCAGCGATCCGGCCGAGCCGGCTGGCAGCTTCACGCTGGAGCCGCGCGAGCAGCGCGCCACCACGCCCAGCGCGAACGGCGGCTACGCGCAGCCCGACGACGTGTCGATGGTGCTGCACACCTCGGGCACGACGTCGCGGCCGAAGATCGTGCCGTTGTCGCAAGGCAACCTCGCCGCCTCGGCGACGCACATCGCGCGCACGCTGCAGTTCAGCGCGAAGGATTGCGGTCTGAACATCATGCCGCTGTTCCACATCCACGGCCTGATCGCCGGCGTGCTGGCACCGCTGTCGGCCGGCTCGCAGGTGTTCTGCACGCCGGGCTTCAATGCGCTGAAGTTCTTCGCCTGGATGGACGAGGCCCGGCCCACCTGGTACACGGCCGTGCCGACGATGCACCAGGCGATCCTGTCGCGCGCGCCGAAGAACGCCGACGTGATCGCGCGCCACCCGCTGCGCTTCCTGCGCTCGTCGTCGTCGTCGATCCCGCCGCAGGTGATCCGCGAGCTCGAGGAAGTGTTCAAGGCGCCGCTGATCGAGGCCTACGGCATGACCGAGGCCACCCACCAGATGTGCTCCAACCCGCTGCCCCCGGCGGTGCGCAAGCCGGGCACGGTGGGCCAGGCGGCAGGGCCTGAAGTGGCCATCATGGCCGAGGACGGCAGCCTGCTGCCTCGCGGCGAGACCGGCGAGATCGTCATCCGCGGCCCGAACGTCACCGCCGGCTACGAGAGCAATCCCAAGGCCAACGCCGAAGCCTTCCTCGACGGCTGGTTTCGCACTGGCGACCAGGGTGTGATGGACGCCGACGGCTACGTGTCGATCACAGGCCGGCTGAAGGAGATCATCAACCGCGGCGGCGAGAAGATCAGCCCTCGCGAGGTCGACGAGATCCTGATGGACCACCCGGCGGTGGCGCAGGTGGTCTGCTTCGGCATGCCCCACCCCAAGCTCGGCGAAGAAGTCGCCGCGGTGGTGGTGCTGCGCGAAGGCCGCGAGGCCACCGAGCGCGAACTGCAGGAGTTCGTGGCGCAGCGCGCCGCCGATTTCAAGGTGCCGAAGAAGGTGCTGTTCATGGCCGAGATCCCCAAGGGCGCGACCGGCAAGCTGCAGCGCATCGGCCTGGCCGCCAAGCTCGGCCTGGGCTGAGGCCCGCCCCGAACCGAATCCGTTTCGACCAACCAGGAGGCAACATGACGACGACGAAATCTTCCCGCCGGGGCCTGCGCGGCACCTTGCTGGCGGTGGCCACGGCCTGTGCCAGCTTTGCGGCCGCGGCCTGGGAGCCAACCAAGCCGATCGAGTTCGTGGTGCCGGCCGGCACGGGCGGCGGGGCCGACCAGATGGCGCGCTTCATCCAGGGCGTGGCGGCGAAGAACAACCTGACCAAGCAGCCGATCGTCGTCGTCAACAAGTCGGGCGGCGCCGGCGCCGAGGGCTTCCTCAACGTCAAGGAAGACAAGGGCAACCCGCACAAGATCATCATCACCCTGTCGAACCTGTTCACCACGCCGCTGGCCACCGGCGTGCCGTTCAACTGGCGCGACCTCACGCCGGTGCAGATGCTCGCGCTTGACCAGTTCGTGCTGTGGGTGAATGCGGAGTCGCCCTACAAGACCGCGAAGGAGTACTTCGACGCGGTGAAGGCCGGCAACCCCAACCAGTTCAAGATGGGCGGCACCGGCTCCAAGCAGGAAGACCAGATCATCACCGTGATGCTCGAGAAGGCCGCGGGCAAGAAGATGACCTACATCCCCTTCAAGGGTGGTGGCGACGTGGCGGTGCAACTGGTCGGCAAGCACATCGACTCGACGGTCAACAACCCGATCGAGGCCGAGTCGCACTGGCGGGCCGGCAAGCTGCGCGCACTGTGCGTGTTCGACAAGGACAGGCTGCCCTACAAGGACAAGGTCACCGCCACGCAGGCCTGGGGCGACCTGCCGCCTTGCACCTCGGCCGGCATTCCGGCCGAGTACGTGATGCTGCGCGGCATCTTCATGCCGCCGGGCGTGACGCCCGATCAGACCAAGTACTACCTCGATCTCTTCGCCAAGGTGCGCGCCACGCCCGAGTGGAAGGAATTCATGAACAAGGGTGCGTTCCGCCAGACCGCGCTGAGCGGGCAGGAGTTCTTCGACTGGCTGGGCAAGAACGAGCAGATGCACCGCACGCTCATGAAGGAAGCCGGCTTCATCGCACAGTGAACCACCCGGTCCGGCCGCAGAGCCGGCGCGAGGAGACAACATGACGGACGAGAAGGAGGCCGGCGACGAACAAGTCGTCGGCAACCGAGGGCCGGAGGTCGGCGTGGCCGTCTTCCTGCTGGCCATCGGCGCACTGGTGGTGGCCGACAGCCTGCGCGTGGGCATCGGCTGGGCCGACGACGGCCCGCGCTCGGGCTACTTCCCCTTCTACGTGGGACTGTTCCTGATCGGCTCCAGCGGCTGGACGCTGCTGCGTGCGCTGATCGGGCGCAGCCCGCTGAAGGGCGAGTTCGCCACGCGCGAGCAGATCGGGCTGGTCTTCGCAGTGCTGGTGCCGATGGTGGTCTACGTGGCGCTGATCGCCGGGCTCGGCATCTATGTGGCCTCGTTCCTGCTGATCTCCTACTTCATGAAGCGCCACGGGAAGTACGGCTGGCCGATCACGGCGGCGGTGGCGGCCGCCGTGCCGATCGCGTTCTTCCTGCTCTTCGAGCGCTGGTTCCTCGTGCTGCTGCCCAAGGGCCCGCTCGAGCGGGCGCTGGGCTTCTGAGGGGCTGCGATGCAAGAGATCGCGAACCTCGCCGGCGGCTTCGCCGTCGCGCTCACCGGCCCGAACCTGCTGTACATGCTGGTGGGCATCACGCTGGGCATCCTGATCGGCGTGCTGCCGGGCCTGGGCGGTGCCAACGGCGTGGCCATCCTGCTGCCGCTGACCTTCAGCATGAACCCGACCTCGGCGATCATCATGCTGAGCTGCATCTACTGGGGTGCGCTGTTCGGTGGGGCGATCACCTCGATCCTGTTCAACATCCCAGGCGAACCGTGGTCGGTGGCGACCACCTTCGACGGCTTTCCGATGGCGCAGCAGGGCAAGGCGGCGCAGGCGCTGACGGCGGCCTTCACTTCGTCATTCGTCGGCGCCTTCTTCGCGGTGGTGCTGATCACCTTCCTGGCGCCCTGGCTGGCCAAGTTCGCGCTGGAGTTCGGCCCGGCGGAATTCTTTGCGGTGCAACTGCTGACCTTCTGCAGCTTCGTCGGCATGAGCAAGGAGCCGCCGGCGCGCACCATCGCGGCGATGATGCTCGGCTTCGCGCTGGCGGCGGTCGGCATGGACACCGTCACCGGCCAGCTGCGCATGACCTACGGCGTGCCCGAGCTTCTGAAGGGCTTCGACTTCCTGATCGCGGTGATCGGCCTGTTCGGCATCGGCGAGATCCTGCTGACGATGGAGGAGGGCCTGGCCTTCAAGGGCAGGAGCGCGCGCATCAGCCCCAAGGTGGTGTGGCAGACCTGGGGCGAGATCATCCAGTATTGGAAGGTATTCCTGCGCTCCACGGCCATCGGCTGCTGGATGGGCATCACGCCGGGCGGCGCCACGCCGGCTTCGTTCATGGGCTACGGCGTGGCACAGCGCTTCTCGAAGAATCCGCAGCAGTTCGGCAAGGGTGCGATCGAGGGCGTGGTGGCGCCGGAAACCGCTGCCCATGCCGCGGGTACTTCGGCGCTGTTGCCGATGCTGACGCTGGGCATCCCCGGCTCGCCGACGGCCGCGGTGCTGCTTGGCGGCCTGCTGATCTGGGGCCTGCAGCCCGGGCCGATGCTGTTCGTCGAGCAGAAGGACTTCGTCTGGGGCCTGATCGCCTCGATGTACCTCGGCAACCTGGTCGGCCTGTTCGTCGTGCTGACCACGGTGCCCTGGTGGGCGGCACTGCTGCGCATCCCGTTCTCGGTGATCGCCCCGGTGATCATCGTCATCTGCGCGATCGGCGCGTACACCGTGCACAACTCGATGTTCGACGTGGTGCTGATGCTGGTGTTCGGCGTGCTCGGCTATCTGTTCAAGAAGCTGAAGTACCCGCTGGCGCCGCTGGTGCTGGCCCTGGTGCTGGGCGACATGGCGGAGGCCAGCTTCCGCCAGGCGATGCTGCTGTCGCAGGGCAGCCTGTCGATCTTCTGGTCCAACGGCCTGGTGGGAAGCATCGTGCTGCTGGCCCTGGTGATGCTGCTGTCGCCGCTGTGGACCTTCGCGCGCAAGTCGCTGCGCTCGCGCGAGTACAGTCAAGCGAAGTGAGGACACGAACATGAAGATCGCGGTGGTCGGTGCCGGGGCGATCGGCGGCTACCTGGGGGCCAGGCTGGCGTGCGCCGGCGAGGACGTCACCTTCATCGCACGCAATCGCAATCTCGAGGCGATCAACGCGCGTGGCTTCCGGCTGATCCTCGAGGACGGCACGGAAGAGCACGCGCCGACGGCCAAGGCGGTGCAGCACATGGCCGACGCCGGGCCGCAGGATGCGGTGCTGCTGACGCTCAAGGCGCACCAGGTGAAGGACGTGCTGCCTGGCCTGCGCGAGCTGTTCGGCCCGCAGACCATGGTGGTGACGATGATCAACGGCATCCCGTGGTGGTACTTCCACAAGCTCGGCGGCGAGTACGAAGGACGTCGCCTGGACAGCGTGGATCCGGGCGGCTTGATCGACCAGCACATCGAGCGCGAGCGCATCATCGGCAGCGTGGTCTACCCGGCCAGCGAGCTCGTCGAGCCCGGCGTCGTCAAGGTGATCGAGGGCAACCGCTTCACGCTCGGCGAACTCGACGGCGAGCGCAGCGAACGTATCGAGGCGCTGTCCCAGGCCATGATGCGCGCCGGCTTCAAGGCTCCTGTCAGCCGCGACATCCGCTCCGAGCTGTGGGTCAAGCTGTGGGGCAACCTCAGCTTCAACCCGATCTCGGCGCTGACGCACGCCAC
>NZ_JBFXIO010000176.1:0-10141 GCF_050175855.1 Piscinibacter sp.
GGTGATCGACGGGCTGACCGACACCGACGTGGCTGCCGCGATGCGCGCCGGCATGGAGGCTTGCATCGAGCTGGGCGCGGCGAAGGGTCTGCTGCGCATCTCGGCGGGCAACTACGGCGGCAAGCTCGGGCCCTTCCACTTCCACCTGCACAAGTTGCTGGGAGCTGCAGCATGAGCGGCTTCACCCTCACGCTGAAGGCGGAGCCGGCGCTGCGGCTCGACCTGCGCGGCATCACGCCCGCAGCGCTGGCCGCGATGGATGCGGCCGCGGTGGCGAAGCAGCCCGTCGGTCACGGCAACGGCCTCGTGCCGCTGGCCGAGTTCTTCGCCGTCGCCCCGCGCAGCGACGACACCCTGGTGTTGCAAGGCGAGCTGTCGCGCTGCGACTTCATCGGCTGGCAGATGGACGGCGGCACGCTGATCGCCGAGGGCAGCGTGGGCGACTACGCGGGCGGCGCCATGAAAGCCGGCATGCTGACGGTCAAGGGCAGCGCCGCCGACCTCGCCGCCTGCGAGATGGCCGGCGGCACGCTGACCATCGAAGGCCACGTCGGCGCCTTCGCCGCCAGTACGCTGCCCGGCAGCATGGACGGCATGCGCGGCGGCACGCTGGTCGTGCGTGGCAACGCCGGCGCACGCTTCGGCGACCGCATGCGCCGCGGCACGGCGCTGATCTTCGGCGATGCGGGCGACTTCCTCGCCTCGCGCATGGTGGCCGGCACGATCGCGCTGGCCGGCCGCGCCGGTGCGCACGTGGGTTACGGCATGCGCCGAGGCAGCCTGGTGTTTGCCGGGGCGGAGCCCACGGTTTCTGCCACCTTCGTGCCGGCGGTGGCCGGCGCGCCGGTATTCTGGCAACTGCTGTCGCGCGATCTGGCGCGGCACGGCGGCGCGTTCGGCTCGCTGGCCACGCGCGGCATCGATCGCCACCTGGGCGACGTGGCCGCGGGTGGCAAGGGCGAGCTGATCGTCGTGCGCTGAACCCCTTTCCTTTCCCTCTCCTCGAGAACTCCTGCCATGAGCAACGACTACGTTTTCCACGCCGGCGAAGCCACCGTGCTGGCCGCCGACGGCCAGTTCACCGACGCGATGCCCGAGATCCTGATCGGCCGCACCAACGGCCCGGTGGGCCAGGCCTTCGCCAACATGATGGCGCAGAGCAAGGGCCACACCGCGATGTTTGCGATCCGTGCCTGCAACCAGATGGTCCGCCCCGCCACCATCACCGTGCCGAAGGTGACGCTCAAGGACGTGGCCAATATCGACCTGTTCGGCGGCGTGGTGCAGAGCGCCACCGCCGACGCGGTGGTCGACTGCGTGGCCGAGGGCATCATCCCCAAGGCCCTGGTCAACGAGCTGTGCATCGTCAGCCTGGTGTGGATCGACCCGCGCTGTGCGAAGGATCCGAACCTCGACAAGAAGGACATGTACCGCACCAACTACGAGGCGACCAAGCTGGCGATCAAGCGGGCGCTGAACAACGAGCCCTCGATCGACGAGCTCATCAAGAATCGCCACACCATCAAGCACGACATGGACGACTGGTCCTGATCGGGTGACTCGATGAGCGTCGTCGCCCTGCTCGACGACCGGCACGCGAGCGAAGAACGCCCCACCAGCCGGCTCTACACCGGCTTCGTGCGCGAGCACCGCAACGACGACCCGGCCGGGCTCGATGCCGCCTGGGCCGCCGTCGAGGCCGACCAGCGCGCCGGCCTGCACGCGCTGCTGCTGGCCGACTACGAGTGGGGTGCGCGGCTACTGAAGGCCGGCCATGAACGGCTCGCGCCCGAGGCGCGCGGCGCGCTGCGCGTGCTGATGTTCGAGCGCTGCGAGAGGCTCTCGCGCGAGGCCGCCACTCGATGGCTCGACAACCAGCCCGAAGGCGACGGCCCCGCCGGCACGATGGACCTGCGCGCCAGCGTCGAACGCGACGAATTCACCGAGGCCATCGCGCGCATCCACGAGGCCATCGCCGCGGGCGAGACCTACCAGGTCAACTACACCTACCGGCTGCACGGCCGCGCCTTCGGCTCGCCGCTGGCGCTGTACCGCAAGCTGCGCCAGCGTCAGCCGGTGGCCTTCGGTGCGTACATCGTGTTGCCGCCCGGCGGGGCCGTCACGCACGTGCTGTCGTGCTCGCCGGAACTGTTCGTGCGCGCCGAAGGCGGGCTGGCCACCGCCAAGCCGATGAAGGGCACGGCCTCGCGCTTCGCCGCCCCCGAGGGCGACAGCGAGACGGCACGCATGCTGTCGCTGGACATCAAGAATCGCGCTGAGAACCTGATGATCGTCGACCTGCTGCGCAACGACCTCGGTCGCATCGCTCAGATCGGCTCAGTGAAGGTGCCGGAGCTGTTCGCCATCGAGCCTTATTCGACGGTGTTCCAGATGACCTCCACCGTGCAGGCGCGGCTGCGGCCGGAGATCGGCTTCGCGGACCTGCTGCGTGCGGTGTTTCCCTGCGGCTCGATCACCGGCGCGCCCAAGCACCACACGATGCAGCTGATCGCGCAGTTCGAGAGCACACCGCGCGGCCTGTACTGCGGCGCGATCGGCTGGGTGGATGCGCCGCGGCCGGACGAGCGCCTCGGCGACTTCTGCTTGTCGGTGGCGATCCGCACGCTGACGCTGGGACAGGAGGAACAGGGCACACGCGCGCTGACGCTCGGCGTGGGCGCGGGCATCGTCAAGGACAGCGTCGCGGGCGACGAGTTCGACGAATGCCGCCTCAAGGCACGCTTTCTCACCGGCCTGGCCCCCGGCTTCGAGCTGTTCGAGACGGTGCTGTGCACGGCCGGCGGCGAGCTGCCGCACCTGGACCGCCACCTGGCGCGGCTCTCGCACAGCGCGGCGGCGCTGGGTTTCGCCTGCGACCTCGCGGTGGCGCGCCGCACGCTGGAGCAGGCGGCCCGCGACGGCGCCGGCGGGCCGCGGCGGCTGCGCCTCGCGCTGGCGCACGACGGGCGACTGAACCTCACCCAGGCGCCGGTCGCGCTTCTGCCGGCGGGCGAGGTGTGCTTGCGGATCGCCAGCGAGCGCCTGCCCGATGCGCGGCCGCTGGCCGCCCACAAGACCACAGCCCGTGCCCTCTACGACGCCGGCGTGCGCGCGGCAGAGGCGGCAGGCGCGTTCGACAGCCTGTTCTTCAGCGAGGGCGGCTGGCTGGTCGAAGGCGGGCGCAGCTCGGTGTTCGTGAAGCTGAACGGCCGCTGGTTCACGCCACCGGTCGCCGACGGTGCCTTGCCCGGCGTGATGCGCTCGGTGCTGCTCGACGACCCGGCCCTGGCGGCGAGCGAGCGCCGCCTGGCGCGTGCCGACCTGGACGAGGCCGAAGCGCTGCTCGTGTGCAACGCGCTGCGCGGCGCGCTGCCGGCGCGAGTGCTCGCCGAGGAGCCCGCCCGGTGAGGCTCGCACTGTTCGATCTCGACCACACGCTGATCCCGTTCGACAGCGGCATGGCCTGGACGCGCCACCTCATCGCCCTCGGCGCGCTGCAGGCCGCGGCCGAGCAGCGCTACCTGGGCTACTGCCATCAATACGTGGCCGGCACGCTCGACATCCACGCCATGCACCGGGCCGTCGTGGCGCCGCTGGCGGCCTTCGAGCCGGCGCAACTGCAGGCCTGGCGCGAGGACTTCGCGCGCTGCATGGCCGGGCGGCTGTCGCCGGCGATGCTCGCGGCGGTGGCTCGCCATCGCGAGCAGGGTGACCTCTGCGCCATCGTCACCGCGACCTCGCGCCTGGTGGCCGAGCCTTTCGCGCGGGCCTGCGGCATCGAGCACCTGGTGGCTACCGAGCCGGTGATGACCGACGGGCGCCCGGTGGGCGACATCGAGGGGCTGCCTTGCTACCGCGAGCACAAGGTCACCCGGGTGGAAGCCTGGCTGGCGGCCCTGGGCACGCCGCCGCTCGATCGGGCCGAGGCCTCGTGGTTCTACAGCGATTCGGTCAGCGACCTGCCTTTGCTGCAGTGCGTCACGTATCCGGTGGCCGTCCGGCCCGACGACAGGCTGCGTGAACTGTGCCGCGTGCGGGGCTGGCTCATCATGGATGACGATTGAATCGTCATCGGCGCACTCAAGTCGTGCGTCGTTCGTGTCGATAGTGCTGGTCATCCACGGCTTTTGGCCGGCGGGGTCAGATCGGAGACATTCGACATGGACTGGATTCGCAAAGTCAGCCTTGTAAGGCGCGTGGTGATCGGCTTCACCGTGATGGGCCTGTGGTGCGCCGCGCTCGGAGCCGCCGCCGTGTGGGCCCTGAAGAACGGCTCGGCCAGCGCAGCCGGCGCCATCGGTATCGCGGCCGGCGTGGGCTGCCTGTCGGCCTGGCTGGCCGGCTGGGTGATTCGCGCCAGCATCAAGGAATCGGTGGAGTCGACGGTGGACGCCGTGATCCGCATCGCCGGCGGTGACCTGGAGACCAAGATCGAGTCGCCCGGCAAGGACGAGATCTCCTGGCTGCGCGCCGAGCTCAACGGCATGCGCAAGAAGCTGCGCAAGATGGTGCTGGAAGTGCGCGAGACGGCCGACGGCGTGAACAACGCCTCCGCCGAGATCGCCTCGGGCAACGGCGACCTGTCCTCGCGCACCGAGAGCCAGGCCAGTGCGCTGCAGCAGACCGCCAGCTCAATGCAGCAGCTGGCGCAGTCGGTTCACCACAACGCCGACAACACCCACAAGGCGCGCGAAGAAGTGCTGCAGTCCAGCAGCGTCGCAGGCCGTGGCGCGCAGACCATGCAGGACGTGGTGGCGCGCATGAACGAGATCCACTCCAGCGCCACGCGCATCGGTGAGATTGTCGGCGTCATCGACGGCATCGCCTTCCAGACCAACATCCTCGCGCTCAACGCCGCGGTGGAAGCGGCACGCGCCGGCGAGCACGGCCGCGGCTTCGCGGTGGTGGCCTCGGAGGTGCGGGCGCTGGCGCAGCGCAGTTCCACGGCTGCCCGCGAGATCAAGGCGCTGATCAGCGACTCCACCGCCAAGGTCGATGCCGGATCCAAGCTGGTCGATGACGCGGGCCGCACGATGCAGGAGATCCTCGACAGCGTGAAGCGCGTCTCCACGCTGATCGGCGAGATCGCCGAGGCCGGGCAGTCCCAGAGCAGCGGCATCTCGGAGATCAACCAGGCGGTGGCCCAGATCGACACGATGACGCAGCAGAACGCCGCGCTCGTCGAGCAGCTTGCCGCTGCAGCGCAGTCGCTGCAGGGTCAGTCGGGTCAGCTCACCAGCTCGATGAGCTCATTCCGCGTCGTGGCCTGAGCCGGCGGCGCCGGCCAGGGTCGCACGCAGCGACGCCACGCGCTTGCGCGTGCCCGGGTGAGTGGCGGTGTCCTGCAGCATCCCCTGCTGCATGAACGCGGCGAAGGCGTCCTGCGGCGAACGGCCCAGGCGCCGCAGAACCTGCAGCGCGTAGGCGTCGGCCTCGTACTCCTGGCGGTGCGAGGTCGCCGAGGCTTCACGGCCCAGCGCGCCGGCTACCGGGTCGGTGGTCTCCGGCTTCACCTCGCCGGGAATCCAGTGGCGGTAGACGGCACCCATCTGCTGCCAGTGATGGCCGGCGACGTGTCCCAGCTCGTGGGCCAGCACGAACAGGCGAGCCCCCTCGGGCATGTCGGCCAGTGACTCGTGCACGACCACGATGCGCCCGTGCAGCGTTTCGGCCAGCGTGCCGGCGCTGACCACGTGCAGCTCGGCGGAGACTTCCTGGGGCAGGGCGCGCCGCAGCTGCTCGAAGCTGCGCCGGATCGCCTGCGCCTTCGGCCCCTCGGCAGCGGGCGGCATGGCCTCCAGCCGCACCTGCTGGGAGCGACGCAGAACGTCGACGATGTCCTCGGCATGGGCCGGCTGGGTCAGGGCGAGGCCGAGAAGTGTCAGCGGGAACCAGCGCATGGTGCACCTCCGTGGGGCGAAACCGGGCCGTTCCGCCGTCGGGAAGCGCGTTCGCAACTCGCATGCCAGATTCAGGGTTAACCCTGAATTGCGGGGCAAAACCGGGTCAGATCTGCAGCAGGCCCCATTGAAGCGCCACCAGCGTCAGCTCCGACTGGTTGCTCGCGCCGAGCTTCTGCTTGACGTGGTACAGGTGCGTGCCGACCGTGCTCGGCGAGAGCTTCAGGTTCTCGGCGATCTGCGCCACGCTCTGGCCGCGGGCGAGCTGCAGGAACACCGAGAACTCGCGCTCGGAGAGCATCTGCGCCGGGCTGGTCTCTCCCTTGACCTGCGCCATCGCCAGCGCGCGGGCTGTGTGCGCGTCGACGTAGGTCTCGTGGCGCGACACCGCCGTCACCGCGGCGATCAGGGCCTCCGGCGCGCTGCGCTTGGTGAGGTAGCCGAGCGCGCCGGCGCGCAGCACGCGCTGGGGATGTGCCGTGTCTTCATGGGCGGAGAGCGCCAGGATGCGCGCCTTCGGATCCTGCGCAACGATGCGCCGCACCGCCTCCAGCCCGCCCATGCCGGGCATCGAGAGGTCCATCACCACCACGTCGGGCTGCACGCGCGAGTACTCGGCGCAGGCCTGCTCGCCGGTGTCGACCTCGGCCACCACCTCCACCTGGGCATCGGCCAGCAGCATGCGGAAGCCCATGCGCACCAGTGCATGGTCGTCGACGAGCATCACGCGGATCATGCAGTCTCCGGGTTCAGGGGCAGTCGCACCGAGAGGAGCACGCCCCGGGGTGCGGCATTGTCGATCGTCACGCTGCCATGCAGCGCCGCCACGCGCTCGCGCAGCCAGCGCAGCCCGTAGTGCCCGTCGCGCGGCACGCCGCCAGCAGGCAGGCCGCGGCCGTCGTCGCGCAGATCGAGCGTCACCTCGGCACTCGCGCCGTGCAGCTCCAGCGACACCTGCTGCGCCTGGCCGTGGCGCAGCGCGTTGGTGAGGCCCTCCTGCGCGGCGCGGTACAGCGCCAGCGCCACGTCGGCCGGCAGGCGCGCCTCGCCGAGGGCCACGCTGCTGTCGATGCGCACGCCGGCATGGCTCTGGCGCGTGCGCTCGACGAGATCGGCGATCGCGTCGGCCAGGCCGAAGTTGTCGAGCACCAGTGGCGTCAGGCGCGGGATGATGCCGTGCATCGCGTCGTACAGGCGGGAAGACTCCTCGGCGATCAGCCGCGCGGCCTGCTCGGACTGCGCATCCTTGCCCGTGCAGCGCTGCGCGATCGATGTGGCCATGCTGCGCATGGCGGTGACCGACTGGCCGAGTTCGTCGTGCAGCTCGCGGGCGATCATCAGCCGCTCCTGCTCGATGTGGTGGTCGATCCAGCGTGTCAGTTCGCGGCTGTCGGACAGCTGCGCCTCGGCGCGCACGGCGCGGCGCTCGGTCTCGATGTGGCGCTGGAGCTCGCCGACCATGCGGTTGAAGGCCGCGCCGATGGCACCGGCCTCGTGGCCGGGCAGGGGCGGCAACGAGACGTCGAAGCGGCCGCGCTGCAGCTCTTCCAGCGCGCCGACGATGCGGCCGAAGGGCCGTACCGTGCGCCCGACCAGCCAGAACACCAGCAGGTTCACCGCCACCAGCAGGGCCAGCGCGGCGCCCACCAGCGTCAGCGCGTAGTCCCAGGCATCGACGGCGGCGCGCGAGGCGTTGGATCGAACCTCCAGCTTGCCATCGGGAAACTCGATCGCCTGCACGGTGGGCTCCGGCGCGATCAGCGCGGCGAACCAGTGCGGCGCGTCGCGCCCGGCCTTATAGGTCGAGGGCGGCGAGCGGTACAGCGCCTGGCCCTGCTTGTCGAACAGCGTGATGTCGTTGCTGCGGATGCGGCCAGTGCCCTGCAGGAAGCTCAGCATCGCCGGCGTGCCTTGCGCCGCGTACAGCCAGACCGTGCGGTTGAGCAGCTGCGAGGCCACTCGGTTGGCGGCCACCACTTCCTCGTGCACCGAGTCGCGCATGCTGCGCAGTTGCAGGCCCAGCACGGCGGCGAGAAACAGCAGCGTCAGCGCGCCGACGATGAGGTTGATCTTCAGGCGCAGGGTCATGCGCTCTCTCCGAAGCTGCCGGTTTCGGCGTAGGCGGCCAGGGCGCCCATGACCGCCGCGACCATGGCCGGGTGGCCCGCGTCGTGGCCGGCGCCGTCTACCCACTGCAGTGTGGCCTGCGGCAGCTGCCGCTGCAGCGCCAGCGCACCTTCGGGCGGGCAGACGCGGTCGTCGCGGGCGTGGATCAGCCGGGTGGGCACGCGCGGCACGGCCTCGCAGCGCTCGAGCAGCGAGGGTGACTGCAGCCAGCAGCCGTGGCGCAGGTAGTGCGCCTGCACGCGCAGCCGGTCGACCTGGGTGGCCAGCGCCTCGCCCTTCGGCTCGGGCGCGGCCGTTCCGGCCAGGGCCTGCTCGTGGCGCCACCAGGCCAGCGCCGCGCGTTCACGTTCGGCGCGTTCGGGGCTGTCGAGTGCCGCGGCGAGTTCGTCGAGCGAGAGCGTGCCGAAGAAGGCGGCGATGTCTTCACGCCGCGCCAGGAAGCTCGCGCGCAGCAGCAGTGCGGCCACGGCCTGCGGCTGGTCGGCGGCATGGGCCAGCGCGAGCGTGGCGCCCCAGGAGCCGCCGACCACCACCCAGCGCTCGATGCCCAGGTGCGCGCGGATGCGGCGCAGGTCGGCGAGCAGCTCGCCGGTGGTGTTGTGCGACGTGCTCCCGCGCGGCCGGCTGCCCCCCGCGCCGCGCTGGTCGGGGCAGACGATGCGCCAGCGCGCCGGGTCGAACACGCGCCGCAGCAGCGGCGAGCAGCCCGAGCCCGGGCCGCCGTGCAGCACCAGCGCGGGGATGCCGCCGGCGCGGCCGAACTCCTGCACCTGCAGCACATGGCCATCTCCCACCTCCAGGGCGTGGCCGGCGAACGGCGCGGTGTCGGGATACAGGCTCGGGAGCGGCACGCGGCGATGGTATCGGTACACCCGGCGCCGCCGGCTGTCCACACCCCCGGGACAAGCCGGAGGTCGATTGCAGATATTCATGAGGCTGGAATCATGGCGCGGGGCCTGTGCGAAGCGGCTGGCGGCGGCGAACATTGATTGCGGGATGAACACATCGTCCCCACGGCGACCAACCGGCGCCGTGCCACACGATCAAGGAGCCCTTCCATGCAATGGCAGACCCCGGCAGCCGCCGACTTCCGCTACGGTTTCGAAATCACGATGTACGTCGCCGCTCGCTGAGCGACCGACGCCAGGCCGCCGCGCGGGACACCGCACGCGGCGGCCTTTTCGTTTGCACCCCATGCGCATCACGATCCTCGGTTCGGCCGCCGGCGGCGGCTTCCCGCAGTGGAACTGCAACTGCCGCAACTGCGCGGGCGTTCGTGCCGGCACGGTGCGCGCGGCGCCGCGCACGCAGTCGTCGATCTTCGTCCAGGGTGACGCGGGCGCCGACGGCGTGCTGTTCAACGCCTCGCCCGACATCCTCGAGCAGATCCGCTCGAACCCCACGCTGCAGCCCGGCCGCGCGATCCGCGATACCGCCATCGCCGGCGTGGTGCTGATGGACGGGCAGATCGACCATGCCACCGGCCTGTTCATGCTGCGCGAGCGCGGCCGGCCGCTGCCGCTGTGGTGCACCGACCCGGTCCATGAAGACCTGACCACCGGCAACCCGGTGCTCAAGGTGCTGGGCCACTACTGCGGCGTCGACCGACGGCGCATCGGCCTGGACAGCGCGTCCTTCGAGGTACCCGGTGCCGCGCATCTGTCCTTCCGCGCCTTCCCGCTGTCGAGCAAGGCCGCGCCGTATTCGCCGCACCGCGACAACCCCGTGCCCGGCGACAACATCGGCATGCTGATCACCGACCGCCGCAGCGGCCGTAGCGCCTTCTATGCGCCGGGCCTGGGCGAGATCACGCCGGCCCTGTTCGACGTGATGAGCGGGGCCGACGCGGTGCTGGTCGACGGCACCTTCTGGACCGACGACGAGATGATCGGCCTCGGCCTGTCGAAGAAGACCGCGCGCGACATCGGCCACCTGCCGCAAAGCGGCGAGGGCGGCATGATGGAGTGGCTGGACAAGCTGCCGGCGTCGACGCGGCGCTTCCTCATCCACATCAACAACACCAATCCCATCCTCGACGAGGACTCGACCGAGCGCGCGGAACTGGTGCGCCACGGCATCGTGCCTTGCGAGGATGGCATGACCATCGAGCTCTG
>NZ_JBFXIO010000177.1:0-10076 GCF_050175855.1 Piscinibacter sp.
GCCCGCGCGTGAGCGCCTGCACGATCGACAAGGCACCGCGCAAGAACGAGCGGCCGAGCGACCACGCGCCGGTGGTCGTCGAACTCGCCGGCTGAGCCGACGCCGGCTCAATCGTCCAGGCCGAGTTCCTGGATCTTGCGCGTGATGGTGTTGCGGCCGATGCCGAGCTTGTGCGCCGCCTCGATGCGGCGGCCGCGGGTGATGTCGAGCGCGGTGTGGATCATGCGCGCCTCGAACTTGCGCGTGAGCGCGTCCCAGACCTCGGGCGCGCCGGCCTGAAGCATCTGCCGGGCCTCCAGTTCGAGGCCCGACAGCCAGTCGGCTTCGGCAACCGGCGACATCGTTGGCGCCCCACCACCGTTGGTGGCCGCCGCCACCGGCGGCACCGCAGCCACGGCCGTCGCGGGCGCCGACAGCTGTCCCTCGACGAGCGCGGCGGGGACGCTGGCCGAGGGCGTCTCGCCGCCCATCAGTTCCGGCGGCAGGTCCTTCGCCTCGATCACCTGCGCCGGCGCCATCACCGTCAGCCAGTGGCAGACGTTCTCGAGCTGGCGCACGTTACCGGGAAAATCGAACTTCATCAGCCGTGCCAGCGCCGCATCGGTGATGCGCTTGGCCTCGACACCGAGTTCCTTCGCGCTCTTCTGCAGGAAGAACTTCGCCAGCGCCGGGATGTCTTCGCGCCGCTCGCGCAGCGCGGGCAGGCGCAGCCGGATGACGTTGAGGCGGTGGAACAGGTCTTCGCGAAACACCCCCTGTCGGACGCGGTCCTCGAGGTTCTGGTGGGTGGCGGCGATCACGCGCACGTTGGCGCGCATCGGGCTGTGGCCGCCGACGCGGTAGAACTGGCCGTCCGACAGCACGCGCAGCAGCCGCGTCTGCAGATCGAAGGGCATGTCGCCGATCTCGTCGAGGAACAGCGTGCCGCCGTCGGCCTGCTCGAAGCGGCCGCGCCGCGTGGTCTGCGCACCGGTGAAGGCGCCGCGCTCATGGCCGAACAGCTCGCTCTCGAGCAGGTCCTTCGGGATCGCCGCGGTGTTGATGGCGACGAACGGGCCGCTGGCACGCGGGCTGTGCTTGTGCAGCGCATGCGCGACCAGCTCCTTGCCCGTGCCCGATTCGCCGGTGATCAACACCGTCACGTGACTCTGGCTGAGTCGGCCGATGGCGCGGAAGACGTCCTGCATCGCCGGCGCCTGGCCGAGCATCTCGGGCATCTGCGCCTGCGCGGCATCGCGCACTTCCTCGCGCAGGCTCTCGTCGACGGCGCGGCGGATCAGCTCCACCGCCTTGGGCACGTCAAAGGGCTTGGGCAGGTACTCGAAGGCGCCGCCCTGGAAGGCGCTGACCGCGCTGTCGAGGTCGGAGTAAGCCGTCATGATGATGACCGGCAGGCCCGGATGGCGCTCCTTGACCTTGGTCAGCAGCTCGATGCCCGAGCCGCCGGGCATGCGGATGTCGGAGACGAGCACCTGCGGCTCGTCGTCCTCCATCGCGGCGAGCACGTCGCGCGGGTTGGTGAAGCTGCGCACGGCCAGTTCCTCCCGCGCCAGCGCCTTCTCGAGCACGAAGCGGATGGATTGGTCGTCGTCAACGATCCAGATGGGTTTCATGCCCTGCCTGTGGTGGCCACCCTCCCCGCTTCGACGCGGCGGCTCAGGGCAGCGGAATCAAGATCTTGAACAGCGTCCTGCCCGGTTCGCTCTCGCACTCGATCGTGCCCTGGTGTTGCTGCACGAAGGTCTGCGCCAGCGTGAGCCCCAGTCCCGAACCCCCTTCGCGCCCCGACACCAGCGGATAGAAGATGTGCTCGCGGATGGACTCGGGCACGCCCGGGCCGTTGTCCTGGATATGCAATTCCAGTGCCAGACGATAGCGCTGCTTGCCCAGCGTCACCTGCCGCGCGATGCGCGTGCGCAGCGTGATCACCGCATCGCCGGCGGCGATGCGCTCGGCCAGCGCCTGCGCGGCGTTGTGGGCGATGTTGAGCACCGCCTGGATCAGCTGCTCGCGATCGCCCCGGAAGTCGGGAATGGAGACGTCGTAGTCGCGCTCGACCACCAGCCCGCGCGGGAACTCGGCCATGATCAGCGAGCGCACCCGCTCGCAGACCTCGTGGATGTTGACGTCGCTGACCACGTGCGGCTTGCGGTGCGGCGCGAGCAGGCGGTCGACCAGTGCCTGCAGTCGGTCGGCCTCGTTGATGATGACCTGCGTGTACTCGGTCAGCGCGCGGCTCTCGACCTCCATCTCGAGCAGCTGCGCCGCACCGCGGATGCCGCCCAGCGGGTTCTTGATCTCGTGGGCCAGGTTGCGGATCAGCTCCTTGTTGGCCTTGGCCTGGTCGAGCGCGCGTTCCTCGCGGTCCTGCCGGGTCTGCTGCTCGATCTCCACCAGCTCCAGAAGCACGTGCGGCGTGCCGTCCATCTGCGTGACGATGGCGTGCACCGGCAGCGCGTCGCCGCCGGTCGGGCCGGGGCGGCGCAGCAGCGTCTCCATGCGGCTGGTGGAGAACTCGTTGCGCGCCACCGCCGCCACCGTCTCGCGCAGGGTGCCGGCGTCGACGAACCAGTCGAACAGCGAGCCGCGCTGCACGCTGCGCCGCGACAGGCCGAGCACGTTCTCGAACGAGGCGTTGGCAAAGACGCAGCGCCCTTCCGGCGAGACCACCGCCACCATGGTGGCGAGGTGGTCGAAAGCGGCATAGGCCGCGGCGTCTGCCGCTGCGGCGTCGGGCGCAGGCGGCGACGCGGTCTTCTTCACGAGGGCGGCAGCTTGGACAGCTCGCGCTTGATGGCGGCGATGTCGCTTTCCTTGCGCGAGATGGCGGCCTTCATCTCGGCCACGCGGTCGAGGTACTTCTGGTAGTTGCGCTCGTCGCCGCGGCGCTCCGGCTCGCCGTTGTTGTAGTCCTTCTGCAGCTGCGCGAGCTTCTCCTCTTCCTTCTTCAGCTCGGTCTCGAGGATGCGGCGGGCGTCGCCGTCGCGGGCGCGCTGCTGGGCCGGGTCGACCTTGGCGTCGGCCGGGCGCGGGCCACTGGCCGCCGGCACCGGCGTACCCGTGCGCGGCCGCGGCCCCTGGATCACGGTGATCGGCGCGCCGTCCAGCGGCTTGCATCCCTTGGCCTCGGCCTCCTTGGCGCTGATGTCGGCGCTGCTCGTGTACACGTTGCCCGGGCAGCGGTAGACGGTGGCGCCTTGCGCCGAGGCCGACACCGGCCAGAGCGCGAGGGCGGCCAGCAGGGCCAGGAGGCTGGACAGGAAACGGTGCATGCGTGGAACTCCTTGCCTGCCCAACGCGGCACCGGACGGCGCCGCCGACAGGCGATGGACGATTGTCGCCCAGGGTCGGTGCACCGAAGCGCCCGGGAAGTTCCAAGAAAAAGGGACGGCCGCGGCCGTCCCTTCATCCCTGCGGGAAAAGCTCACAGGGCGTAGTACATGTCGAACTCGACCGGGTGCGTGGTCATGCGGAAGCGCGTCACTTCCTGCATCTTCAGCTCGATGTAGGCGTCGAGGTAGGCGTCGGTGAACACGCCGCCCTTGGTCAGGAAGGCGCGGTCCTTGTCGAGGTAGTCGAGGGCCTGGTCCAGGCTGTGGCAGACGGTCGGGATCTTCGCATCCTCCTCCGGCGGCAGGTGGTACAGGTCCTTCGTGGCGGCCTCGCCCGGGTGGATCTTGTTCTCCACGCCGTCCAGGCCGGCCATCAGCAGCGCGCTGAAGGCCAGGTACGGGTTGGCGGTGGGATCCGGGAAGCGCGCCTCGATGCGGCGGCCCTTCGGGTTGGCCACGTAAGGGATGCGGATCGAGGCCGAGCGGTTCTTCGCCGAATAGGCCAGCTTCACCGGGGCCTCGAAGCCGGGCACCAGACGCTTGTAGCTGTTGGTGCCGGGGTTGGTGATGGCGTTCAGCGCACGGGCGTGCTTGATGATGCCGCCGATGTAGTACAGCGCGAACTCCGACAGGCCGGCGTAGCCGTCACCTGCGAACAGGTTCTTGCCGTCCTTCCAGACGGACTGGTGCACGTGCATGCCGCTGCCGTTGTCGCCGACGATCGGCTTGGGCATGAAGGTGGCCGTCTTGCCGTAGGCGGCCGCGACGTTCTGGATGATGTATTTCTGCAGTTGCAGCCAGTCGGCGCGCTGCACCAGCGTGCTGAACTTGGTGCCGATCTCCATCTGGCCGGCGTTGGCCACCTCGTGGTGGTGCACCTCGACCGGGATGCCCATCGATTCGAGGATCAGGCACATTTCCGAGCGCAGATCCTGGCCGCTGTCGACCGGGGGCACCGGGAAGTAGCCGCCCTTGACGGTCGGGCGGTAGCCGCTGTTGCCGTGCTCGTAGTCCTTGCCGGTGTTCCAGGCACCTTCCTCGGACTCGATCTTCACGAAGCAGCCGGACATGTCGACGTTCCAGCGCACGCTGTCGAACACGAAGAACTCGGGCTCGGGGCCGAAGTAGGCGGCGTCGCCCAGGCCGGAAGACTTCATGTAGGCCTCGGCGCGCTTGGCCAGCGAGCGCGGGTCGCGCTCGTAGGGCTTGCCGTCGCTGGGCTCGAGCACGTCGCAGGTGAGGATCAGCGTCGGCTCTTCGAAGAACGGGTCGATGTTGGCGGTGTTCGGGTCCGGCATCAGCAGCATGTCGGAGGCCTCGATGCCCTTCCAGCCGGCGATCGAGGAACCGTCGAAGGCGTGACCCGAGCTGAACTTGTCTTCATCGAAAGCGGAGACAGGCACGGACACGTGCTGCTCCTTGCCGCGGGTGTCGGTGAAGCGGAAGTCGACGAACTTGACTTCGTTTTCCTTCACCATCTTCATCACGTCGGCGACGGTCTTGGCCATCAAAGATCTCCTGGCAGGCTGCTGGTGGGTGGGTTGAATGGTTTTCGTCGGTGCCCCGCGGCCATGGCCGGGTGCCGAAAAGCGCACAGGAATGTAGCAGAAGGCATGCCAGCGACCTGGCCCGAGGCGCCCGGTCCGGATTCAGCCGGAACGAGCGCGAGTCGCACCAGATCGAGGCGTCACTACGCACATGACTGGTGCATCACTTCGCGTCATCAACGCACCAGTTCGGGGCCAAGGTCGGCGCCGTGCTGGCGAAGGCCGGCGAGCAGCGCGCCGTAGGCCTCGTCCAGGCGCGCGGTGTCGCCCTTCACGCCCAGTTCGATATGCCGGCCCCATTGCGGGTGGTCGACACTGGGCAGGCTGAACACCTTGATGCCTGCAAAGCGCGCCTCGATGTCCTCCATCAGCGGCGTGAGCGTGGCCTCCATCGCACCGAAGACGATCACCGATTTCTCGCGCAACGCCACCTGCCGGTGAGCGCCGGCGCAATACCGGTCGAGCACCCACTCGATCATCGGCCAGGCCATCACCGGAAAGCCCGGCACGAAGAACACCCCGCCCTCTCCCTCGCCGGGGTGCAGGCTGAAGCCGGCGATCTTGTTGTAGGGGTTGGGGATGATGCCCGCGCCTTCGGGGAACACGCCCATGTTGAGCCGGTGCACGCTGTCGGGCCGGTCGGGCTCGTAGGGCACGCCTTGCTCGCGCGCGACGTCCTGCATGCGTTCGCGGATCAGCTCGGCGGCCTGCGGGTGCAACTGCAACGGCACGTCCAGCGCGCGGGCCGCGCACTGCCGCGTGTGGTCGTCGGGCGTGGCGCCGATGCCGCCGCAGGAGAACACCACGTCGCCTTGGCGCGCGGCAGCCAGCGCTTCGCGCAGGTCGGCGGTGATGCGCTCGGGGTCGTCGCCCACGTAGCGAGCCCAGGCCAGCGACAGGCCGCGCGCAGCCAGCAGGTCGATGACCTTGGACAGGTGCTTGTCGGCACGCTTTCCGGACAGGATCTCGTCGCCGATGATGATCAGGCCGAAGTTCATGGCGGGGGCAGCATCTCGAGGGTGGGAAACGGCGGTGGCGCGGGCGCCGGTGGCGGAGGCGGTTCTCGCTCGAGGCGCAGCGCCTCCAGCGCCGCCAGCGCGAAGTGCGCGAACCATAGCGCGGCGAAGGCGAACACCAGCGTGTAGATCCAGATCGCCGCCGGCACCAGCACCGGCGCGAGGGCAACGAACATCACCCCCGAGGCCCAGACGATGCCCGGCGCAGCGCCGAGCAGGCCGGCGAGCACGCCCATCGCCAGCAGCGCCGGGCGGTGGCGGCGGATCAGCTCGTGGCGCTCTTCGCGGCTGGCGTGCTCGGCCAGCACGTCGTAGCTGAGCACGCGGTAGGTCAGCCAGCCCCAGATCAGCGGCGGGATCACCAGCACCAGCGGCGGCACCAGCCACAGCGGCACCGAGAGCACCAACAGCAGCAGCGCGAGCAACGTGGCCAGCAGCGAACCCAGCGCGCCGCGCCAGAGTGAGCCGCCGTGGCGCCGTTCCAGCGTCGGGAAGCGCCGCTCCGCCACCAGCTGCAGCATCGACGGCGTCATCATGATGGCAACCGCCAGCAGCGCCACGATCACGATCACCGGCGTGGCCAAGAAGACGATGATCAGCGGCGCCAGGGCCGACTTCAGGCCGGCCAGGTCGAAGCGCTCCAGCCACGTGAAGAAGGTGGTCACCAGCGACCAGCCTTCCAGCGTGGCGTTGACTGCATCGATGGCGCGGTCCCAGAACAGGTAGCCCAGGCCGAGTGCGGCCACCACCATCAACACCAGCGGCAGCACCGACAGCGCGATCACCCGCGGGTGCAGGCAGTAGGCGGCGGCGCGCCAGAAGGCATCGAGCATCTGCCGCATCAGCGCCCCACGAGACGACGCAGACCGAGCCACTGCTGGCGCCAGAAGCCGTGGCCGTAGTCGCGCCCGAGCTCCACCTGGTCGCGGATGCCGGTGGGCTCGTAGCGGTCGTCGAAGCGGGCAGTGCGGAAGATCATGTCCCACAGCGGGAAGAGCACCGCGTAATTGTGACCGCCCAGGGAACCCGGGCCGCGCGACTCGTGGCCGCGCCCCACGGCGTGGTGCAGGCGATGGAAGCGCGGCGACACCAGCAGGCGTCCGAGCACCGGGCCGAAATCCATTCGCACGTTGGCGTGCGCCAGGCTCTCGAGCAGCTGTGTGCAGGCCACCACCACCACGAACTGCCCCGGCGCGATGCCGATGCCTCGGGCCACCAGCACGATGATCGCGTCGCGCATCAGGTCGTCGAGCAGATGGTTGCGGTTGTCGCTCCAGCGGGTCATCTGGCGCTGGCTGTGGTGCAGTGCGTGCAGCGCCCACCACCAGCGCACGCCGTGCTGGCTGCGGTGGATGGCGTAGTCGACGAGGTCGAACGCCAGCAGGTAGGCCAGCAGCGCGAACCAGGCGGTGTCGCTCACGCCGGGCCACCACGGGGCGAGGGCCTGGTCGAGCTGCCAGGCCGGCACGCCGGCCAGCCGCAGCTGGGTGAACAGCGCGTTCCACACCGGCTCGACGGCGAAGAAGAGCACGAGGCGGAACAGGCCGAGCCGGTGGATCAGCGTGTAGGCGATGTCCAGTCGGACGGCAGCGCGGTCGGTCACGGCCTCCACCGGACGCCAGCGCTCCAGCGCGCCGAAGACCAGCGCGATCAGCGCAATCTGCAACACGCCCACCAGCACCCAGCCGGTTCCGGCATAGGCGTCCTCGAGAAGATTGCCGATACCCAACGCAAAAGCCAGCGGCTGCACGGCGCCTTCGAACACCGCCTGCTGCAGCTGGCCGAAGGCCTCGCCGATCTGCTGGAACAGGGCGTCGATCATCGCGGCGCCGGCCTCGCCATGGCGGCGCGGTATGACGGGTGGTCGCGCAGTGTCACGAAACAGAAGCCGCGTGCCTTCAGGCCTTCGATCAGCGGCTCCAGCACGGCCGGCGCCCAGGGATCCTGGCGCGACCAGATGCCCAGGTGGGCGAGCAGGATGTCACCACGGCGGATGTCGCGCAGGGCGCGCTCGAGCAGCTTCGCGTTGGAAAACCTCTCGCTCGGAAGCTCGTCGCCAAGGAAGCCAGCCGGGCTCCAGGGCACGTGCTGCCAGCCGCATTGCGCGGCGGCATCGAGCAGCGCCTGCGAGGTCTTGCCGCCGGGGGCGCGGAACACCGCGCCCATCTCCGCGCCGGTCATGTCATGGAAGCGCGCGGCGCTGCGCTGGATTTCCTCGCAGTACTGCGCGGTGCCCCAGTCGGCCGCGCGGCCGGCGTGCGGGCCGGCGCTGGGCCGCATGCGAAAGCCGCCGGCACGGTCGGCGAGCCAGTAGACATGGTCGTAGGTGTGCGAGCCGAAGGCGTGCCCCTCGGCAGCGCGCGCCTTCCACCACGGCGCCCAGCGGTTGTCGAGGCTGCCGCCGCCGTCGAGCGTCTTCTCGTGAGCGAGGAAGAAGGTGGCCTTCACGCCCTGGCGCTGCAGGACCTCGGCCACCAGCGGCGCCACGCCCATGTGGCCGGTGTCGAAGGTCAGGTACAGCGGCTTGTCGCAGGCCTGCGTGTCGCCCGCCCGCACCGCGCCGGCAAGCATCGCACCGGCCAGGAGCAGGCTAGCGGCGCGGAACATGGTCGAGCGTCCACACCCCGTGCGGCGAGCGGCCGACCGGCACCTGCCGCACCACCTGTTTCTTCTCGGTGTCGATCACGCTGAGCTTGCGCGCCCAGCGCGAGCTGACCAGGATGGTCTTGCCGTCGGAGAGCATGTCCATGCAATCGGGCCCACCCGGGGCGGGGTAGCTTTCGACGACCGACAGCGTCTGCGTGTCGATCTTGCTGATCGTGTTGGCCACGCGGTTGCTCACGAACAGGTGCCGGCCGTCGCCGCGCGAGCGGAAGGCATGGGCGCCCTCGCCCGTTTCGATGCGGCGCGCCAGCTTCGGCGCCGCGCCGGTCACGTCGTAGACCTCGACGAAGCGGTCGCCCGTCAGCCCCACGAAGAGCAGGCGGTCGTCGGGCGTCAGGTACACATCGGCGGGCATCTTGCCCACTGCAACGCGCCAGCGCGGCTTCTGGTTGGCCAGGTCGACCGCCAGCAGTTCGTCGCTGTCCTGCAGCGAAGCGAAGACCGTGCTGCTGCGCGAGTCGATCGCCAGGTGGCTGGGCGTGCGTGCGGCCGGCACGCGGCCGGCGAGCTTCAGCGGCTCGGCCGCCTTCAGGCCCTCCCAGCGGTAGATGTCGATGTGGTTGAGGCGGTTCGCCGCGGTGACGAGCCACTTCATGTCGGGCGAGAAGCGCAGGTGGTACGGGTCGGAGATGCCGGTGATGGTGCGCTGCACCTGCGCGGTGGCGGGGTCGACCAGGGTCAGCGAATCGCTCAGCGCATTGGCCACCAGCAGCGAGCGCTCGTCCGGGCTCAGGTAGAGGTGGTGCGGCTCCTTGCCGGTGGGAATGCGCCGCGTCTCGGTCCAGCTGCGCGGGTCGATCACGCTGATCGTCGCATCCAGCGAATTGAGCACGAACACCGGCCGGGCCGGCACATCCGCGGCCCGCACCACCTGCGCGAACGCCGCCGCGGCCAGCGCGGCCGCGGCGATCAGCCAGCGATGCTTCACTCGTCGTCGCCGCCGAGCACGCCACCGAGGATGCCGCCGGCGCCGAAGCCGCCGAGCACCGAGCCCTCGCCGCGGCCGCCACCACCGGTCTGCGGCGCCGCCGCGAAGACGCGCGAGGCCAGGCGCGAGAACGGCAGGCTCTGCAGCCACACCGTGCCCGGGCCGGTGACCTTGGCGAAGAACAGGCCCTCGCCGCCGAACAGCGCGGTCTTGATCTTGCCGACGTACTGGATCTCGAAGTTCACGTTCGGCGTCATCGCCACCACGCAGCCGGTGTCGATCAGCAGCGTCTGGCCGGCCTGCAGCTCGCGCTTGACCACCGTGCCGCCGGCGTGCACGAAGGCCAGTCCGTCGCCCTCGAGCTTCTGCATGATGAAGCCCTCACCACCGAAGAAGCCCACCGAGAGCTTCTGCTGGAAGTAGATCCCCAGCGAGACGCCACGCGCCGCGCAGAGGAACGAGTCCTTCTGGCAGATCAGCGTGCCGCCCATCTGGCGCAGGTCCATCGGCAGGATCTTGCCGGGGTACGGGGCGGCGAAGGCCACGCGCTGCTTGGCCCGCGCCTGGTTGGTGTAGACCGTGGTGAACA
>NZ_JBFXIO010000178.1:0-10058 GCF_050175855.1 Piscinibacter sp.
GCGGCGGGCCGATACGGCTGCACACGCTCGCCGCCGAGTTCGACGACCGGCCGCACGTCGGCGTGGCCATCACCGACTCCGGCATCGGCATGACGCCGGCGCAGAAGGCGCGCCTGTTCGAGCGCTTCTACCGCGCCGACCCCTCGGGCAACATCCCCGGCACCGGCCTGGGCATGAGCCTCGTGCAGGAAATCATGGAGCTGCAGGGTGGCCGCATCGACGTCGACAGCGAGCCGGGTATCGGCACGCGAGTGACGCTGTGGTTCCCACTCGTCGAGGTGCCGGCCTCGATCACCCAGGACTGAAGGAGCAACGAAGATGTATGGTCTCGTGAATCGCGCGGTCGAGGACCTCGTCAAGCAGATGAAGGGCGAAGACGGCTGGCGCCGCGTGTGCGCCCATGCGCAGGTGGGGGCCGATGGTTTCGTCGCCGTGCGCAGCTACCCCGACGACGTGACGAACCGCCTGGTCGGCTCGGTCAGCCGCGAGATGGACCTGCCGGCGGAGAAGGTGCTCGAGGCCTTCGGCGAGTACTGGATCCTCTACACGGCCGAACAGGGCTATGGCGAGATGCTGCGCAGCGCCGGCGCCGGGGTGCGTGAGGTGCTCGGCAACCTCAACGACATGCATGGCCGCATCGAGACGGCCTTCCCCGAGATGACGCTGCCGTACTTCTTCGTCGAGGACATCGGTGACGGCGAGTTCGAGCTGATCTACGAATCGAGCCGCGACGGCCTGGCGCCGATGGTGATCGGGCTGGTGCGCGGTCTGGCCGGCCGGTTCGGCCAGCGCGTGGTGATCGATCACGTCGAGGGGCGCGCACCGGGGTCTCCGCGTGATCGCTTCCGCGTGCGCGTCCTCGCGGAAGCGCCGTTCGCGGTCTGAGCGGGACGATGTGGACATGAGCAAGTGCCGGCAGGCGCTGGAGCGGGCTTTTCCGTTCCATCTGCGCATCGCGCCGGACGGCACGCTGCTGGCGGCAGGCCCGTCGCTGCGCAAGGCGCTGCCGGCCCTGCGGCCGGGCAGGCCGGTCGGTGAGCACCTGGAGTTTCGCCGGCCTCGCGGCCTCTTGACCCTGGAAGACTGGCGTCGGCACGACGGCGGCATGGTGGTGCTGCGCGGGCATGGCGAGCCGCCGCTGATGCTGCGCGGCGGCGTCCACCTCGACGACGACGGCAGCGTCTGGTTGCTGGTGGCGGCCATGTTCACCCGCATGGAGCAGCTGTCGCACTATGCACTCGGTCTGCCGGACTTCGCCGCGCACGACGCCTCGGGCGACATGCTGCTGCTGCACCAGACCGCGCGCATGTCGCTGGACGATGCAACTCGCCTGGCCACCAGCCTGCAGGCGCGCACGCACCAGCTCGAGACGGTCATCGAGCTGAACCCGCACGGTGTCGGCTACTTCGACGCCGCCGGCAGGCTGCTGCAGGCCAACAGCGGCCTGCGCGAGCTGCTCGGCCTGCCTCCCGGCGAGGCCGCGCCTGCCACGCTCGATCAAGTGCAGCGGCATCTCGACGCGGCCTGCGCGGAACCCGTCGAACCGCCCCGGCTCGCCGAGCTGGCGCAGCGCGGGCCGTGCAGCGTGAATCTGCTGCGCGGCCGCGTGGTCGAACTGAGCGCGCGGGCGAGCGACGACGGCGGTCTGGCGATCCACCTGCAGGACATCACGCACCAGACCGAGGTCGATCGCATGAAGAGCGAGTTCCTGACCACGGCCGCGCACGAGTTGCGCACGCCGATGGTCAGCGTGCTCGGATTCTCCGAACTGCTGCTGAACCGCGAGATGCCCGCCGAGCGGCGCCGCGACATGACGCAGACCATCCATCGCCAGGCCACGCTGCTGGTGCAGATCGTCAACGAGCTGCTCGACCTGGCGCGCATCGAGGCGCGGCGCGGGCTGGACTTCGCGATCCACGCGCAGCCGCTGGTGCCGCTGGTGGAGGAGACGCTCGCCGCCTGCCGCGGCGGGCCGTCGCATCACTGGCGCGTCGAGCTCGCGCATCACGACGAGTGCGTTGCCATCGACGCGGCCAAGACACGCCAGGCGATCGGCAACGTGTTGTCCAACGCGGTCAAGTTCTCCCCCGACGGCGGCGAGATCGTGATGTCGACGCGGCTGTGCGCCGAAGGCGGCACCAGGCGCCTCGGCCTGGTCGTGGCCGACCAGGGCATCGGCATGGACGAGGTCCAGCTGTCGCACATCTTCGAGCGCTTCTACCGGGCCGACCCGTCGGGCAACATCCCTGGCTCCGGCCTGGGTATGAGCCTGGTGCGCGAGATCATGGAACTGCAGGGCGGCAGCGTGGACGTGGCCAGCCGGCTCGGCTTCGGCACCAGCGTGACGCTGTGGTTCCCGCTCGCCGGGCCGGCGTCGTGCGCCTGATGCCATAATTTCCAACTGCACTTTCGCGGAGTTCGAATTGGACGTGCCCCCCCCTCGGTGACCGTCCGCTCCAGGCAGGCCCGGCACCCCTCGTCGGGCCATGCGTCGGGGCGAGGCGGTGACGAGCATTCCACCTGACGCTTCCCCCGGGCCATGCTGGAGCCCCAATGCTGAACGTGTTCTCGCTGGCCAACGGCCGGCTGTTCCAGGAAGAGATCGAGAGCCTCGATGCGCTGGCGCGCGTCAAGCCGATCTGGGTCGACCTCGACGCGCCCACGCCCGAGGAGAAGGGCTGGATCGCGCAGCACTACGGCCTGACCATCCCGCAGGACGTGGTCGACGAAGACCTGGAGGAGTCCGCCCGCTTCTACGAGGAAGACAACGGCGAGCTGCACATCCGTTCCGACTTCCTGATCGACGACGACGAGCGCGCTCGCAACGTGCGCGTCGCCTTCATTCTCTACAAGAACGTGCTGTTCTCGGTGCACGCCGAGGAGCTGCCGGTGTTCCGGCTGCTGCGCCTGCGCGCCCGGCGCATCCCGGCGCTGATCGAGGACGCCAAGGACGTGCTGCTCAAGCTCTACGACGCCGACGCCGAGTACAGCGCCGACGCGCTCGAAGGCATCTACGACAGCCTGGAGGCGGTGAGCGCGCGCGTGCTCAAGCAGGACGTCAACGACCAGGTGGCCGCCGAGGTGCTGGCCGCCATCGCCCGCGAGGAAGACCTGAATGGCCGCATCCGTCGCAACGTGATGGACACGCGCCGCGCGGTCAGCTTCATGATGCGCAGCCGTCTGCTCAACGCCGAGCAGTTCGAGGAGGCGCGGCAGATCCTGCGCGACATCGACTCGCTCGACTCGCACACGACCTTCCTGTTCGACAAGATCAACTTCCTGATGAACGCCGTGGTCGGCTTCATCAACATCAACCAGAACAAAATCATCAAGATCTTCTCGGTGGCCAGCGTGGCGCTGCTGCCGCCGACGCTGATCGCCAGCATCTACGGCATGAACTTCCAGGCCATGCCGGAGCTGAACTGGCGCTACGGCTATGCGTTCGCGATCGCGCTGATGGTGGCCTCGGTGGCTGCGCCGTTCCTGTACTTCCGGCGCAAGGGCTGGCTGCGCTGAGCGGCGCGGCTCAGCTGTTCGCGCGCCGCTTCAGCCACCGCATCAGCGCGCCGACGCCCGGCAGCTTCTCGTACAGCTCCTCGGCGGCGTCCCAGTAGTCGCGGTGCAGCTCCACCTTTCCGCCGGCGTCGAAGCGCAGGTGCGAGCCGCCGTGGATCACCTGCGGCCCGCGCGAGAAGCGCTTCATGCGGAACAGGAAGTCCCAGGTGAGAAAGCACTGGTCGCTGTCGGCGACGATGTCGCGCACCACGAAGCGAGGCTCGTCCAGCGCGTTGAACATGTGCGTGAAGATGCGCTGGATGGCCGGCACGCCGGTCACGTCGTTGAACGGATCCTTGAAGCGCGCGTCGGCCGCGTAGAACTCAGCCAGCCGCGGGATGTCCTCCGGCGCCAGCGACTCGAACATCGCCACCACACGCGCCACGCGTGCATCGGCATGGCGCGGCGTCATAGCCCGGTGGCGCGGCGCACCGCCTTGAAGTACAGCGTGTCGCCGAGGTGGCTGAGCAGCTTCAGCCAGAGCGTGAACCGCTTCGGGAAATGGATCTCGAAGCGGCCGGCCTCCCAGCCGGCGACGATCTCCTGCGCGGCTTCCGCCGGCGTCAGCAGCGCCGGCATGGTGAATTCGTTCTGCGAAGTCAGCGGCGTCTCGACGAAGCCCGGGTTGACCACCGACACGCCCAGGCCTTGCGGCTGCAGGTCGAGGTACAAGGTCTGCGCCAGGTTGATCAGCGCCGCCTTCGTCGGCCCGTAGGCCAGCGAGTTGGGCAGGCCGCGGTAGCCGGCCACGCTGGCCACCAGGCTGAGGTGACCGGCTTTCTGCGCCAGCAGCGTCGGCAGCACCGCGTCGAGCATGTTCAGCGCGCCGACGTAGTTGACTTCCTGGTGGCGCAGCATCTCGCTCAGCTCGAAGCGCGTGGCGCGCATGGCCTTGTAGTACCCGGCGCAGTACATCGCCAGGTCGATGCGGCCGAAGCGCTCGACGATCTGCCGCGCCGCCACGCCCAGCGCCTCGCGGTCGGTGGCGTCCAGCGGCAGTGCGAGGCTGCCCGGATGCTGCTGCGCGAAGGTCTCGATGGCCTGCGCGTTGCGCGCCGAGACGATCACGGTGGCGCCCCGCGCATGCAGCAGCTCGGCGGTGGCGCGGCCGATGCCGGTGGAGGCACCGACCAGCCAGACCACCTGTCCGGGCCAGCGTTGAAAGCGGGGATTGAGGGGCATGCGAAACCAGTTCATCACTTCTTGGTGAAGGCGAGCGTCACTTCGCCGAGACGGAAACCGAACTTGCTCATCACCGCCTTGTTGAGCATCACGCGATCGTCGACGAGGTACATCCAGTCGTCGAACTGCACCTCGTAGACCTTGTCGTCCACCGGCAGCCGCAGCGTGTAGGCCCACTGGAAGGCGTTGCCCGCGGCCTGGCCCTGCGCGGTGCCGACCACGTCATCGGCCGTGCCGGTGTAGCGGCCGTTGCCGAGCTTCTTCAGCCGCCAGACGCGGCGCTCCTTCTTGCCGTCGCTGTAGGTGAAGTCCTCGTCGAGCACGCCCTCGTCGCCGTTCCAGCTGCACTTCATCAGCACGGTGAAGCGGCGCACCACCTTGCCGGAGCGGTCGGTGAAGATGCCATGGGCGACGAGCTCGCCGTTGAAATACTGCTCGAGCGCCAGCACCGGTTTCTCGGCGGCGTAGTCGGCGGGCGTGGGCGCGGAGGCGCAGCCCAGCGTGAGCGCGCCGGCGGCCAGCGCGGCGAGGAGGGATCGTCTGATCATGCGAGTCGTTCCGAAGGGCGGATCCAGAGGACGTACAGCAGCGCCACGGCGCCGAGCTTGAGCGCGCAGGGCAGCAGGCAGTAGGCGAGGGTGAGCGCGGTCAGCGCCTCGTCGCCGCGCGCACCGGGCGCGTAGCCGAACCACTGCAGCGCCGGCAGCGCCAGGCCGGCGGCCAGCGCGAGGTTGAGCTTGGTGGCGAAGTTCCACCAGCCGAAGTAGGCGCCCTCGCCGCGTCCCGAGTGCCCGGCGCGCTGGATCACGCCAGCGAGCAGCGCGCCGGGCAGCGTGAGGTCGGCACCGAGCGCGACGCCGCTGGCGATGCACACCGCGGTATAGGCCGCCACGTCACCCGCGCCGAGCAGCGCGGCCCAGGCGAACACGGCAATGGCGAGCACCATGCCGGCCAGCCAGCAGCGCGCCAGCCCGAAGCGCGCCACCGCGCGCACCCACAGCGGAATCGACAACGCGCCGGCGGCGAAGTAGCTGGCCAGGAACAGCGGCTCGAAGGCCGGTGCCTGCAGGCGATCTCGGATGAAGAACAGCACCAGCGTCGCCGGGATCGCGCTGGCGATGCCGTTGACCAGATAGATCGCCAGCAGGGTACGGAACTCGCGGGTGGCCAGCGGCAGTGTCATCGCCACCGGCGCGAACGCCGCGCGGTCGGCATCGGGCCGCGGGGCCGCATACAGCGCGGCTACGCCGGCCAGCAGCAGTGCGGCGAAGGCCAGCGTCGTCACCGAAAGCCCCGCCAGCGAGGGCAGCACGCTGGCCGCCAGCACGCCCACCAGCGCCAGGCCCTCGCGCCAGGCGACGATGCGCGCACGCTGCGTCTCGTCGCCGCCCAGGCGCGCGCCCCAGGCCTGGTGGATCACACTGATCACGCTGTAGGCGAGGTAGGCCACGGCCAGCGTGGCAGCGCACCAGGCGAGCAGCGAGGCCGTGCCCTGCACGAGCGGAAAGAAGAGGGCGCGAAAGCCGATCGCCAGCACCAGCGCCGCGATCGCCACCGCCGTCCAGGCCGCGATCGTCGAGCGCGCGAACAGGCCGTCAGCCCAGCGGCCGATCAGCGGGTCGGCCACCGCGTCGAGCAATCGCGCCCCCAGCAGCACCGCGCCGAGCGCGGCCAGCGGCACGCCGAACTCGGTGGCGTAGTGGTTGGGCAGGATCACGTACAGCGGCAGCGCGACGAAGGCCAGCGGCAGGCCCAGCCCGCCGTAAGACAGGCCGGCGCGCACGCCGGCGGCCGGCGCCGCAGGGGTGCGGGGCAGCGTCAAGGCGGTGCCGCTCATGAACGCGCCAATGCCGGGCCGAGCAGCGACTGGCGCAGCCGCGGCTCCGAGGTTTGCGGCGCCAGCCAGATGCCGAAGAAGCGGCGCGTGAACTCGGCGTCGCGCAGCTCGCCGCGCAAGCTGCCGTTGACGAAGATGCGCGTCGACTCTCCGGGGCGCTGCACGCCGGTGATGCGGTCGCCCTTGTTCACGTCGGGGAAGGTCTGCTTCATCGACGCCAGCCAGCGTTCGCCCTGCTCCTCGCTGAAGCCGCCCTGGCGCTTCATCTCCTCGAGGCTGCGCTCGGCGATCAGTCGGCCATAGAGCGTGCGGCCGTACTGCAGCTCGAGCGCCAGGGCGTGGCGGTCGAAGCGGTCGGCGGCGAACTCGTCGGCCGTCCACAGCCGCGCGTCATAGACGTGCAGGCCGAGGAAGGTCAGCCGCCCGCTGCCCAGCAGGCGCGCGCCGGGCAGTTCGCTGCCCACCTCTGGCGGCGGTGCGAGGTTGGCCTGCACGGCCAGCGGCGCAGTGGCCAGTGCGGCGAGCAGGGTGCGGCGCTGCGTGTCCATGGTGGTCAGTCGCGCTGCAGCGTGAACTGCATGACGCTGGTGTTGCCGGTGGCGAAGGCGGCCTCGCAGTAGGCGAGGTAGAACTCCCAGATGCGCATGAAGCGCGTGTCGAAGCCGAGCCGCCGCACGCGCTGCTCTTCCGAGAGGAAGGTCTCGCGCCAGCGGCGCAGCGTCTCCGCGTAATCGAGGCCGAAGTCCAGCTCGTTGACCACCCGCAGGCCCGCCTTGGCCGCCGCTTCGCGGAAAGCGCCGGGGCTGGGCAGCAGGCCGCCGGGGAAGATGTACTGCTGGATGAAGTCGGTCGACTTCACGTAGCGCTCGAAATACTTCTCGGCGATCGTGATGCTCTGGATGCAGGCCTTGCCGCCCGGCTTGAGCTGGTCGTACACAGTGGCGAAGTAGCTTGGCCAGTATTCGCGGCCCACCGCCTCGAACATCTCGATCGAGGCGATGGCGTCGAACGGGCCGTCGGCGATGTCGCGGTAGTCCTGGAAGCGCAGCTCACCGGCCAGGCCGGCATCGGCCAGGCGCTTGCGGCCCCAGTCGAGCTGCTCGCGCGACAGCGTCACGCCGGTCACCCTGGCGCCGAACTCTCGCGCTGCGCACTCGGCCAGCGCGCCCCAGCCGCAGCCGATCTCCAGCACGCGGTCGCCTGGCTTCACGCCGGCCTCGCGCAGCGCGCGGCGCACCTTGGCGTGCTGCGCGTCGGGCATCGGCTTGGCGAAGTCGCCTTCGAACCAGGCGCTGCTGTAGTTCATCGTCGGGTCGAGCCACAGACGGTAGAACTCGTTGCCGAGGTCGTAGTGGGCGTGGATGTTCTTCTTGCTGCCGCTCTTCGAGTTGCGATTGAAGAGGTGCTTGAGGCGGTAGAGCAGCGAGCCCCACCAGCTGCCGTAGACGATCGACTCGACGTCGTCGCGGTTGGCGATGAACAGCTTGAGCAGTGCGGTCAGGTCGGGCGTGGTCCAGTCGCCGGCGATGTAGCTCTCGGCGAAGCCGATGTCGCCCGAGCGCAGCGCCGCGGCGCAGACGTTCCAGTTGCGCAGCCGGATGGCGGCGCGCGGGCCGTCTTCCGAGCGCATGCCGAAGTGCGCACTCGTGCCGTCGGGCATCTGCACGTCGAGCGAGCCGTGCTTCAAGCCGTGCAGCAGGCGGAACACCGCGCGCGCGGCGGCGGGGGCCGAGGCCGGCAGGCTGGCGGGAGCGAAGGTGGTCGTGCTGGTCATCGGTCGTTCGGATCAGCGGGTGATGAATTCGCCCGGCGGGGCGGGCTTGGGGAAGAACGGCACGCGCTTGGCCCACAGCTTCACGGCCTGCCAGTGGATGCGCGCGATCACGCCCAGCGTCATCAGCGGCATGCCGAAGAAGGCGCGGCGCGTGCTGGCCGCGGTCAGCGGCTCGAGCCGGCCGGAGACGCTGGTCTCGATCAGCGGGCCGTTCGCATCATGGTGATCGATGCGCGCCACCGTGCGGTCGGCCGTGCGCATGAAGCGGAAGCGGTAGTCGCCCTCGATCGCGCAGAAGGGCGATACGTGGAACACCTTGGCGGCACGCAGCTCCTGGCCGAAGCGCAGCTTCTCGCCGCGCAGCAGGTAGCAGTGGCGCTCGCCGAAGGTGTTGTTGACCTCGACCAGGATGGCGGCCAGCGAGCCGTCGGCGCGGTGGCAGTACCAGAAGCTCACTGGCTTGAAGGTGAAGCCGAGCACGCGCGGATAGGTGTGCAGCCAGACCTCGCCGTCGGCGTCGTGCACGCCTTCGCGCTCCAGCGTGTCCTCCAGCCAGGCCAGGCTGTCGGCCCGTCCATCGCCATGGTCGCTGTCGTGGAAGCTGATCAGGCCGAAGCGGTTGCGCCTCAACCCGGCGGCCGGCTGCCCGCGCAGGCGGCGCATCGGCAGCATCAGGAAATAGGTCGGGTAGGCGAAGGCGTTGCGCGCCGGGCGCAGCCGGGTGTGGCGCACCTGGCCGAGGCCGATCAGCGGCACGGCGTGTTCGCTCATGCCGCCTCCGGCTCGGCGCCCCGCGCTGCCCAGGCCTCGAGCAGCCCGCGCACCACCGCCTCGCCCGACATCAGCCCGTCCTCGTGGAAGCCGTAGCGCGTCCAGGCGCCGGCGAACCAGGTGTGGGCCACGCCCTGCAGCTCGGGCACGCGCTTCTGCGCGGCGATGGCGGCGAGGTCGAAGATCGGGTGGTCGTATTCATACTCGCCGACGATGCTGCCGGCGTGCGGCTCCGTCACCGGGTTCAGCGACACCAGCACCGGCGTGGTGAAGGGCAGCGGCTGCAGCATGTTGAGCAGGTAGTGCAGGCACACGCGCGTCTGTTCGCGGTCGCCGTCGGCCGCGCGCTCGTAGTTCCACGAGGCCCACGCCCGCTCGCGCTTCGGCAGCACGCTGCGGTCGGTGTGCAGCACCGCGCGGTTGGGCTGGTAGCGGATCGCGCCGAGCACGCTGCGCTCGCCCTCGCTCGCGTCGGACAGGATGCGCAGCGCCTGGTCGGTGTGGCAGGCGAACACCACCTCGTCGAAGCGTTCGCTGCCCGCATCGGTGGCCACCCAGACGCCGGCGCTGCCGCTGCCCGGCGGCACGCGGCGGACGCTGCGCACCGGCGTGTTCAGCCGCGCGTCGGGGACGCCCGAGACGATCTTCTCGACGTAGTTCCGCGCACCGCCGCGCACCGTGTACCACTGCGGCCGGTTGGCCACCTGGATCAGACCGTGGTTGTGGCAGAAGCGGATCAGCGTGGCCACCGGGAAGCGCAGCATCTGGTCGGTCGGGCAGGACCAGATGCAGCCGATCATCGGCAGGAAGTACCAGTCGCGGAACTCGTCGCTGAAGCGGTGGCGCGCCAGGAACTCGCCGATCGGCTCGACCATCTGCGCTTCCTGCCCGCTGCTGGCGATCGCCGTGGTGAGCTTGTTGAAGCGCAGGATGTCGCGC
>NZ_JBFXIO010000179.1:0-10044 GCF_050175855.1 Piscinibacter sp.
GACGGCAGCCGCTTCTGGGCGCATCTGCGCGCCCGTGCCATCGACCCGCGCCACCCGGGCAGCGGCGGCACCATCTGGATCGTCGATGACATCACCGAGCGCCGCCGCGTCGCCGCGGCGCTGGCCGAGGCGCGTGATCAGGCGGAGGCCGCCAGCCGCGCCAAGAGCGAGTTCCTGGCCAACACCAGCCACGAACTGCGCACGCCGCTCAACGGCCTGCTCGGCCTGGTGCGGCTGGCGCAGGATCCGTCGCTGCCGTCGGGGCGGCTGCGCGAGTACCTGGAGCACATCGACGACAGCGCGCAGGCGCTGGCCGGCCTGATCTCCGACATCCTCGACCTGTCGAAGATCGAGGCCGGCAAGCTCAGCATCGAGAAGGTGGACTTCGATCTGCACCTGCTGCTCGGCCAGATGCGCGACGCCTACCGCGAGCTGGCAGCCGCCAAGGGGCTGGAGCTGCGCTTCGAGCTCGCGGGCGGCGTGCCGCAGTGGGTGAGCGGCGATCCGGTGCGGCTGCGGCAGATCGTCGCCAACTACCTGGGCAACGCGCTGAAGTTCACCGAACAAGGCTGGATCGAGCTGCGCTTGACGCGCCGGGTCGACGGCCGCACGCGCATCGAGGTGCGCGACAGCGGGCCCGGCATCCCGGCCGACGTGCAGCCGCGGCTGTTCCACCCCTTCTCGCAGGCTGACACCTCCACCACGCGCCGCTACGGCGGCACCGGCCTCGGTCTGAGCATCTGCCGCCAGCTGGCGGTGCTGATGGGCGGCGGCGTGGGCATGCTCAGCACGCCGGGCGAAGGCAGCCGCTTCTGGGCCGACCTGCCGCTGGCCGCCGCGGCGCAGCGCACGCCGGCGCCGCCGCCGCGCTTCGCGCCGGTCGATGCGCTGCGGGGCGCGCGCGTGCTGCTGGTCGAGGACCATCCGGTCAACACGCTGGTGGCCGAAGCCACGCTGGCGCACTGGGGTGCGAAGGTGGTCACCGCCGCCAACGGCGAACTCGCGGTGCGCGCAGTGGCCGAGGCGAGCGCGCGCGGCGAACCCTTCGATGCCGTGCTGATGGACCTGCAGATGCCCGTGCTCGGCGGCATCGACGCCACCATCGAGATCCGCCGCACCCACGGTCCCGGCCTGCTGCCGGTGATCGCGCTGACGGCCGATGCGCTGGTGGCGCAGCGCGAGCGCGCGCTGCAGCACGGCATGAACGACTTCCTCTCCAAGCCGATCGACCCCGAGCGGCTGGTTCGCGTGCTTGCCCACTGGGTGCGGCGCGCGCGTGCGGTGCGCGGCTGACTCGCCATGCCCAACCTGCTGCGCCGCAATGAACGCGCCATCGCGATGGCCGCCGCCGGCGCCGAGCGTGCCCGACTGCTCGCGCAACGCGTGACGCTGCTGGCCCGCCACTGGCACACCGACGAACTGCCGCAGGCGCTGCGCGCCGCCGAGTCGGCCGTGCGCGAGCTCGGCGATGCGCGGGCGGGGGCCGAACTGGAGCTGGCGCGCGGCGTGGCGGCCTACTACGGCGCCGAGGTCGACGCGGCCGCCGCACCGGTGCAACGTGCGCTCGATGCCGCGACGGATACCGGCGACGTCGGCCTGCAGGCCGAGTGCGAGGCCTGGCTGGGCTGCATCCACGGCACGCTGCAGCGCGAGCCGGTGCAGGTGCTCGGCCACCTGCGGCGCGCCGTGCGCCTGGGCCAGCCGCACCGGCCGCTGGCCGTCGCGCGGGCGTTGTACGTGGTGGCCACGCTGTACCAGGAAGCCGAGCTGATGGACCAGTCGGTGCGCCACTACCGTCGCGCCACGCTGATCGCCCGGCGCGAGAACGACGAGCAGCTGCTGGCCGCGCTGCACCGCTACATGACCCTGGCCCAGGTGCAGCAGGTGCGCCGCGCCCGCGCCGCCGGCCGGCTTGACCAGGAGCAGCTCAAGCAGTCGCTGGCCGGGCTGGGCAGTGCTCAGCAGCTCACTGCGGTGCTGGCTGGCGAAGATGCCAGCGTGCAGTTCGGGCTGCGCCAGGGCGAGATGCTGCGCCTGGCCGGCGAGCACGAGCGCGCCATCGAGGTGCTCGACGCCGTGGTCGACCGTGCGGCGCGCGCCGGCATGACCTGGGAGGCCACCATCGCCCGCGCCGACCACGCCGTCTGCCTGGCCCACGGCGGGCGGCTGCTCGACGCCCACCGGATCGGCGCACTGGCGGAATCGGAGCTGGAGCCCGGCTATGCCGACTACGCCCGCGCGGTGGTGCACGACTCGCTGGCCGAACTGGCCGGCCTGCTCGGCCGCGCCGATCGCCAGGCGCGTCACGCGGCGCTGGCACGCGGCGCCTGGGATGCCGATGCCGACTACTGCCGCCGGCTGCGCGAGGCGCTGCTGGCTCAGGGGCCGCTTACCGACTGATCCTGCAGCGCCAGCCAGGTTCGCTGCAGCACACGGGCGTCACTGCTGGCACGGTGGCGCGGGTCCGGACGCTCGGCCAGCACGCGCTGGCGTGCGGCCTGCCAGCGCTGTGCCGCGTCCTCGTCGAGCAGGCGACGCAGGTGCTCGAGCCGGAACGCCGGCGCCCGGCCGGCGGCCTCGAACAGCCGCGCCAGCCAGGCGTAGTCGTGGGCCCAGCCGTCGCTGTAGACCACCTGCCCGCGAAGGCGGCGGTTGAGCTCGCGGGCCACGTCGACCACCGGCCGGCCATGACGCAGCGCCACCTCGCGGCCGATGCCGTGCAGCGCCTGCGCGGCCTCGTCCCAGTGCAGCCAGTCGGGCTCCGGGCGCACCAGCGTGCACCAGGCCTGGCCGTCGGGCAGCACGAAGCCGATCTCGATCGGGTAGCTGTCGCGGCCGAAGCCGGAGGCTTCGATGTCCAGGAACGCGGGCGGGGAGGCTGGGGCCATGCAAGGCCCCTAGCAATTGCCGCGCCTTGTCGCGCGTGCGACAAGGCGCTGCGGGGTTCCGCCGCTGGCTGCGTCCTCGGGCCTGGGGTATACCGGCGGGCATCGCCCTGGACAGGAATCCAACGTGCCCGAAGCCCTTGCCAAGCGCCCGCACCATGCCGTCTGGCCACGCCGCCTGCCGCGCGAAGTGGTCGCGCCGCGCACCTCGCTGTGGTTCAACCTCGAGGTCTCGGCGGCGCGCTACCCCGACAAGCCGGCCTACCTGTTCTTCGGCCGACCGCTGAGCTACCGGGAGCTGCATGCGCAATCGCTGGCCATCGCCGGGTGGCTGCAGGCCCGCGGCGTGAAGAAGGGCGACCGCGTGTCGCTGTTCATGCAGAACTGCCCGCAGTACGTGGCGGCGCTGTACGGCATCCTGCGCGCCGACGCGGTGGTGGTGCCTGTCAACCCGATGAACCGCGCCGAGGAGTTCGGCCACTACATCACCGACCCGGAGGCGAAGGTGGTGATCTGCAGCGCCGACCTGGCCGGCATCGTGGCGCAAGCCGACGCCACCCTGCCGGAGCGGCAGCGGCTGGCGCACGTGCTGGTGGCGCGCTATGCCGACGCCCTGCCCGACGGCGCGATCGATCCCGCCGAGGCGCCGAATGCCGCTACCGAGCAGTGGCTGCGTGCCGATCCGCCGCTGCCCGAAGCTGGGCCGGCCTGGACGCGCTGGCACGATGCGCTGGCGCACGGACTGCAGCCCGCGACGCACACCGCCGGCCCAGACGACCTGGCGCTGCTGCCCTACACCTCGGGCACCACCGGCCTGCCCAAGGGCTGCATGCACACCCACCTCACGCTGATGCACAACGCGGTGGGCGGGCAGTGGGGGCACAGCGGGCCGGAGTCGGTGGGCCTGGGCGTGGTGCCGATGTTCCACATCACCGGCATGATCTACAGCGTGCTCGGCGCGGTCTACCTCGGCTCGACCACGGTGATCCTGCCGCGCTGGGACCGTGAACTCGCCGGGCGGCTGATCTCGCGTCACCAGGTCTCGCACTGGACCTGCATCCCGACGATGATCATCGACCTGTTCGGCAGCCCGAACTACCGCAGCTTCGACCTCTCCTCGCTGCGCAACCTCAGCGGCGGCGGAGCGGCGATGCCGCAGGCCGTGGCGCAGCGGCTGCTCGACGAATTCGGGCTGACCTTCGCCGAAGGCTACGGCCTGACCGAGACCGCCGCGCCCAGCCATGCCAACCCGCCCGAGCGCGCCAAGCTGCAGTGCCTGGGCATCCCGATCTTCGGCGTCGACTCGCGCATCGTCGACCCGCTCACGCTGCAGGAACTGCCGCCGGGCGAGACCGGCGAGATCGTCACCCACGGCCCGATGGTCTTCAAGGGCTACTGGCGCCATCCCGAGGCCACCAAGGCGGCCTTCGTGACGCTGCCGGGTGATGCGAGCGGCAAGCTGTTCTTCCGCACCGGCGACCTCGGCCGCATGGACGAGGAGGGCTACTTCTTCATCACCGACCGCCTCAAGCGCATGATCAACGCCAGCGGCTTCAAGGTCTGGCCGGCCGAGGTGGAGACGCTGCTGTTCAAGCACCCGGCCGTGCAGGAGGCCTGCATCATCGCGGCGCGCGACGAGTACCGCGGCGAGACGGTCAAGGCGGTGATCGTGCTGCGCGCCGAGGCCCAGGGCAAGACCGGCGCCGAAGACATCATCGCCTGGTCGCGCGAGCACATGGCGGCCTACAAGGTGCCGAAGATCGTGGAGTTCGTCGACAGCCTGCCCAAGTCGGGCTCGGGCAAGGTGATGTGGCGGCTGCTGCAGGACCGCGAGGGCGGCCCGGCGAAGCACTAGAAGCGCGAGCCGGGCTGCTCGAGGAAGGCGAGTTCGTCGGCCGTGCTCGCGCGGCCGAGGATGGCGTTGCGGTGCGGGAAGCGTCCGAAGCGCCGGATCACCTCGCGGTGCCGGTGAGCGTAGTCGAGCATCGAGGCGGCCTGCGGATGCTCGCGCGCCAGCCCCTCGAAGGCGTCGACGGCGCGGTCCTGCAGCGCCAGGTCTTCCGCATGCTCGAAGGGCAGGTAGGCGAAGGCGCGCTGCCACAGCGGGAGCATGAGGTCGTCGCCCCGTTCGCGCAGCCCGAGGGCGAGCTCGAGCGCCGCCGCGTCGCCGGCAAACGCACGCGGGGTGTCGCGGAAGACGTTGCGGGTGAACTGGTCGAGCACCACCAGCGCCGCCAGCCGCTCGGCCGGGCCGTCGCCGAAGCGCCCACCGGCGAGGGTGGAGTCGATCAAGGCGCCGAAGCGCTCACCGATCTGCGTGTCGAAGGCCGGGTCCTTGCGGAACCACTGCGGCCGCGCCGCCGGTTCGTCGCCGAACCAGAAGTCGAGCACCGCAGCGGCGTCAGCGTGCATGGTGTCAGTCGCTGCGCGCGAGGCGCTGCCACAGGTAGGTGAACTCGATGGCCTGCAGCGTGGCGCGCTGCTCGTTGTCGGCCGCGCCGCCATGGCCACCCTCGATGTTCTCGTAGTACAGCACCGGGTGGCCGTACTCGCGCAGCCGCGCCACCATCTTGCGCGCATGGCCGGGGTGCACGCGGTCGTCGCGCGTCGAGGTGGTGAACAGCGGCACGGGGTAGCTCGCGTCGCGCCTGACGTTCTGGTAGGGGCTGTAGCGCGAGATCACCGCCCAGTCCTCCGGCTTGTCGGGGTTGCCGTACTCGGCCATCCAGCTGGCGCCGGCGAGCAGCTTGTGGAAGCGCTTCATGTCCAGCAGCGGTACCTGGCAGACCACGGCGTTGAAGAGCTCGGGCCGCTGCGTCATCACCGCGCCGACCAGCAGCCCGCCGTTGCTGCCGCCCTCGATGCCGAGGTGGCGCGCACTGGTGATCTTGCGGCGCACCAGGTCTTCGGCCACGGCGATGAAGTCGTCGTAGCTGCGCTGCTTGTTCTCGCGGATGGCCGCCTGGTGCCATCGCGGCCCGAACTCGCCTCCGCCGCGGATGTTGGCCACCACCAGCACGCCGCCGCGCGAATACCAGGCGGCACCCATGCCGCGCGAGTACCAGGGTTCCAGCGAGATCTGGAAACCGCCGTAGCCGTACAGCAGCGTCGGGTTGCTGCCGTCGGCCTTTGCGCCGCGCGGCCAGACGACGAAGTAGGGCACACGCGTACCGTCGCGGCCGGTGGCGAAGAGCTGCTCGGCGCGCATGCCGATCGAGTCGAAGCTCGGCGGCAGCGACTTCAGCGGCTCGCGCCGGTCGGTGCCGGTGCGGCCGAGCAGCAGCGAATCGGGGGTGAGGAAGTCGGTGTAGCTCAGCAGGTACTGCTCGGCCAGCGGATCGTCGCGGCGCGCGGGTTCGTGCAGCGACACCACGCCGAGGTTGCCCGGCGAGGGCGCATCGACCACGCGGCGCACGAAGCGGCCGTCGGCCTCGCGCTTCCACTCCTCGAGCCGGCCGATCACGTTGTCGTTGACGTTGACCAGCACGTGCGTGCGCGTGGTCGCCACGCCGGCCAGCGATCGCGTCTCGGTCGGCTCGAACAGCACCTGGAAGCGCCGCTCGCCGCGCTGGTAGGCCGGGAAGTCGGCCGCCAGCAGCGAGCCCTTCGGGTGGACCCGCTCGCCGACGCGCCAGTCGCTGCGCAGCTCGAGCAGGAGCGTGTCGCCGGCCACGCCGGCGCTGTGCATGAAGCGGATGCGGGCGTCGTCGGGCACCTCCAGGCGCTGCAGCGTGTCGCCCTGCAGCAGGAAGGTCTCCTGCCGGTAGAAGTCGAGGGCGCGCACGACCAGCGTGCGCTCGAAGCCTGGCGTGTGGTCGACGCTGACGCCGACCCAGGTGTCTTCCCGGCGACCCTCGAAGACCGTCTTCGCCTCGGCCAGCGGCGTGCCGCGCTTCCAGCGCTTGAGGATGCGCGGGTAGCCGGAGTCGGTCATCGAGCCGGAGCCGAAGTCCGTACCGACGTAGAGCGTGTCGGCATCGGCCCAGGCGACGTCGGTCTTGGCCTCGGGCAGCACGAAACCGCCGTCGACGAAACGCTTGCGCTCGATGTCGAACTCCCGGATCACCTTGGCGTCGGCGCCGCCGCGCGACAGCGAGAGCATGCACAGCCGCTGAGCCGGCTCGAGGCAGTCGACGCCGCCCCAGACCCAGTTCTCTTTCTCCGCCGCGGCCAGCGCATCGAGGTCGAGCACCGTCTCCCATTGCGGCTGCGCCTTGCGGTACTCGGCCAGCGTGGTTCGCCGCCACAGGCCGCGCTTGTGGGTGGCGTCCTGCCAGAGGTTGTAGAGCCAGTTGCCGCGGCGCGTCACTGCAGGGATGCGGTCCTTCGAGTTCAGCACTTCGAGCAGCTTCGTGCGTGTCGGCGCGAAGTCCTCGCGAGCCGACAGCAGCTTCAGCGTCTCGGCGTTGCGCTCGCGCACCCAGGCCAGGGCCTTCTCGCCCTGCACTTCCTCGAGCCAGAGGTGGGGATCGTCGGCGGCGGGGGGGGTGTCGGCCATGGCAAGGGCGGGGAGTGCGGCCACTGCGGCGCTCAGCAGCCGGCGGACCAGGTCTCGGGAGATGGGCATGCGGGAGGGGCTCAGGCGAGCAGGGACTGGACTTCCGGATGGCGGCGCATGTAGGCCTGCACGTACGAGCACAGCGGCCGCACCTTCAGGCCGTTGTCGCGGGCATGGGCCAGCGCGGCGCGCACCAGCTCGGCCGCGATGCCCTGGCCCTCCAGCTCGGGGGCAACCTCGGTGTGCGTGATCGCCATCACGCCCTCGCGCAGACGGTAGTCGCACACGCACAGGTGGCCGTGCACCTGGGCCGAGAAGCGGCCCAGCGCCGCGTCGTGCTCGATGGTGATGCTCATCGGGTCCATCCTCCGTCGTCGGGTCAGGGTTCGAGGCGGCGCGGCGTGATCTCCACCGAGCGTTCGCCGTCGCCGACCCACGCGGTGCCGTCCTGCACGCTCACCTGCAGCTGCATCGTACGTTGCGCCAGCGCGGCCAGCGCCTGGCTCTGCGCAGCATCCACCTGCCAGACATGGACGTTGGCGGCGCGGGCGATCTTGCCGGCGATGCCGTTCCACCAGATCGGCGTGCTGGCCGCGTAGGCGTAGACGGTGACGAGGTCGGCGCGGCCGGCGGCGCGCAGCAGCCGCTTCTCGTCGGGCTGGCCGACCTCGACCCAGTGGCGGATGCGGCCGGTGAGGTCGCGGTGCCAGAGGTCGGGCTCGTCGGTGTCCGACAGGCCCTTGCCGAATTCCAGGGTGCCGTCACGGTCGTCGGCTGGCACGTTCAGCGCGAAGGCCAGCACGCGCATCAGCATGCGCTCGTCGGTCTCGGAAGGGTGACGCGCGAGGGTCAGCGCGTGGTCGGCATACAGGCCGCGGTCCATGTCGGCGAGCTGGACGCGGGCTTTGAAGATCGTGGCCTTGAGTGCCATGGGCGGTGGGCGCGGCGCAAAGCCGCGATTAGAGCAGAGCGCCCCGCCCAGGGTCGCTCAGCGCTTCTCGGCCAGCGCCTTCAGGTTGGCCAGCCCCGCCTCGAAGTCCTTGCCCACGAGGCCATCCATCGCCAGTGCGAACCAGCGGTTGATCGGGTTGCTGCCCATGTCGCCGGCGATCGTCCAGGTGATCTTCGTGCCGCCGTTGTCCGGCGAGAGTGTGAGTGCGCCGGTGGAGGTGGTGCCGAAGTCGGGGAAGAACAGTTCGTAGGCGATGCGCCGCCCGGCCTCGGCCTCGGTGAAGCTCATGCGGCCATCGCCCTGGCTGCTGCTCTTCCATTCCCATACCGCGCCCGCGCCGCTGGCGGCGCCGCTGTAGGTCATCGCCATCTGCGGATCGCGCTGGTTCCACACCGACCAGTCCTTCCAGCGCCGCGGGTCGGCCACCAGCGGGTAGACGGCGTCCGGGGGCGCGGCGATGGTGGCGCTGCGCGACACGTCGAACTTCGGCGAGACGAGCAGGCCGCCGAGCAGCAGCACCGCCGCCAGCAGCATCACGACGACGAGCAGGGCCTTGACGATCTTCATCGCGCCACCTCCGGACCGGGAAGCGCAGTCTGCCCCCGCGGCGTGGCTCAGGCAAGGGCGGACGTGCCGCAGCGCAGCGCCCGGCCCTCGTGTGCACTGCGCCGGCCGAGTTCGAGCAGCGCCATCACCGCCACCGCCTGCGCGGGCGGCACCGGGTTGGGGCCGTCGCCGCGCAGCGCGTCGCGCACGGCGGCGTAATACGCGCCCTGGCAGCCGGAGCGCAGCGGCCAGTACTCGGTGCGCAGCACATCGCCACAGGGCCGGCTGATCAGGCTGACGTTGCGGTCCTGTCCCCAACCCGGCTGGGCTGGCCAGCACGGCCGCGCGCCGGCCTTCAGCGCGTCTTCCTGGGGGTCGAGTCCGAGCTTGATCCAGGAGCCGTCCGTTCCGTGGACGGCGAAGCGCGGCGAGGGCGCCGCCGCCAGCATGCTCGCGCGCAGCACGACGCGGCGCTCCGGGTAGGTCAGTCGGGCCTGGAACCAGTCGTCGGCCTGTCCGCCGTCGCGCAGCGTGGCCAGGTCCAGCGACACCGTGTCGGGCCAGCCGAACAGCTGCAGGGCCTGGTCGAGCAGGTGCGGGCCCAGGTCGCACCACAGCCCGCCACCCGGCGCCGCGGACTCGCGCCAGCGCGCACGTACCGCTGGGCGGTAGCGGTCGAAGGCCGATTCGAGGTGGACGATGCGACCCAGCGTGCCGTTCTTCGCCAGCTCGCGCAGGGTGAGGAAGTCGCCGTCCCAGCGGCGGTTGTGGAACACCGACAGCAGCCGCCGGCGCGCGTGGGCCAGCGCGGCGAGCTCGCGCGCCTCGGCCGGCGTCAGCGTGAACGGCTTGTCGACCACCACGTGGCGCCCGGCCGCCAGCGCGGCGCGGGCCAGGGGAAAGTGCGTGTCGTTCGGGCTGGCGATGACGACGAGGTCGATGTCCGCGCGGCGCAGCAGGGCCTGCGGGTCGGCCAGCACCTGGGCCGCCGGCCAGTCGGCGTGCACACGCGCGGCATCGCGGCTGGCCACGGCCGCCAGCCGCAGGCCGGGCACGCCGGCGATCAGCGGGGCGTGGAAGGTCTGGCCGGCATAGCCGTAGCCGACCAGGCCGACGCGCAATGCAGTGGAAGTCATGATGCGATTGTGAACGGCGCTGCCGAT
>NZ_JBFXIO010000180.1:0-9908 GCF_050175855.1 Piscinibacter sp.
TGGTCGGCCACGTTCAGCGCCATGTTGGCGTTCTGCTCCACCAGCAGCAGCGTGGTGCCGCGCTCGCGGTTGATGCGGATGACGATCTCGAAGATCTCGCGCGTCAGCCGCGGCGAGAGGCCGAGGCTCGGCTCGTCGAGCAGCATCACCTCGGGCGCCGCCATCAGCGCGCGCGAGATCGCCAGCATCTGCTGCTGGCCGCCCGAGAGCAGCCCGGCGTCCTGCTTCGCCCGCTCGCGAAGGATGGGGAAGTAGCCGTAGACCGTCTCGATGTCGCGCGCCACGCCGTCGCGGTCTTTCCGCGTGTAGGCGCCCATCAGCAGGTTGTCGTGCACCGACAGCAGCGGGAACACCTCGCGGCCCTCGGGCACGTGGCTGAGGCCGCGCTGCACGATCAGCGCCGGGTCCTGCGCCGTGATGTCCTCGCCCTTGAAGGTGACCGTGCCCTTGGTCGGGTCGAGGATGCCGGAGATGGTCTTGAGGATGGTGGTCTTGCCCGCGCCGTTGCTGCCCAGCACGGTGGCGATCTGGCCCTTCTTCACCGTCAGGCTGACGCCGCGGATCGCGCGGATCGGCCCGTAGCTGCTCTCGACATTGGCGAGTGCGAGCACGTCGGTCATGCCGCCTTCCTCCGCAGGCTCTCCACGTCGCCGGCCGAGCCGAGGTAGGCCTCGACCACGCCCGGATGGCTCTGCACCTCGGCGGGCGTGCCCAGCGCCAGCACCTCGCCCTGGTTCATCGCCAGCACGCGGTCGGACACCTTGGAGACGAGTGCCATGTCGTGCTCGACCATCAGCACCGTGACGCCGAGCTCGTCGCGGATGTCGCGGATCCAGAAGGCCATGTCGTCGGTCTCCTCGACGTTCAGGCCCGACGAGGGCTCGTCCAGCAGCAGCAGCTTCGGCTCGGTGCACAGCGCGCGCGCCAGCTCCACCACCTTGCGCACGCCGTAGGGCAGCCCGGCCACCAGCGAATCGCGGTGCTTCTGCAGTTCGAGCAGGTCGATCACCTCCTCGGCCTTGTGGCGGGCGCGGATCTCCGCGTCGCGCGTGGCGCGGGTGAAGAACAGCTGGCTCCAGAAGCCGGTCTCGCGGTGCACGTGGCGGCCGATCAGCAGGTTCTGCAGCACGGTGGCGTGCTCGAACAGCTCGATGTTCTGGAAGGTGCGCGCGATGCCCAGCTGCGCGATCTCGTGCGGCGCATGGGCGAGCAGCGGCGTGCCGTCGTATTCGATCGAGCCGGACGTCGGCGTGTAGATGCGGCTGATCAGGTTGAACACCGTCGTCTTGCCGGCGCCGTTCGGGCCGATCAGCGTGAACACCTCGCCGCGGTGCACGTCGAAGCTGACCTGGTTGACCGCCAGCACGCCGCCGAAGCGCACGCTGATGTCACGGGCCGAGAGCAGCACGCCAGTCGTCATTTGAGCCGCTCCGACTTCTGGAACGACTTCTGCCGCTTGAACATGCCGCGGCGGTAGAACGGGAACAGCTGGAACCAGGTTCGCAACTTCAGCCAGCGGCCGTACAACCCGAGCGGCTCGAACAGCACGAAGGCGATCAGCACGCTGCCGTAGACTACGCCCTGCAGGCCCGGCGCCAGCGCGATCGCATCGGGCAGGTAGTCCTTGGCCAGTGCGATGGCCTGCGGCATGGTGATCAGGAAGATCGCGCCGAGGAAAGCGCCATGCACCGAGCCGAGGCCGCCGATCACGATCATCAGGATCAGGTCGATCGACTGCAGCACGCCGAACTGGTCGGGCGAGATGAATTTCAGCTTGTGCGCGTACAGCGCACCACCGACGCCGGCCAGCGCCGCCGAGATGGCGAAGGACATCGTCTTGAAGCGCGCGAGGTGGATGCCCATGCTCTGCGCCGAGATCTCGGAATCGCGGATCGCCACGAAGGCGCGCCCGGTGGGCGAGCGCAGCAGGTTGAGGATGGCCAGCGTGGCGATCACGGTGATCACCAGGCACAGGTAGTAGAACGGCTCGCCGGACTCGACCGTCCAGCCGAACAGGCTCGGGTCCTTGACGTGCTTGCCGGCGTTCCCGCCGGTCACGCTCTCCCAGCGCGCGAACACTTCCTCGACGATGAAGCCGAAGGCCAGCGTCGCGATGCCGAGGTAGATGCCCTTCAGGCGCAGTGCCGGCAGGCCGACGATGACGCCGACCAGCGCCGAGATGCCGGCCGCCGCCACCAGCGCCAGCGGGAACGGCACGCCCGCGCCGGTGAGCGCCGCCTGCGTGTAGGCGCCGACGCCGAGGAAGGCCGCATGGCCGAGCGAGAACTGCCCGGTGAAGCCCGACAGCAGCATCAGCCCGAGCCCGACGATGGCGTAGATCAGGATGAAGGTGACCTGGGCGAGCCAGTACTCCGAGACGATCCAGGGCGCGAGCAGCATCAGCGCCATCAGCGCCGAGTACCAGAACACGTGCCCGCCGTGCTTGGCCAGGCGGATGTCCTGCTCGTAGTTCGTCTTGAAGATGAAGCGCATGCGCTCTCGTGCTTTCTGGTCAGACCTTCTTGCGCAGCTTCTCGCCGAACAGGCCGTTCGGGCGGACCACGAGCATCACCAGCACCACCACGTAGGCGGCGATGTCCTTGAAGCCCTCGGGCAGGTAGAAGCCGGACAGCGCCTCGACCAGCCCGATCACCAGCCCGCCAACGATCGCGCCGGGCAAGCTGCCGAAACCACCGACCACCGCCGCCGGAAAGGCCTTCAGGCCGATGAAGCCCATGTTCGCGTGCACGAACGTGATCGGCGCGAGCAGCAGGCCGGCCACCGCCGCCACCGCCGCCGCGAGGCCCCACACCAGGCCGTTCAGCCGCTTGACCGGGATGCCCATGTAGTAGGCGGCGAGCTGATTCTGCGACGAGGCCTGCATCGCCACGCCGAGCTTGGTGAAGCGGAACATCGCATACAGCAGCGCGCTGAGCAGCGCCGTGGCGGCGATCACCACCATCTGCTCGACGTTGAGCACCAGCGCGCCGACCGTCCAGGCCTGGTCCTTGTAGGGCACGGGCAGCGTGTGCGTCTCGGTGCCGATGGTCGGGATCATCGTGATCAGCCCGCGCGTGACGTAGCCGATGCCGATGGTCAGCATCACCACCGAGAAGGCCGGCTGGCCGAGGATCGGGCGGATCACCACGCGCTCCAGACCGATGCCGAACAGCGCCATCGCGGCGATCGAACTCAGCACGGCGAGCCAGAACGGAAAGCCGAGCACCGTCATCAGCGCCAGGCCGCAGAACGCGCCGAGCATCATCAGCTCGCCCTGCGCGAAGTTCACCGTCTCGGTGGCCTTGTAGATCAGCACGAAGCCCAGCGCAATCAGGCCGTAGATGCAGCCTTGCGCGATGCCGCTGATGATGATCTGCAGGAGCTGCAAGCCCGGTCTCCGCTGGAGGCTACTGCCGGCGGCGATTCGCACCTCCGGTCGGCCCCGGTTGTATGCGAACGGCAAATCCGCAAGTGATCGGACAAACCCGGGCGCACAGTCACCTGCGCGACACGGCGCCCTCGGTCGACGGCATGTCCGAAAACGGCGAGCAGCATGCTCCGCGCTGCCTATCATCCCTGGCATGACGCTCGATGCCGACGCTGCCTACCAGGCCCTCGCCGCCCGCGATGCGCGCTTCGACGGGCGCCTGTTCGTGGGGGTCACCTCCACCGGCGTTTACTGCCGGCCGATCTGCCGCGTGCGCACGCCGCTGCGGCGCAATTGCCGCTTCTTCGAGACGCCGGCGCAGGCCGAGGCAGCGTCTTTCCGGCCCTGCCTGAAGTGCCGGCCGGAGATCGCGCCGGGCGCGGGCCTGCCGTGGAGCGTGATGGACGCCTCGCGCACGCTGGCCCGCCAGGCGGTGCAGGAACTCAACGCGCAGGCGGCCAGCGGCGAGGCAGCCTCGCTCGCCGCGCTCGCGCAGCGGCTCGGCGTGAGCGATCGGCATCTGCGTCGCATCTTCCTCGCCGAGCAGGGCGTCACGCCGATGCAGTACCTGCAGACGCGGCGCCTGCTGCTGGCCAAGCAACTGCTGACCGACAGCGCCATGCCGGTGGCGCAGGTGGCGCTGGCCAGCGGATTCCGAAGCCTGCGCCGCTTCAACGCCGCCTTCGCCGAGCACTACCGCATGAGCCCGAGCCGGCTGCGCGGCGATGCGGAGCGTGACCCCGTTACTTCGTCGCCGCTCGACGCGGTGAGCATCACCCTCGGCTACCGCGCGCCGCTGGACCATGCCGCGCTTCTGCGCTTCATCGCCCAGCGGGCGATCCCCGGCATCGAGGAGGTCGAGGGACTCGCCGTGCGCCGCACGGTGCGCGCCGGCGTGCTCGGCGAGACGGCCGGTTGGCTGGAGGCCCGCTTCGAGCTCGAGCGCGACCGCGTAGAGCTTCGCTTCGCGCCCGCGCTCGCCGCTGCCAGCGCACGTGTCGCCGCGGCAGCGCGGCGCTGGCTCGACCTCGATGCGGCACCGGCGCACATCGACGCCGCGCTGGCCGGCCTGCCCGGCGCCCCCGGCATCCGGCTGCCGGGCAGCCTCGACACTTTCGAGCTGGCGGTGCGCGCGGTGCTCGGGCAGCAGGTCACGGTGGCCGCGGCGCGAACTTTGGCGCGGCGGCTGGTCGAGGCCTTCGGCACCGCCGTGGCCAGCCCGTGGCCGCAGTTGGATCGGCAGTTCGTTGCCCCCGAGCGGCTGGCCTGCGCCAGCGTGGCCGAGATCGCCGGCCTGGGCATCGTGCGCCAGCGCGCGCAGGCACTGCTCGCGCTGGCCGACGCCTGGCCCGGCCTGGAGACGCTGATGACACCGGCCACCGCACCCGAGGACTTCATCGCCGCCCTGTGCGAACTGCCGGGCATCGGGCCGTGGACGGCGCACTACGTGGCGATGCGCGCCCTCGGCTGGCCCGACGCCTTTCCGCCGAACGACGTGGCCGTGCTGAAGGCCATGCAGCGCCTGCACGGCCTTGCCGGCCAGCGCGCTGCCGATGCCCACGCGCAGGCTTGGCGGCCCTGGCGTTCCTACGCCGTGCTGCGCCTGTGGAACAGCCTGGAGACTCAGACATGAACAAGCTCGCCGAGACGCTCAACGCCCGCTGCACCGCGCAGCGGCTGGTCGACACGCCGCTGGGCCGCGTGCGCATCGCACGCACCGCACGCGGCCTGGCCGGCCTGTGGTTCGAGGGCCAGAAACACCACCCGGGCGAGCTGGAGGCTCCGCAGCGGGCCGACGATCCGCTGCTGCGCGAGGCGGCGCGCCAGCTCGACCAGTACTTCGCCGGCGAACGCCGCGACTTCGAACTCCCGCTGGACCTGCAGGGCACGCCGTTCCAGCAGGCCGTCTGGCAGGCGCTGCAGCGCGTCCCGGCTGGCCACACCTGCAGCTATGGCGAGGTGGCGCAGGCGCTGGGTGCCCCCGCGGCGGTGCGCGCCGTCGGTGCCGCCGTGGGGCGCAACCCCGCCTCGCTGCTCGTACCCTGCCATCGCGTGCTGGGCCGCGACGGCTCGCTCACCGGCTATGCCGGCGGGGTGGAACGCAAGCAGGCGCTGCTCGCCCTGGAGCTGCGCGAGTGAAGACCCCCGACCTGGGCGAACTCGTCGCGCTGGCAGCGATCTGGGGCGCCTCCTTCCTCTTCATGCGGCTGGGCGCCGGCGAGTTCGGGCCGGTGGCGCTGTCGGCGGTGCGCGTGGCCGGCGCGGCGCTGGTGCTGCTGCCGCTGCTGCTGTGGCGCGGCCAGTGGGGCGAGCTGCGCCGCCACTGGCGCGCCATCTTCCTGGTCGGCATCACCAACTCGGCGCTGCCCTTTCTCTTCTTCAGCTACGCGGCGCTGGGCATCAGCGCCGGGCTGTCGTCGATCTTCAATGCCTCGTCGCCGCTGTGGGGCGCGCTGATCGGCTGGTGGTGGCTGCGCGACCGGCCGACCGCGCCGCGGGCACTCGGCCTGGCCATCGGCTTCGCCGGCGTGATCGGCCTGGCCTGGGAGAAGGCTTCGTTCCAGCCCGGCGGCTCGGGGTGGGCCATCGTCGCGTGCCTGGCCGCGGCGATGCTCTACGGCCTGTCGGCCAACTTCACGAAGAAGCGGCTGCAGGGCGTCGCGCCGATGGCGGTGGCGGCCGGCAGCCAGCTCTCGGCGGCACTGGTGCTGGCCGGGCCGGCGCTGCTGTGGTGGCCGGCTTCGATGCCGTCGGCGCGGGCTTGGCTGATGGTGGCGCTGCTGGCACTGCTGTGCACCGGCCTGGCCTACCTGATGTACTTCCGGCTGATCGCCCACGTGGGCGCGGCCAACGCGATCGCGGTGACCTTCCTGATCCCGGCCTTTGCCGTGCTGTGGGGCTGGCTGTTCCTCGGCGAACCGCTGACCGCCGCGATGGCCGCCGGCTGCGCGGTGATCCTGTTGGGCACCGCGCTGGCCACCGGGGTGATCACGCCGCGCCTGGCGGCGGCCCGGCTCAGGCGGTGACGCCGTCGCGCGAGGTACGCCGGGCTGCCAGGAAGCCGGCCATGTGCTGCGCGATGCGCTCGGCCGCCTTGCCGTCCCACAGGTCGGGTGCACGGCCGCGCTTGCCGCCGTTGAAGATGCAGTCCCACACCGCTCGGGTGGCCAGCGACTTGTTGCGGCCCACCACCTGGTTGGAGCCGATCGTCGTGGTCAGCGGGCGCTCCTGGGCCACGCCGAGCGTCAGGCAGGGCACGGCGAGGATGGTGGTCTCTTCCTGCACGTTCCAGGAATCGGTCAGCACGCAGGTGGCGTTGGACATCAGCTGGACCAACGACGGATAGCTCTGCGAGGGCAGCGTGGCGATGCGCTCGCTGGCCACCACGGCGTCGAGCTTGAACTTGGCCATCAGTTCGCGGGTGCGGGTGTGCATCGGCCAGATCAGCGGCACGTCGTGCGCGACCGCCCGCAGGATGTTGATCAATTCCGACAGCGCCTGGCGGTCGCCCACGTTGGCCATGCCGTCGAGCACGACCACGCCGTAACCGTTGCGGTCGCTGAGCAGATTGGCCGGCAGGCCGAGGCGCTCGCGCGGGTTGGGCGTGGCCAGGCGGGTGCGCAGCGCCACCTGCAGCGCGTCGGCCAGCGTGTTGCCGACGAAGCGGATGCGATCGGCCGCCACGCCCTCTTGCGCCAGTTGCTGGTTGGCCTGCGACTCGGTGGTGTAGAGCACGTCGGCGAGCTGGTCGGCCAGGCGGCGGGTGATGTCGGCAGCATCGGTGGTGGTGCCGCTGCGCAGCCCCGCCCCCACGTGCAGCACCGGCAGGCCCTTGCGGCTGGCCACCAGCCCGCAGGACAGCGCGGCATCGCTGCCGTCGAACACGATCACCGCCGCAGGCTGGCAGTGGTCGACCACGAATTCGAAGCGCTTCATCAGCTCGGCCGCCCGCCCGGCATAGGTGCCGCCGGCGATGCCGAGGTTGACCAGCCGGCCGGCCACGTCGAGACCGGCGAACATCTCCCGATGACGCTCGAAGGCGCTGTTGGCATAGCAGCGCACCAGCAGCGTCACCGGCAGATCGGCCTGGGCCGCGATCGCGTGCATCAGCGCGGCAGCCTTGACATGCTCGCCCTGCCCGCCGACCACGCACAGCAACGGCCGCGACTCGCCGCCGTTGCGCAGCGTCGGCATGGCGGGCTCCTGCCCGTCGCTGGCGGGTTCCGCATCGACGTCGAGTTCCAGGTCGACGCTGGTCGGGGGGGGTGCCGCGGGCTTCTTCGCGCGCGCAGCGGGCGACGCCCTTTCCGCCTTCTGCTCTGCCGGGGGCGGCTCGACCGGCTCGATCAGGTGGATGTCCACCGCCGGCCCGGCCGCGACGGGCTCGCCCGGCGCCACCAGCGGCTCGCCCTTGGCCGGCGGCGCGGCCACCACCTCGTCGAGCACGGGCAGGGGGGCACCGGCCGGCGCGGGCACCGGCGAGGTGTCGCCGATCTCCGCCCGCAGGTCGGTCGCGATCTCGGCCACGGCGGCCGCGTCGATGGTGGTGCTCTCGCTGAGGAAGCGCGAAAGCATCAGCCGGTTGCACAGCAGGTTGATCCGCCGCGGAATGCCACCCGTCCAGCGATGGATCTCCTCGAACGCGCCCGGCTCGAAGCGGGGCGTGCCCTTCCATCCGACCAGCCCGAGCCGGTGCGTGATGTAGGCGCCGGTCTCGTTCACGCCCAGCGGGCCGAGATGGCACTGCACCACCACGCGCTGGCGCAGTTCGATGTGGTCGCCCGAGTTGACGATGTCGCGCAGTTCGGGCTGGCCGACCAGGCAGATCTTCATCGGAATGCGCGTCGGCGAGTGCCCCTTCTCCAGCCCCAGCAGCCAGTGGAAGGAACTGCGATCGAGGTTCTGCGCCTCGTCGACGATCAGCACCGCGCGGCGACCTTCCTTGGCCATGGCCAGGAGAAACGATTGCAGGGCCTTCTCGACATCGGCGGAGGCGTCGCTGTCCACCGCGATGCCGAAGGCCAGCGCCACGGCGCGCATCAGTTCGGCTGCCTCGAGCTGCGTCGACAGCACCTGGCCGACCACGAGTTCGGACGACTCGAGCTCGGCCAGCAGCGTGCGCACCAGCGTCGTCTTGCCGGCGCCGATCTCGCCGCTCACCACCACGAAGCCGTTCGGCTCGGCCAGCCCGCGGCGCAACGCCTCCAGGGCCTCGTGGTGGCCCCGGCTGTCGAAATAGAAGTTCGGGTCGGGGCTGAGCTGGAACGGCGGCCCGCTGATCCCGAAGTGGGTCTCGTACATCCGGCGAGTATGCCCCGCCCGATGGCCGGATCCGCCCTCTCGAACCTAAGCCGGCACGGCGAAAGCCCGCACCGCCGTGACTTTGAAACCGGGAATCTTGCCGAAAGGATCGAGCGCCGATCCGGTCAGCTTGTTCGCGGCCGCTTCCCAGTAGGCGAAAGGCACGAACAGGTGGCCCGGGTTGACCGCACGCGTCACGTCGGCCACGCCTTCGATCTCGCCGTGGCGCGACTCGACCCGGATCGCCGCGCCGTGCCGAACGCCCAGCCGCTGCGCGTCGTCGGGATGGATGCTGATCGTCGGCACCGGCGCCAGCGCGTCCAGCACGCCGGAATGGCGCGTCATCGCGCCAGTGTGCCAATGCTCGAGCACACGGCCGGTGGAGATCACGAACGGATAGTCGCGGTCTGGCTGCTCCGGACCGGCGGCGAAGCGGGCCGGCACCAGCGTGGCGCGCCCGTCGGCCGTGGGGAAGCGGTCGACGAAGACCACCGCATGGCCCGGCTCGTCTTCGCGCTCGGCCGGCGTCACCACCGCGTCCTCGCGCACCAGGCGGCTCCACGGCACGCCGGCCAGAGGCTCCATCACCGCGCGCATCTCCTCGTAGACACGCGCCACCGGCGCCTCGGCTGCGGCATGGCCGTCGCCGTCCTCGTCGCGCCAGTAGGCCCAGGGCAGGCCCAGGCGGCGGCCGATCTGCTCGATCGCCCACAGGTCCTGGCGCGCCTGGCCGGGCGGGTTCAACGCCGGGCGGCCGACCTGGATCAGCCGGTCGGTGTTGGTCACGCTGCCCCACTTCTCGGCGAAGGCCGAGGCCGGCAGCACCACGTCGGCCAGGATCGCCGTCTCCGTGGCGAAGATGTCCTGCACCACCAGGTGCTCCAGCCGCGCCATCGCCGCGCGCGCATGGTCGAGGTCGGGGTCGCTCATCGCCGGGTTCTCGCCCTCCACGTACATGCCGGTGATGCGTCCGGCAGCCGCCTCCTTCATGATCTCGACGACCGTGAGCCCTGCCTCTTGGCCCAGCGGCGTGCCCCACAGCGACTCGAACTGAGCGTGCACGTCGTCGCGCACCACGCGCTGGTAGTTCGGGTACATCATCGGAATCAGGCCGGCGTCGCTGGCGCCCTGCACGTTGTTCTGGCCGCGCAGCGGGTGCAGCCCGGTGCCGGGCCGAGCG
>NZ_JBFXIO010000181.1:0-9896 GCF_050175855.1 Piscinibacter sp.
GCTGCAGCTGTGGACGCAGCCGCTGTGGATCGTGCTGTGCCTGTTGCCCTACGCCGCGGTGGCGCTGCAGGACCCGGGCAAGTTCGGCGAGTTCTCCACGCTGGCCGGTCGCATCTCCGGCAGTGCGGAGTTCGATGCGCTGATGTTCGGCGCGGCGGCCACCGTGGCCTTCTCGCTGGTGGTGCAGATCGGCGAGCAGGTCGACTACCTGCGCTTCCTGCCCGAGAAGACGCGCGAGAACCGCTGGCGCTGGTGGGGCGCGGTGCTGGTGGCCGGGCCGGGCTGGATCGTGCCGGGCATGCTGAAGATGCTCGGCGGCGCCTTCCTCGCCTTCCTCGTGCTGCAGCAGCAGATGCCGACCGACAAGGCGATCGAGCCGACGCACATGTACCTGGCCGGCTACGCCTACGTGTTCGACGATGCGCGCTGGGTGCTCGCGGCCACGGTGCTGTTCGTGATCGTCTCGCAGGTGAAGATCAACCTCACCAACGCCTACGCCGGCTCGCTGGCCTGGTCGAACTTCTTCGGACGCCTGACCCACAGCCACCCCGGCCGCGTGGTCTGGCTGGTGTTCAACGTGCTGATCGCCGTGCTGCTGATGACGCTGGGCGTGTTCGGCGCCCTGGAGAGCGTGCTCGGGCTGTACAGCAACGTGGCGATCGCCTGGGTGGGTGCGCTGGTGGCCGACCTCGTCATCAACAAGCCGCTGGGCTGGAGCCCGAAGCACGTCGAGTTCAAGCGTGCCCACCTGTACGACATCAACCCGGTGGGCATGGGCGCGATGCTGGTGGCCACGCTGATCTCGGTGGTCGCGTACGCAGGGGCGCTCGGGCCCGCCGCGCAGGCCTACGCACCCTTCATCGCGCTGGCGGTGGCCATGGCCACGGCGCCGGCACTGGCCTGGTGGACGCGTGGCCGCTACTACGAGGCGCGGCCGGCCGAGCGGCTGTGGCGGCCGGGCCAGTCGGTGCGTTGCTCGGTGTGCGAGAACGACTTCGAGTCGGACGACATGGCGCACTGCCCGGCCTACGGCGCGCCGATCTGCTCGCTGTGCTGCACGCTGGAGTCGCGCTGCCACGATCGCTGCAAGACCGACGCGCGCGCTGCCGACCAGGTGCGCGCCGCGCTGGCCGCACTGCTGCCGCGGCGCTTCAGCCAGGCGGTGAACTTCCGCGTGGCGCACTACCTCGTGGTGCTGGTGTCGCTGCTGGTGCTGCTGGCGGTGGTGCTCGGCGTGGTCTACGAGCAGCAGAAGGCCCTGCATCCGGGCGCGGCGCAGCAGCTGGCCGAGCCCTTCCTGCAGGCCTTTGCGCTGCTGTCGCTGGCGGCGGCGGTGGGCGCCTGGTGGATCGTGCTCGGCAGCGAGAGCCGCCACATGGCCGAGGAGGAATCGAACCGCCAGAACCAGCTGCTCACGCGCGAGATCGAGGCCCACGGCCGCACCGACGCCGCACTGCAACGCGCCAAGGATCTCGCCGAGGCCGCCAACCAGGCCAAGACGCGCTACGTGACCGGCATGACGCACGAGCTGCGCACGCCGCTGAACAGCATCCTCGGCTATACGCAGATCCTGCTGAAGGACGACCGGCTGCACGGCGAGCCGCGCCTCGCGGTCGACACCATCCGGCGCAGCGGCGAGCACCTGCACGGCCTGATCGACGGCCTGCTCGACCTGGCGCGCATCGAGGCCGGCAAGCTGCGCCTGGACATCGCGCCGATGTCGATGCGCGAGTTCCTCGACGACATCGTCGGCATGGTGGCGCCTCAGGCGGCGGCCAAGGGCCTGTCGTTCGAGCTGAGGACCGAGGGCCGCGTGCCGGACTTCGTGCGCGCCGATGCGCGGCGGCTGCGCCAGATCCTCGTCAACCTGCTGGGCAACGCGGTGCGCTTTACCGACCGCGGCGGCATCGTGCTCAGGCTCGACTGCAGCCGCGAGGTGGTGCGCTTCGAAGTCGGCGACACCGGCATCGGCATCGCCGAGCAGGATCTCGAACGCATCTTCCTTCCCTTCGAGCGCGGCAGCGCCGGGCGGCGCAGCGGCGAGCCGGGCACCGGCCTGGGCCTGACCATCACCCACCTGCTCACGCAGCTGATGGGCGGCGAGCTCACGGTGAAGAGCACGGCGGGGCAGGGCAGCACCTTCACCGTGCGGCTGTACCTGAGCGAGACCGCCGAGGCGCCGGTCGAGCGCGGCGTGCCGCAGCGCCCGGTGACCGGCTACATCGGCGCGCGGCGCACGCTGCTGGTGGTGGACGACCAGCCGACGCAGCGCCAGATGCTCGCCGGCCTGCTGCTGCCGCTGGGCTTTCGCCTGCGCGAGGCGGCCAGCGGCACCGAGTGCCTGCAGAGCGTGGCCGAGCAGTGCCCCGACGCCGTGCTGCTGGACATCACGATGGACGATCTTGACGGCTGGCAGACCGCGCGGCGCATCCGCGAGGCCGGCTTCACCGAGGTGCCGATCCTGATGGTCTCGGCCAACGCCTTCGAGAACCAGGCCGAGAAGCTGGCCGCCGCCGGCGCGCAGGGCTTCGTCGACAAGCCGGTGATCGAGTCGGAGCTGCTCGCTGCGCTGCAGCGCGTGCTCCAGCTGGAGTGGGTGGCCGAACTCGCGGTGCCGGGCTGGATGCCGAGTGCTTCCGGCGACTTCGAGCTGCCCGAGGAGCACGCACGCACGCTGGTGCGGCTGGCGAGGCTGGGCCACCGGCAGGGGCTGGTGCTGGCGCTCGAGCGGCTGGTGCACGAACACCCCGACTGTGCCGCCGCGGCCGGCGAAGCGCGCGCGCTGGTCGAGCGCTTTGCCTGGAACGAGCTGATCGAGCGGCTGCAGCGCTCGCTGCCGCGGCGCGACGAGGAGGCCGTGTGAACGCTGCGCCAGTGCGCGACGTGGTACTCGTCGTCGACGACACGCCGTCCTCGCTCGGCGCGCTGTGCAGCGAGCTCGAGGCCGAGGGCTACACCGTGCTCGTGGCGCCCGACGGCGAGGCAGCGCTGGCGCAGATCGACCTGACCGTGCCCGACGCCATCCTGCTCGACGCGCTGATGCCGGGGCTCGACGGCTTCGAGACCTGCCGCCGCATCAAGGCGCAGCCGGCCTTCGCGCACGTGCCGGTGATCTTCATGACCGGGCTGGCTGAGACCGAGCACGTCGTCGCCGGCTTCGCGGCCGGCGGTGTCGACTACGTCGTCAAGCCGGTTCGCACCCAGGAGGTGCTGGCGCGGCTGGCCACGCACGTGCGCAACGCGCGGGCGGTGCGGCTGGCGCGCGAGGCGGTCGACGTCGGCGGCCTCGGCGTGCTGGTGCTCGACGCGCGCGGCCGGCTGGCCTGGCGCTCGCCGCAAGCGCAGGCCCGCCTGGCGGAGTGCTTCGGCGCGGAGGGCGAGGCCGCCTGCATCGCGTGGCTGATGCAGGCCGGCGACGAAGCGCAGCGCAACGCGCCGGATGGGCGCGTGCTCGGCGCACGCCGCCTCGGCGAGGTCGGCCTGGGCGAGACGATGTGGCTGCTGCAGCTGCGCGAGGCCGGCGAGGCGCCGGCGTCACGGCTGGCCACGGCGGCGCTGACCCCGCGCGAGACCGAGGTACTGTCGTGGATCGCCAAGGGCAAGACCAACCGCGACGTCGCCGAGATCCTCGGCATGAGCCCGCGCACGGTCAACAAGCACCTCGAGCACGTGTTCGAGAAGCTCGGCGTGGAGACACGCGCCGCGGCCGCGGCGCTGGCCAGCCGCGAGCTGCGCTGAGCCTTCAGCTGCGATAAAAACGATAAATATGAAAGTCTTGCCCGGGTCGGTTGTCGGGCCGGATCGCGTGAACTGTGTCACTTCGAGGCTGAATTCACCGCTGTGAGGAGAGATGATCTCGCAGGCTCTGCCAGAGTGGCGCGCCACCCGCCAGGTCGCCACGCGCTGCGGCGTCTTCGAGCGTCCGCGCCAGCGCGCCGGCGTCGGCATCGCCCAGCGTGGCCAGCACGCTCTTCAGGCTGTGCGCCAGGCGGCGCAGTGCCGGCGCGTCGTCGCGGGCCAGCGCGTCGTCGCCAGCGCTGACGTCGGCCGGGAACTGCGCCACGCAGCTGGCGCGGTAGGCGAGGAACAGGCCGCGGTCGCCGGCGAAGTGGCGGGCGATCGCCGCTTCCTGCCCGGCGCCCAGCGGGCCGGGCTGCGCCGGCGCTGCGGCGGCGGCCGCGCCGCCGGCGCCCACCGCCTCGCGCACGCAGTCCTCCAGTTCGAGTACCGAGATCGGCTTGGACAACTGGCGCCAGACGTCGAAGCCGGCCAGCCGTGCCTGCATCGCCGCGTTGAGCCCGGCGCTGAACACCGCCAGCCGCGCCCCGGCGCGCTGCGCGGGATGGTCGGCCAGGTGCTGCAGCAGGTCGAGACCGGTTTCGCCGGGCATCATCAGGTCGGTGACGATCAGCGCGAACGATTCGCCGTCGGCCAGCCGCTCGCGCGCCTGCGCCACGCTGCCGGCTTCGACCAGCTCGATGTCCAGGTCTTCCAGGGCCAGCGCGACGAAGCGGCGGATCGACGGGTCATCGTCGACCAGCAGCACGCGCGGCCGGCTCATGGCGCGGGGGAAGGCGCGGGCGCGGGGGTGGCGCCGAGCGCCTCCGCCAGCAGCGACGGCAGTTCGGCCACCAGGTTGGGCTTGTGCACCACCGGCACGCCGGCCAGCGCGAAGGCGTAGGGTTCGCGCTGCGATTCGTCGAGCGAGGTGATGACGATCAGGCGGCTCTGGCGGAACTGCGGGTGCGAGCGCAGGCTGGTGATCAGCGTGGCGCCGTCGATGCCCGGCAGCAGGATGTCGACGATCAGCACGTCGGGCTGCAGCTGCCCGGCCATCGCCAGGCCGACGAAGCCCTCGTCGGCCACGTGCAGCTCGACCTGCGGAAACTTCTGGCCGACCAGCAGGCGCACCAGGTTCTGGAAGTGCACCGAGTCCTCGATCAGCAGCACGCGCTGGGCGCGCTTGCCCGCGGTCCGGCCGGCGCCTGCATCGGCCGGCCTGGCGCCGCCGCGGCGCTCGGCCAGCCAGCGCTCCACCGAGGCGCGCGAGATGCGCCGGTGGCCACCGGGCGTCTTCCAGGCGTCGAGCTCGCCGCGATCGACCATCAGCTGCACCGAGCGCACGGCCAGCCCGAGCAGGCTGGCTACCTCGATCGTGGTGTAGGGCTCCGAGGAAATGGAGGGGTCGTCGCTGGCCATCGCGTAATTTTGCCGGATTGGGCGTCCGATGGCGAGAACAACGTAAATGATAAAAGTGTTTTGATTGACAATCGCGACACCTTACGACGGAGTTTCCCGCCATGAAGACCCGCTTCCAGGCCCGCGCGCTGCTCGCGGCGGCGCTGCTGACGCTGGCTGGCGCCACGCAGGCCGGCCCGGTGCTCGATCGCGTGAAGGCCGCGCAGGCCGTGCGCGTGTGCATCTGGCCCGACTACTACGGCATCACCTTCCGCAACCCGCGCACGCAGCAGCTCGGCGGCATCGACATCGACCTGTCGGCCGAGTTCGGCCGCGAGATGAGCTGGAAGATCGAGTACGTGGAGAGTTCGTTCCAGAAGCTGGTCGACGACCTCAAGGGCGACCGCTGCGACGTGGCCATGTTCGCCGTCGGCGTGCTGCCGGCGCGCGCCGCGCAGCTCGCCTTCACCCGGCCCTACCTGCAGAGCGACATCTACGGCATCACCACGCGCAGCAACCGCGTGGTGCGCGAGTGGGCCGACATCGACAAGCCCGGCGTGCAGGTGGCGGTGCAGGCCGGCACCTTCATGGAGCCGGTGATGGCCGCGGCGCTCAAGCAGGCGACGATGGTGGTGGTCAAGCCGCCGGCCACGCGCGAGCGCGAGCTGGAAGCCGGCCGCGTCGACGTGTTCATGACCGACTACCCATACAGTCGCCGCCTGCTCGACAACGCCGACTGGGCCATGCTGATCTCACCGCCCAAGCCCTTCCACGTGCTGCCCTACGCCTATGCGGTGAAGCAGGGCGACGAGGCCTGGCTGGCCACGCTCGACGAGTTCGTCGCGCGCATCAAGCGCGACGGCCGCCTCGAGGGCGCCGCCAAGCGGCACGGGCTGGGCGGCATCGCCGTGCTGCAGCCCTGAGAGGAGCCGGGCGGGTGTCTTCGTCCCCCGAGCGCCAGCGCTTCGCTTCCAGGCGCCTGAGCCGTGCCGTGCCCTGGGCCGGCGCGCTGCTGGCCCTGGCGGTGCTGGCCGCGGTCGCCTGGCTCGGCTGGACCGAGCACGAGGAGAAGATGGAGACGCAGCGCGCCCGCAACGAGCTGCTCGCGCGCGTGCTCGAGGAGCAGTCCACCCGCACCGTCGAGACCACGGCGATCGCCATGGCCTCGCTGGCCGAACTGCTGTCGACGCAGACCCTCGCCCAGATCGACGAGGTGACGCCGCTGCTCAATCAAGCGATGGTCGGCCTGCCCTTCCTGCGCAGCATGGCGGTGGTCGATGCGCAGGGCCGCGTGCTGACCAGCACCGTGCCGCGTGACGTTGGCATCTCGATCGAGCCGCAATGGCTCGGCAACTGGCCGGCGATCGACCGCGACCGCCTCGGCACCTTCATTGCGGGCCGCACCCTGTCCGACATGGCGCGCCGTGACGCGGCGGTGCCGGCCACGGTCGGCTTCGTGCCGCTGATGCGAGGCATGCAGCTGCGCGGCGGTGACCCGGCGCTGCTGGTGGCGCTGGTCAACCCGGATGCCTTCGCCAACCAGCTGGAGCTGACCGTGGCCGACCGGCTCGGCGGCGCGATGCTCACCGGCTTCGACGGTACGCTGCTGGCGGCCACCGCCTCGGTGCCGCTCGCGCCCGGCACGGCGCTCGCCGGGCACCCGGTATTCCGCGACTACCTGCCGGCGCGCGAGCACGCCACCTACCTCGGCACCGGCGTGCGCAGCGACGATCAGCTGGTGGCCTTCCGAGTCTCGCGCTCGCGGCCTCTGGTGGTGCTGGTGGAACATCCGCACGCCGCGGTGGACGTCGCGTGGTGGCAGGGCTTCCGCCCCTTCGCCGCGATCGGCCTGGTGGTGCTGCTGGCCGTCGCGGCGATGACACTGCTGGCCTGGCGCAGCCTGCGCGCCCGCGAGACCGCGCGCGCCCAGCTCGACCTGGCGCAGGCCGAAGTGGCGCGCCGCGAACGCGAGCTGAGCGTGACGATCCGCAGCGTTCAGGACCTGATCTTCCGCACCGACGAGCGCGGCGCGATCAGCTTCGTCAACGAACGCTGGCAGGCCATCGGCGGCGACACCGCCCGGGATGCGATCGGCCGCCAGCTGCACGAGCTGGTGCTGCCCGAACAGCGAGCGGCGGTGCGCTCGCTGTTCAGCCCCGATATCCGCATCGCCGTGCGCCATGCGCAGGCCACCGTGATGGGTGCCGGCGCCGAGCGCACGCGGCACTTCGACGTGGCGGTGGTGCCGCTGGTCCACGGCGAGCGCATCGTCGGTTTCGCCGGCAGCGCCGCCGACGTGACCGACCGCGTGGTCGCGCAGCAGAAGCTGCAGACACAGCTGAAGATCTCGGCGCTGATGCTCGAGATCAGCCCGCTGCCGCTGTCGATGCTCGACACGCTCGGCCGCTACCTCAGTGTCAACCAGGCCTGGGAAGACTTCACCGGCCGGCGCCGCGAAGACGTGATCGGCCAGGCCGCGGCGAGCTACCTCAGCGCCGAGGAGGCCGCGCTGCACAGCGAGCGTGACCGCGAACTGCTGCGCAGCGGCGGGCGCATCGCCTACGAGGCGAGCGTGCGCCACCGAGACGGCTCGCGCCGCGACGCGATGCTGATCAAGGTGGCGGTGCCGGGCGACGACGGCGCGCCGGCCGGCATCCTCGTCGTGCTGATGGACGTGAGCGAGTTCCGCGCCGCCGAGCGGGCCACGCGCGACGCTCGCGACGCAGCCGAGGAGGCCTCGCGCGCCAAGAGCGAGTTCATCGCCAACATCAGCCACGAGCTGCGCACGCCGCTGCAGTCTATCCTCGGCTTCTCGGAGCTGGGCATGGTGCGCGGCCGCCAGCACGAGAAGCTGGCCTCGATGTTCGCCGACATCCACGCCTCGGGGCAGCGCATGCTCGCGCTGGTCAACGACCTGCTCGACGTCTCGAAGATCGAGAGCACGGTGGGCACCTTCCACCTCGAGCGCACCGATCTGCGCACGCTCGTGCGCGAGGTGGCGCGCGAGATCGACCCGCTGCTGGCCGGCCGGCAGCTGCGCCTGGAGCTCCAGCTTTCCGAGCTGCCCCTGGTGGCCAAGGTCGACCCGATGCGCTTCCAGCAGGTGGTGCGCAACGTACTTGCGAACGCGATCAAGTTCTCGCCCTTCCACGGCGTCATCGAGCTGAGCGGCGAGACCACGCCGGCCGGCGAGATCCGCATCGGCATCGCCGACCAGGGCCCGGGCATACCCGCCGACGAGGTCGAGCGCGTCTTCGAGGCCTTCGTGCAATCGAGCCTGACCAAGGACGGCTCCGGCGGCACCGGCCTGGGCCTGGCGATCTGCCGCAAGATCATCGAGGCGCATGGCGGGCGCATCCATGCCGATAACCGGCCCGAAGGCGGTGCGGTGTTCCTCATCCACCTGCCGGCGCGCGGGTCGGTGGAGACGGCGCCGGTGCCGTTGTGAGGCGGCGCCGCTATACTTGCCGCCAGCGCTGATTTGTTCCGGATTGCGAGCGCTTTATAAGTTCAGCTAAAGAAGGACGCACACCCGGCGTTCCGCTTTGGCGGCGCCGGGTGTCTTCGTTTGGGGCCTCATGGGATCGCTGGGTCACGTCGAATCGAAATCGATGGCGTTCGTCGAGCCGTTGCCGCTGAAGAGCGGCGCGACGCTCGCGGACTACACGCTCGTCTACGAAACCTACGGCACGCTCAACGCCGACAAGAGCAATGCCGTGCTGGTGTGCCATGCGCTGAACGCCTCGCACCACGTGGCCGGCACCTACGCCGGCCAGCCGAGAAGCGAAGGCTGGTGGGACAACCTCGTCGGCCCCGGCAAGCCGCTGGACACCGACCGCTTCTTCGTCATCGGCGTCAACAACCCCGGCTCCTGCTTCGGCTCGACCGGGCCGATGCACGTCAACCCGGCCACCGGGCGCGTGTACGGCGCCGACTTCCCCGTCGTCACCGTGGAAGACTGGGTCGACGCACAGGCCCGTCTGCTCGACCGGCTCGGCATCGGGCAGCTCGCCGCGGTGCTCGGCGGCAGCCTGGGCGGCATGCAGGCCTTGAGCTGGTCGCTGCGCTACCCCGACCGGCTGCGCCAGTGCATCGCGGTGGCGACCGCGCCGAACCTCTCCGCGCAGAACATCGCCTTCAACGAGGTGGCGCGGCGTGCCATCGTCACCGACCCCGAGTTCCACGGCGGCCACTTCTACGCGCACGGCGTGGTGCCCAAGCGCGGGCTGCGCGTGGCGCGCATGATCGGCCACATCACCTACCTCTCCGACGATGCGATGGAGAAGAAGTTCGGCCGCGCCATGCGCGCCGCCGAGCTGGGCTACTCCACGCAGGAGATCGAGTTCGAGATCGAGAGCTACCTTCGCCACCAGGGCGACAAGTTCAGCGAGTACTTCGACGCCAACACCTACCTGCTGATCACGCGCGCGCTCGACTATTTCGACCCGGCGCGCGAGCACGGCGGCGACCTCACGCGCGCCTTCGCGGCGGCGAAGTGCCGCTTCCAGATCGTCAGCTTCACCACCGACTGGCGCTTCTCGCCGGCCCGCTCGCGCGAGATCGTCAAGGCGTTGCTCGACAACCGGCACCGCGTCAGCTACGCCGAGATCGACGCGCCGCACGGCCACGACGCCTTCCTGCTCGAGGACCCGCGCTACCATGGCGTGCTGCGTGCGGGCTTCGACAACCTGGCCAAGGAGGTTGGCGCATGAGCCCGC
>NZ_JBFXIO010000182.1:0-9893 GCF_050175855.1 Piscinibacter sp.
TGCCCGAGCCGATCGCGCAGCTGCGCAAGCGCTTCCCGAAGGTCAACGTCAGCCTGCACCAGGGCTCGCCCGACCAGGTGGCGCGCATGGTGATCGAGGAGGTGGCCGACGTCGGCCTGGCCACCGAGGCGTTGGACGGCATCGACGAGCTCGCCACCCTGCCCTGCTACGAGTGGCAGCATGCCCTCGTGATGCCGGCCGGCCATCCGCTGGCGCAGCTCGAGCGCATCGAGCTCGAAGACCTGGCGCTGCAGCCGCTGGTGTCCTACCACCCCTCGTTCAGCGGCCGCACGCGCGTCGACCAGGCATTCGCCGCGCGCAAGCTCAAGCCCAATGTCGTGCTCGAAGCGATCGATGCCGACGTGATCAAGACCTACGTGCGCCTCGGCCTCGGCGTGGGCATCGTCGCGGAGATCGCCGTGAAGGACGATCCGCCGGGCGGCGAGCTCGTCTCGCGGCCGCTCGGCCACCTGTTCGGCCGCAATGTCGCGCGCATCGCCTTCAAGCGCGGCGCCTACCTGCGCAGCTTCGTCTACGCTTTCGCCGAGATGCTCTCCGACCGACTCGGCCGCCAGGTGATCACCCAGGCGCTGTCGGGCCAGCAGCCCGCCGCGCCCGACTACCAGCTCTGAATCCTCACGCCATGACCACCGCCACCGCCGCGCGCACCCCCGCCATCGACAGCCGCCTGCCCCGCGTGGGCACGACCATCTTCACCGTGATGTCCGCGCTCGCGCAGCAGCACGGCGCCGTCAACCTCGGCCAGGGCTTCCCCGACTTCGACTGCGACCCGGCGCTGCTCGACGCCGTCGAACGGGCCATGCGTGGCGGCCTGAACCAGTACCCGCCGATGGCCGGCGTGCCGCAGCTGCGCGAGGCCGTGGCCGCCAAGATCGATGCGATGTACGGCCGCTGCTACGACCCGGGCAGCGAGATCACCATCACCGCCGGCGCGACGCAGGCGATCATCACCGCCATCCTGGCCATCGTGCACCCGGGCGACGAGGTGATCGTGCTCGACCCCTGCTACGACAGCTACGAGCCCAACATCGAGCTGGCCGGCGGCCGCGCGGTGCACGTGCCGCTGACCCCGGGCACCTTCCGCCCCGATTTCGCGCGCATCGCCGCGGCGCTGTCGCCGCGCACCCGCGCGATCATCATCAACACGCCGCACAACCCCAGCGCCACCATCTGGACCGCCGGGGACATGCAGCGCCTGGCCGAACTGCTGCGCCCGACCGACGTGTTCGTGATCGCCGACGAGGTCTACGAGCACATGGTCTACGACGGCGCCCGCCACGAGAGCGTGGCCCGGCATGCGGAGCTGGCACAGCGCGCCTTCATCGTCTCCAGCTTCGGCAAGACCTACCACGTGACCGGCTGGAAGGTCGGCTACGTGGCCGCGCCGGCGACGATGACCGCCGAGTTCCGCAAGGTGCATCAGTTCAACGTGTTCACCGTCAACACGCCGATGCAGCACGGGCTGGCGGCCTTCATGGCCGATGCCTCGCACCACCTCGGCCTGCCGGCGTTCTACCAGCGCAAGCGCGACCTGTTCCGCGCCGGCCTGGCGGGGAGCCGCTTCCGGCTGCTGCCCAGCGAGGGCAGCTACTTCCAGTGCGTGGACTACTCTGCCATCAGCGACGAGCCGGAAGAAGCCTTCTGCCGCCGCCTGACCACCGAGGTCGGCGTGGCCGCGATCCCGCTGTCGGCCTTCTACCAGGGCGGCTTCGAGCAGCGCATCGTGCGCTTCTGCTTCGCCAAGAAGGACGAGACGCTGAGGCTCGCGCTGGAGCGCCTCGCGGCGCTGTGAAGGCGGCCTCGGCTCAGTAGCGGTCGGCGCCGTCGCGCCGGGGCTTGGGGTCGACCAGGCCCATGAAGTCGGAGGAGCGACCTTCGCCCTTGTCGGCCTTGGGCCGGGTGACGTCGAGATCGACCTGCACCGTGAGCTGATTGGTTGGCGCAAAGCCCATCAGCCGGCTGGCCGTCAACTCCTCGATCGGCTTCTCGGCGGCATCCCCGTCCATCGGCAGCAACAGGTCGACGGAGCGGGCGTTGCTCGGGTGCTCGCCCAGGTCGCGGGCGATCGAGTACAGGAACAGCAGCTCGCGGTAGGCAGGCAGGTCGTAGGTGTCGCCCTCGCCGTCCTGGCGCATCAGCGCCGCGTCGAGCATCTGCGTGACGCGCTGAGGCTCGTCCCACAGGCGCTGCAGCTGGCGCAGCATCTGCGGATAGTCGTCGAGCGTGCGGCCCTGGGCGAGGTCGTTGTCCCAGTCGGGTGCGTAGGCGCTGAAGCGGCGGTTGAATCGCTCGCGCACGCGCTCGTAGGCGTCGTTGTCGCCACGGCGGCGGTAGATCTCGAGCAGCTTCAGGTAGGGCAGCGGGCTGGCGCCGCCGCTGCTGCGCACATGGCCCATCAGCAGGTCGATGGCGGCGTCTTCCTGGCCGAGCACGACGAAGAAGTCGGCCTGCTGCTCGAGGTCGATCAGTTCCTCCACCGACAGTTCGCGCCGCGGCGCCGACGACGCCTCGGCGATCGGCGGGAGCACCGACACCGGCGCCTCGGTCACCGGAGACGCCGAGGGCTCGGCCTCGTCTTCGCCGGAGCGGCTGAAGGCACGCTCGTCCATCACCGCCGGCTGGGTCTCCTGCCGGGCGGCTGCGGCATCGACTGGCGCCCGGGCCGGAACGGGCTTGGCGGGCGTGGCCGTGGCCACGCTCGTGCCGGCCGGGGCGAGCCACCACTGCGAGTTCTGGCGCGACTGCGACTGGCGCCACCACAGCACCGCCAGCAGCACGGCCAGCAGCGCCGACAAGGCCGCCAGCACATAGATCAGCGGGTTGGCGTAGCGCTCTTCCTGGGCGCGTTCGAGGCTGGACTGCAGCGTGGCCAGGGCCTTCTGGGTCTTCTGCGACTCCTCGCGCAGCAGACGCAGCTGCTCCTCGAGCGAGGCGATCCGGGCCTGAGCGGCCGACGCGGCAGCGGCGGCAGAAGCCGCAGCCAGGTTGGAAGCCGCCACCTCGGAGGCTGCGGCGGCGGCCGCCTGCGCGGCTGCAGCCGATGCGGCAGCCGCAGCGGCCGACACGGTGCCGGGCTCGAGCTGCAGGCGCGGGCCGCTGCTGCGCGGCACCGCAGCGGGCGCCGCGCTGCTCTTGCGCTCGCGCGGCTTGGCCGGCACGGCCTGGGCGACCGACCGGGGGCGCGGCGGCGTCGAGGCGCCTGCCACGGCACGGGGCCGCTGCGGCCGGTCGGCGGCGGGTTCCGGCGCCGCCCGGCGAGGCGCGGACGCCGCCTGGGCGGCCTGGGACACCGCCACCACCGGCGCCGTTTCCGGCTCGAAACGCTGCGGCGGCAGGCTGGTTACCGCCGGCGGCGCCGACGCGAGGTTGATGCCGGGGGGATCGACCAGGGTGACGAAGCTGCGCGTCAGGCGCTGCTGACAGCCCGCCGTGAGCGTGACGGTGACCACCGGCTCGTCGATCGCCATCGTGGTACTGACGCGCACCAGGCGCTCCGAAGCGTTCGGCGCCGGCTCGACGCTGAGCCGCACGGCTGCGGGCGCAACGCGGAAGTCGCCGGACAGCACTTCGGCCGTCACGCACTCGCGCACCAGCGATTCGTCGGCATCGAGCCGCACGGTGGCGGCGAAGTTCAGCGGCTGCCCGAGATTGGAGGTGTTGACCGAGCGGCCGAAACCGAGCGCCTGTGCATCACCGGCGGCACCGAAGAGGGCTCCGCCGGCGAGGACGAAGGTGAGAGAGAGCGAGGCTCGGCGCATTGAGCTGCGATGATCTTTCTTGTGCGAGGGACTCTAGCATGACGCCCGGTTGCGGCCTCACTTCGAACCGGGGGAAGCGACACGGGTGAGCGTGACACAATCGACCGAACCCGCCGTGCCTGAAGTCGGACATGCCCTCTGAACTGCTGACCGAGCGCCAAGGCGCCGTGCTGATTCTCACGATCAGCGACCCCGAGAGCCGCAACACGCTGTCCGAGGCGGTGATCACGGCAGGCATCGAGGCGCTGAGCACCGCCGAATCCGACGACGACATCCGGGCGATCGTGCTGCGCGGCGCCGGCTCGCACTTCTGCGCCGGCGGCAACCTGCAGGGCCTGATCGCGCGCCGCCAGGCCGGCCCGCCGGCGCAGGCGCACATGCTCGAGCGGCTGCACCAGTGGGTGGAGGCGCTGCGTGCCTGTCCCAAGCCGGTGATCGCGGCGGTGGAAGGCGCGGCGGCCGGCGCGGGCTTCTCGCTGGCACTGGCCTGCGACCTGATCGTCGCCTCCGAGGAGGCGCGCTTCATCCTCTCCTACGCCCGGCTGGGCCTGACGCCCGACGGCGGCGCCAGCTGGCACCTGGCCCGAGCCCTGCCCCGCGCTGCGGTGCAGCAGATGCTCTGGCTGGCCGATCCGGTCACGGCCCGGCAGTTGCACCAGTGGGGCGTCGTCCAGGCCCTCTGTGCCCCTGGTCAGGCAATGGTCACAGCCCTGGCGCTGGGCGACAGGCTCGCGGCGATGGCGCCCAACGCGATCGCCGGCGCCAAGGAACTGCTGAACGAAGCGCCCTCGAATACGCTGGGCGCCCACCTCGCTGCCGAGCGGGAACAGTTCATCCTCAACCTCTTCCACGCCAACGGCGGCGAAGGCCTGCAGGCCTTCATCGCCAAACGGGCACCGAAGTTCGGCTGAACTGCGCTCAGTCGGCGTAGCCAGGGTTCTGGCGGTCCAGTCGCCGCCGCAGGCCGGGCCAGGTCAGCGCACCGCCGCCAACGCCCCGCGTGACCTGCCTGGCCTGGGCCTGTGCGCCGGCGATGATGCGGGGGTCGACGTGGACCAGTTCCCGGCTGCCGGCCAGGGCGCGGACCTGGATCGTGCACACCGCCTCGAAGAGGTACATGTTGAGGAAGGCATCGGCGATGGTGGCGCCGAGCGTCAGCAGGCCGTGGTTGCGCAGCATCAGGAAGTTCCTGTCGCCGACGTCGGCCACCAGGCGAGGCTTCTCTTCGTCGTTGAGCGCCACGCCTTCGTAATCGTGGTACGCCAGGCTCGACAGTACGAAGATCGACTGCTGCGACAGCGGCAGCACGCCGCCCTTCTGCGCCGATACCGCCACGCCGTTGAGCGTGTGGGTGTGCAGCACGCACTGGGCGTCGTGGCGAGCGCCATGGATCGCGCTGTGGATGGTGAAGCCGGCCGGGTTGACCGGGAACGGCGAGTCGTCCAGCTTGTTGCCGGCCGTGTCGACGCGCACCAGGCTCGAGGCGGTGATCTCCTCGAACATCAGCCCGTAGGGGTTGATCAGGAATTCGTTGTCACGCCCCGGCACCCGCGCGCTGATGTGGGTGAACACCAGGTCGTCCCACTTGAACAGCGCCACCAGGCGGTAGGCCGCGGCGAGGTCGAGGCGGGTGCGCCACTCCTCGTCGCTGACGTGGCCACGAAGGCTCGGGATGCGCAGATCGTTGGCGCCCATGCTCGTCTCCTGATCGGTGATCTTGCTCGTGGACAATAGGTTCGCACGACGCGATCATGCTGTCACCTCAGCGACTGAACATGAACACCTCGGTTCTTACACTCGAAGAACGTTCCAACATCGAGTCGGGCTCTTGGTTCTCGAAGCTCTCGCCGGCACTGCGCCAGGCCATCCTCGCCCGCGCCACCGTGCGGCGGCTCGCCGACGGCGCCACGCTGTCGGCGCGCGGCACTCCGGCACAGGAGTGGGTGGGCGTGGCCAAGGGCGCGGTACGGGTGAGCTCGGTGTCGCTCTCGGGCAAGCAGGTCACGCTGACCTACGTCGAGCCCGGCACCTGGTTCGGCGACATCGCGTTGTTCGACGGCCTGCCGCGCACGCACGACGCCAGCGCGCATGGCGAGACCACGCTGCTGATCGTGCGCAAGTCCGACTTCAAGGAATTGCTCGCGCAGCATGTCGAGCTCTACGACGCGCTGCTGCGCCTGAACTGCCGCCGCCTGCGGCTGATGTTCGATCAGATCGAGGATCTCAACACCCGGCCGCTGGCCGCGCGGCTGGCCAAGCAGGTGATGCTGCTCGCGCGCAGCTACGGCGTGCAGGAGGGCGAGGAGATCCGCATCGGCCTGGCGCTGGCGCAGGAGGATCTCGCGCAACTGCTCGGCGCCTCTCGCCAGCGTGTCAACCAGGAGCTCAAGGGCTTCGAGCGCGAGGGTGCGGTGCGCATCGAGCCGACACGCCTCGTGGTGCTCTCCAAGGACAAGCTGCTCGCCATCGCCGAGCGCTGAACCCGTGTCGCGCCGGCCGCGACGCAGGCCGGCTGGTGGAACTTACTTCCTGACGAGCCATGGACGCCTTCTCCGGAACCAAACCCGTCGCCGCCCAGCACGCCTTCGATGTCGACGCGCTGCAGCGCCATCTCGAGCGGCACCTGAACGGCTTCGCCGGCCCCTTGAGCGTGGAGCAGTTCAAGGGCGGCCAGTCCAACCCCACGTTCAAGCTCGTCACGCCCGGCGCCACCTACGTGATGCGCTGCAAGCCCGGGCCGGTGGCCAAGCTGCTGCCTTCGGCGCACGCCATCGAGCGCGAGTTCAGGGTGATGAGCGCGCTGCGCGGCACCGGCGTGCCGGTGCCGACCATGCACCTGCTGTGCGAGGACGAGAGCGTCATCGGCCGTGCCTTCTACGTGATGGAGTTCGTGCAGGGCCGCGTGCTGTGGGACCAGACCCTGCCCGGCATGGGCCCGGCCGAGCGCGGCGCCATCTACGACGAGATGAACCGCGTGATCGCGGCGCTGCACACGGTCGACGTCCGCGCTGCCAGCCTCGAGAGCTACGGCAAGCCCGGCAACTACTTCGAGCGCCAGATCGGCCGCTGGAGCAAGCAGTACGTCGCCTCCATCACCGAGCCGATCGAGGCCATGGACCGCCTGATGGAATGGCTGCCGGCGCACATGCCGGCCAGCGCCAAGGACGAGAGCCAGGTGTCGGTGGTGCACGGCGACTACCGGCTCGACAACCTCGTCTTCCACCCGACCGAGCCGCGAATCCTGGCGGTGCTCGACTGGGAGCTCTCCACGCTCGGCCACCCGCTGGCCGACTTCAGCTACCACTGCATGTCGTGGCACATCGCGCCGGGGCAGTTCCGCGGCATCGGCGGCTGCGACCTGGCCGCGCTAGGCATCCCCGACGAGCGGGCCTACGTGCGCCGCTACTGCGAGCGCACCGGCCGGCCCGACCCCGATGCGGTGATGGCCGACTGGAACTTCTACCTCGCCTACAACCTGTTCCGCATGGCCGGCATCCTGCAGGGCATCGCCAAGCGCGTCGTCGACGGCACCGCGTCGAGCGCGCAGGCCGTGTCGGCAGGCGCCGGTGCCCGGCCGCTGGCCGAGATGGGCTGGCGCATCGCCAGCCGCACCTGATCACCTCCCCACGAAAGAGACACCATGGACTTCAGCTATTCGCCACGGACCCAGGAACTGCAGGCGCGTCTGCTGCGCTTCATGGACGAGCACATCTACCCGGCCGAAGGCGCCTGGTGGGCCGAGATCGAGGCCAACACCGCGGCCGGCAAGCGCTGGACGCCGCTGGAGGTGATCGAGAAGCTCAAGCCCAAGGCGCGCGAGGCCGGGCTGTGGAACCTGTTCCTGCCGCCGAGCGCCGACGGCCGCACCAACACCTCGGGTGACTACGGCCTCGGCCTGTCGAACCAGGAATACGCGCCGCTGGCCGAGATCATGGGCCGCGTGCCCTGGAGCAGCGAGGTCTTCAACTGCTCGGCGCCGGACACCGGCAACATGGAAACCATCATCCGCTACGGCAGCGAGGCCCACAAGAAGCAGTGGGCCGAACCGCTGCTCGAAGGAAAGATCCGCAGCGCCTTCGCGATGACCGAGCCGGCCGTGGCCTCCTCGGACGCCACCAACATCGAGGCGCGCATCGAGCGCCAGGGCGACGAGTACCTGATCAACGGCCGCAAGTGGTGGACCTCCGGCGCGGGCGATCCGCGCTGCAAGATCTACATCTTCATGGGCAAGACCGACCCGACGGCGCCGCGGCACTCGCAGCAGTCGATGGTGCTGGTGCCGGCGGACACGCCGGGGGTGAAGGTGCTGCGCCCGCTGTCGGTGATGGGCTACGACGACGCGCCGCACGGCCACATGGAAGTGCTGTTCGAGAACGTGCGCGTGCCGGTCTCGAACATCCTGCTCGGCGAAGGCCGCGGCTTCGAGATCGCCCAGGGCCGCCTCGGCCCCGGCCGCATCCACCATTGCATGCGCCTGATCGGCCTGGCCGAACGCTCGCTGGAGCTGATGTGCAGGCGGGCGACGAAGCGCGTGGCCTTCGGCCGCACGCTGGCCGAACAGGGAGTGACGCGCGAGCGCATCGCCGAGGCGCGCTGCATGATCGACCAGGCGCGCCTGCTCACGCTCAAGGCGGCCTGGATGATGGACGTGGCCGGCAACAAGAGCGCCAAGGCCGAGATCGCGATGATCAAGGTGGTGGCGCCCACCATGGCCTGCCAGGTGATCGACTGGGCGATGCAGGTGCACGGCGGCGCCGGCATGAGCCAGGACACGCCGCTGGCCTACTTCTACACCCTGTCGCGCACCCTGCGCTACGCCGACGGCCCCGACGAGGTGCACCGCAACGCCATCGCCAAGCTGGAGATCGGCAAGTACGCCTGAGCGCGGCACCAGCCCCTCAACGGGGTTTGGTGTCGTCGAAACTCTGCCAGGCGGTGGAGCCGGTGCTCGGCCACTCCTGGCCGCTCTCGCCCGCCTGGGCAGCGGCCCGCAGCGCCTGCCGCGCCGCGGTCTCGAACAGGCTGACCGCCGCGGCCACCGCGGCCAGGTCGGGGTCGATCAGCTGCATGCGCAGGTACAGGCGTCCGCGCAGCGTCATCAGCACGAAGGGCGGATCGTGCTGCAGCAGCGTGCCCAAGGCCCGCTCGAGTTGCTGAGCCAATGGCCCTTCCAGCCACAAGGGCACCGATGCCGGTGCCGCCGACACGGCACCGAGCCGGCCGCGCAGCGCGCGGTACATGTTCAGGTTGGCCTTGGGGAACATCACCAGCCAGCGCACCTCCTCGGGCGTGCCGGTATCGATCTGCGTCTGCAGGCCCTCGGTGAAGCTCTCGTAGGTCTGGCGCTCGAGCAGGACCAGCAGCGGCCGGGCCATCAGCAGCATCTGCAGGTCGCCGGGCAGGTCGAGTTCCATGCGCATGCGCAACTCGCGGCCGGCGATGTAGGCCCGCTGCGGCGGGCCCCACTCGAGCCGCCAGGGCATCTCGTCGAGCAGGCCTTCGATGACGAAGCCCTCGCCTTCGCGCACGCGGCGGAAGTTCAGCGCCTGGCGGGCCGCCCAATCGGCCACATCGGGCCAGGCCGCGGATTCGGCGGGCTTGCCGGCGAGCAGGCGCTTGAACGACTCGAGCATGGCTGCGGTCAATCCACTAGAGTTCGCAGCACGCCGCAGCGGCGGACACAGACGACGAGGACCTCATGATCGAAGTGTATTCGTGGGCAACGCCGAATGGGCACAAGGTTCACATCATGCTCGAGGAGTGCGGCCTGCCGTACCGCGTGATCCCGGTGGACATCGGCGCCGGCGACCAGTTCAAGCCCGAGTTCCTCGCCATCAGCCCGAACAACAAGATCCCGGCGATCGTCGACCCGCAGGGCCCGGACGGACAACCGATCTCGCTGTTCGAGTCGGGCGCGATCCTGCTGTACCTCGCCGGCAAGACCGGCCGCTTCCTGCCGCAGGACGTGCGCGGCAAGTACGAGGTGCTGCAGTGGCTGATGTTCCAGATGGGCAGTGTCGGCCCCATGCTGGGTCAGGCGCATCACTTCCGCATCTACGCACCCGAGAAGATCCCCTACGCGATCGACCGCTACACCAACGAGGCCAAGCGCCT
>NZ_JBFXIO010000183.1:0-9837 GCF_050175855.1 Piscinibacter sp.
GCCGATGCCGTGGCGCGCGCCACCAGCGAGGTGATCCGCATCGCCAACAGCCGAGCCGGCGAGGGCTTCGTCGCGGTCAGCGCCGATGCGCGCAAGAAGTTCTGGCTCGACCGCAAGCGCACCGCCGAGATCAGCAAGCACACCAACGCCTTCAAGATCAACGAGGACGTGGTGATCCCGCTGCCGCGCATGGGCGAGTACACCGAGGGCATCGAGCGCATCAACATCGAGCTGAGCCTGCGCAACAAGCTGGCGACGGTGGATGCACTGGAGGCCTTCTTCCTCGGCGGCAGCCTGCCGCTGGGCAAGAGCGACGATGCGGTGGAGATCGCCTCGGCCGAACTGCTCGAGGACCGCGTCCAGCAGGCGCTGGCGCTGCTGCGCGAGGTGCGCGGGCTGTGGCGGCAGTGGATGGCCAATCTCGACGTCGTGCAGCCCGAGACGGGGCGCACGGTCTTCGCCGACCTGCAGGACCACACGCTGCGCGCCTCGTGGAAGACGCAGATCCGTGCGCCGCTGGCGAACATCTTCGCCGGCGCAGCGCTGGCGCCGATCGTCGACGAGTGCCAGAAGATCCACGACCGCGTGCTCAAGGGTCGCGTCTGGGTGGCGTTGCACATGCATGCCGGCGACGGCAACGTGCACACCAACATCCCGGTCAACAGCGACAACTACGAGATGCTGCAGACCGCGCACGAGGCGGTGGGCCGGATCATGGCGCTGGCGCGCAGCCTGGGCGGCGTGATCTCCGGCGAGCACGGCATCGGCATCACCAAGCTGGAGTTCCTCAGCGACGAGGAACTGGCCGGCTTCACCGAGTACAAGCGCCGCGTCGACCCCGAGGGCCGCTTCAACAAGGGCAAGCTCTTGCGCGGCGGCGAGATCAAGGCCGACCTGACCAACGCCTACACGCCGAGCTTCGGGCTGATGGGCCACGAGTCGCTGATCATGCAGCAGAGCGACATCGGCCAGATCGCCGACTCGGTCAAGGACTGCCTGCGCTGCGGCAAGTGCAAGCCGGTGTGCGCCACCCACGTGCCGCGCGCCAACCTGCTGTACAGCCCGCGCAACAAGATCCTCGCCACCTCGCTGCTGATCGAGGCCTTCCTCTACGAGGAGCAGACCCGCCGCGGCATCAGCATCAAGCACTGGCAGGAGTTCGAGGACGTGGCCGACCACTGCACCGTCTGCCACAAGTGCGCCAGCCCCTGCCCGGTGAAGATCGACTTCGGCGACGTGTCGATGAACATGCGCAACCTGCTGCGCAAGATGGGGCAGAAGAGCTTCCGCCCCGGCAACGCGGCCGCGATGTTCTTCCTCAACGCGACGAACCCCGAGACCATCCGCCTCATGCGCCGAGCGATGGTCGACGTCGGCTTCACCGCTCAGCGCATGGCCAACAACCTGCTGCGCGGTCTGGCCAACCAGCAGACCGCTGCGCCGCCGGCCACCGTGGGCCCGGCGCCGGTCAAGGAGCAGGTGATCCACTTCATCAACAAGAAGATGCCGGGCAACCTGCCCAAGCGCACCGCTCGTGCGCTGCTGGACATCGAGGACAAGGCCTACGTGCCGATCATCCGCGACCCGAAGACGACCACCGCCGACACCGAGGCGGTCTTCTACTTCCCGGGCTGCGGCTCGGAGCGGCTGTTCTCGCAGGTGGGCCTGGCCACGCAGGCGATGCTCTGGCACGCCGGCGTGCAGACGGTGCTGCCGCCGGGGTATCTGTGCTGCGGCTATCCGCAGCGCGGCAGCGGGCAGTACGACAAGGCGGAGAAGATGATCACCGACAACCGGGTGCTCTTCCACCGTGTCGCCAACACGCTGAACTACCTCGACATCAAGACCGTGGTGGTCAGCTGCGGCACCTGCTACGACCAGCTGCAGGGCTACAAGTTCGAGGACATCTTCCCCGGCTGCCGCATCGTCGACATCCACGAGTTCCTGCTCGAGAAGGGCATCACGCTGGACGGCAGCGGCGGCTACCTGTACCACGACCCCTGCCACTCGCCGATGAAGCTGCAGGAGCCGATGAAGACCGTGAAGGCGCTCGTCGGAGAGAACGTGCGCAAGAGCGAGCGCTGCTGCGGCGAGAGCGGCACGCTGGGCGTGACGCGGCCGGACATCTCCACCCAGGTGCGCTTCCGCAAGACCGAGGAACTGCGCCGCGACGAGGCGGCGCTGCGCGCCTCGGGCGCCGTGGCAGGGAAGGGCCCGGTGAAGATCCTCACCTCCTGCCCGAGCTGCCTGCAGGGCCTGAACCGCTACGCCGGCGACCTGCAGAACGGCCTGCTCGAGGCCGACTACATCGTGGTCGAGATGGCCAGCCGCATCCTCGGCCCCGACTGGCTGCCCGACTATGTCGAGCGCGCCAACGACGGGGGCATCGAGCGCGTGCTGGTCTGATCCCTCGGGCTACTGCTCGGCGGACAGGCCGCGCTCCTTGATGAGCGCATGCCAGAAGGTGGTTTCCTTCTGGATGAACGAGGCCAGGGCGGGGCCGTCGCTCGGCAACACCTCGAGGCCGAAGTCCTCCAGCTTGGACTTCACCTCGGGCGTGGTGATCGCCTTGTTCATCTCCGCGGTCAGTCGCGCGACGATGTCGGCCGGCGTGCCCTTGGGCACGAACAGGCCCTGCCAGGCCGTGACCTCGAAATCCTTCACGCCCAGCTCGTCGAGCGTGGGCACGTCGGGCAGCGAGGCGATGCGCTTCTTCGACATCACGGCCAGCGCCTTGACCTTGCCCGAGCGGATCTGCGGCAGGCCGGCGGCGGTGTCGAGCACCATCATCGGCACCTGGCCGGCGATCACGTCCTGCACCGCCATCGCCGTGCCGCGGTAGGGCACGTGCACGACGAAGGTCTGCGTGCGGCTCTTCAGCAGCTCCATCGCCAGGTGGTGCGGGCTGCCGATGCCGGGCGACGCATAGCTGAACTTGCCGGGGTTCTTCTTCAGTGCATCGAGCCACTGCCTCGCGTCGCTGAAGCCGGCCGACGGATTGACCGCCACGATCAGCGGGAAGCGCGCCATGAAGCCCACCGGCGCAAGATCCGTCGGCGAGTACGGGATCTTCTTGTACATCGCCTCGTGGAACACCATCGCGCCGTTGTCGCCGGTAACGATGGTGTAGCCGTCGGCGGGCGACTTGGCGGCGTTGTCGGTGCCGATGATGCCGGCCGCGCCCGGGCGGTTGTCGATCACGATGGTCTGCCCCAGCTGCCAGCCGAGCTGCGGCGCGAGCTGGCGCGCGAGAAAGTCCGAGCCGCCGCCGGCCGGATAGGCCACCACCCAGCGGATCGGCTTGGAGGGCCAGGCCTGCGCCTGGGCGGCCAGGGGGGCGAGGGCGGCGAGGGCGAAAGCGCCGAAGGTGCGGCGGGTGAGGAAGAGGCTCATGACGTCGATGCGGGGCCGTGACGGAGCGGCGATCTTAGCGGCGACAATAGGCCCCTCCCACCATGATTGCCCGCGCCTGCCGCTTCCCGCCCACCGGTGCCCTGCGCCGCCTCGGCCGCGCCTGCGCCCTGGTGGCGGTGCTCGCCCTGCCGTCCGCCCCGAACGCCGCGCCGAGCCTGCCGGAGCCGCTGCGGCCGCTGCTCGAGCGCTCGCTCGACGACCCGCGTGAGGCGCTGGCGCTGGCCGATGCCACGCTGGATTCGCTGGACTCCGAATCACGCTTCTGGCAACTGCTCGGCAAGGCGGCGGTCTACACGCTGCTCGATCGCCCGAGCGACGCCCAGCGCAGCGTCGACGAAGCGCGCGCGCGGCTCGGCCGCGTGCCGACGGCCACGCCGCGCCACCATCTCTGGCTGGAGGCCTATGCGATCGGCTCGCTGTTCCGGCGCGAGGAGTCTGCCAGCCTGATCGCGCGCAGCGTGGAGTTGCGGCGGGCCGCGGCCCCGCTCGGTGACGAATACCTGCTGTGCGAGATCTCGGCCGGCGACCTGTTCCTGCTGCGCGAGACCTACGCGCTCGACGAGGCCTGGCGCGTGGCCGAGGAAACCGAGCGCTGCGGCCGCAAGCTGGGCCAGCTGCACCTGGAGACCTCGGCGCTGATCGCGATGGGCAGCATGGCCAGCTCGCTGTCGGGCAAGGCGCCGGCGGAGAGCTACTTCGAGCGTGCGCTGGAGGTGCTGGGCGTGCTGCCGGCGCGCTTCCAGCGGGGCTGGATCGAGTGGGAGATGGGCAACACGCTGGCCCGGCTCGGCCAGACCGAGCGCGCGGCGCGCTGCTTCGAAGCCTCGCTGTCGCGCAGCCGGGAGATCGGCGACGCCACCGGCGAGGCCATCGTCACGCTCGACCTGGCGGCGCTGCGCCTGTCGCAGGGCGAGCCGCAGCGCGTGATCGACCTGGTGCGCGGCGTGCTGCCGGCACTCGGGCAGACCGAGGCCCCGGCGCGGCTGGCACTGGCCCGCGGGCTGCTGATCGAGGCACTGGCGCAGCTCAAGCGCCCCGAGGTGCTGCAGGAAATCGACAAGGCGAGGGCGCTCGAGCGCGCCGTGCTGCCCGCGCCCGATCGCGCACGGCTGCTGCAGCGGGTGGCCGAAGGCCATGCCTCGCAGGGCCAGTTCGCCCAGGCCTATGCCGAACTGCGCCGCGCCAACGAAGCGCTGGCGCTCGGCCAGCAGTCGAAGCGCGATGCCCAGCTGCTGCGCCTGCAGGCCCGCTACGAGATCGCGCGCCGCGAGGCGGAACTGGCCGACCTGCGCCACCGCAGCGAGGCCGATCGACTCGCGCTGCAGGCGCGCGAGGCACAGCAGCGCGCGCTGTGGGCGGCACTGGCGGCGCTGGCGGGCCTGGGCCTCGCCGGCGCGTGGATCGGTCTTCGCGCGCTGCGCCGCCGCCGGCAGCTCGCCGAGCTGGAGCTGCGCGACGAGCTCACCGGCATGCCCGATCACCGCGCCGTGATGGCCTTCGCCCAGGAGCAGTTCGACCTGTGCCGCCGCCTGGGCATCGAGCTGAGCGTCGCGCTGGTGAACCTCGACCACTTCAAGGCCATCAACGAGCGCCATGGCCAGACCACCGGCGACCGCGTGCTGCGCGCATTCGCGCAGGCCGCCGGCCAGGTGCTGCACGGCCAGGAGCGCCTGGGCCGCTTCGACGGCGACCAGTGGCTGCTGGTGATGCCCGGCACGGCGATCGACGAGATGCCGGCGCTGTTCGAGCGGCTATCCGCAGCGATCGCTGCGCAGTCCATCCAGGGGCTGTCCCAGCCGCACGGCATCACGCTGTCGATGGGCGCCGCGTCGCTCGGCGATGCCTTCGATTCGCTGGAGTCGCTGATGGAAGAGGCCGATCGCCAGCTCCATCGCGCCAAGGCCGAGGGCCGCGCCTGCGTGCGCTGTGCACGGGCCGGCCGCGCCGACGGCGGCGTCGGTGCGGCGGCCGGCGATCGCCGACGGGCGCGCCAGGCGGTCTCGGTCTAGCGGGCCGTTTCGATGGCGCACGACTTCGCCCCGCGGCCCGATGCCGTGCCCGGCTGCGCCCTGTGCGAGCAGGCCGGGGGTGTCGTGCTCTGGCAGGACGATGCCTGGCGCGTGATCCGGGCCGAGGATGCCGACTTCCCGGCCTTCTACCGCGTCGTCGCACAGCACCACATGGCCGAGTTCTCGGCGCTGCTGGCGCCCGAGCGCGCCCGCTGCATGGACATCGTCTGCGCGATCGAGCGCGTGCTGATCGAGCAGTTGCGGCCGGCCAAGATCAACCTGGCCGCGCTCGGCAACATGGTGCCGCACCTGCACTGGCACGTGATCGCGCGCTTCGACTGGGACAGCCACTTTCCACAGGCGGTGTGGGGGCCGCGCCAGCGCGAGGTCGACGGCGGCGCGCCGGCCCGGCTCGGCATGCCGCTGCACGACCTCGATGCCTGCGTGGTGGAAGCGCTCGTCCGGCGCGACTGACCGGTATCAAAGTCCCTGATCGCATCGCGCAGGTCGCTTGGCTACACTGCGTCCGCTTCGTCACCACGACCCTCGCCCATGGCCGGCCTCAGCCCCGAAACACCCCAGCCCACCGACATCACCGTGCACCAGCAGTCGCGCGTGCTGGAGATCGGTTTCTCCGACGGCCGCAGCTTCCGCATTCCCTTCGAGCTGATGCGCGTCTACTCCCCCTCCGCCGAGGTCCAGGGCCATGGCCCGGGCCAGGAGGTGCTGCAGACGGGCAAGCGCGAGGTCGAGCTGACCGCGCTGGAGCCGGTGGGCAACTACGCCGTGCAGCCGACCTTCAGCGACGGCCACGACTCCGGCATCTTCTCCTGGGACTACCTCTACTTCCTCGGCGCGCAGCAGGACGAACTCTGGCAGCGCTACGAGGCCCGGCTGCGTGAGGCCGGCGTCGACCGCGACGCGCCGATGGCGGCTGCGGCCGCATCGTCCTGCGGACACCACCACTGAGCCGCGCCATGAGCGAAACCCATTTCGGATTCGAGACCGTCGAAGAGACGCAGAAGGCCGCGCGCGTGCGCGGCGTGTTCGACTCGGTGGCCGCCCGCTACGACGTGATGAACGACCTCATGTCGATGGGCCTGCATCGCGCCTGGAAGGCCTACACCGTGGCGGTGGCCAACCTGCGCGAGGGCGACCGCGTGCTCGACCTGGCCGGCGGCACGGGTGACCTTGCGCGCGCCTTCGCGCGCAAGGTCGGCGAGCGCGGCATGGTGGTGCACACCGACATCAACGAGGCCATGCTGCGCCGCGGCCGCGACCGGCTGCTCGACGAGGGCCTGGTGCTGCCGACGGTCATCTGCGACGCCGAGGTGCTGCCCTTCCCGACCGGCAGCTTCGACCTGGTCAGCGTCGCCTTCGGCCTGCGCAACATGACCCACAAGGATCGCGCGCTGGCCGAGATGAACCGCGTGCTGCGGCCGGGCGGGCGGTTGCTCGTGCTGGAGTTCTCCAAGGTGGCGCCGCCGCTGGCCAAGGCCTACGACTGGTACTCGTTCAACGTGCTGCCGCGCATCGGCCAGTGGGTGGCCGGCGACGCCGACAGCTACCGCTATCTCGCCGAGTCGATCCGCATGCATCCCGGCCAGGCCGAGCTGAAGTCGATGATGAAGAGCGCCGGCTTCGGCCACGTCGACGTGCACAACCTCAGCGCCGGTGTGGTGGCGCTGCACGTGGGGATCAAGTGCTGAGCTGTCCGCGTCCGGCGCTGCTGCTGGGGCTGCTGGCCGTGCTGCCGGCGAGCGCCTCGGCGGCGGCGATGACCGGGCTGTCCACCTCGGTGGGCCTGGCCGGCGCGCTGCTCGCGCTGCTGGCCTCGCAGCGCGGATCGCCGTCCAGTGCGGCCGCCGTGCTGGCGATCGCGGCCTTGCTGCTGCTGGTGGCCGTGACCGCGATGCACCTGCGGGCGCAGGGGCGCCGATTCCGGCCGGTGTTCGCCCGCCGGTACCTGCCGCAGCCGATCCTGGCGCGCGCAGCGGCAACCAGCCAGGACGAGCGTGCGCTGCTGCGTGCGGCCCGCCGGCAGTTCCTCGAGCTCCAGGCCGCCTGGGACGCCGCCGACCTGGAGACCCTGCGCCGGCTCACCACCGATGGCATGTTCGAGGAACTCGCAGCCCTGCTGCCCGAACGCGGCGGCCCGGTGAACCGCACCGACGTGCTGGCGCTGGAGGCGCACCTGATCGCACGCGACACCGTCGGCTCGCTGGAGCTGGCGAGCATCGAGTTCAGTGGCGTGGTCCGCGAGTCGGTTCAGGGCGACGCGCAGCTGCTGCGCGAGGTATGGATGCTGACGCGCAGCCGGCCCGGCGAGGCGTGGCGGCTGGCACGCCAGCAGGCCCTTCTCTAGACGAGGGCCGAAGCGCCTACAGGCGCCAGGTGCGGAAGCCCAGCGCGCCGAGTTCCGCAGGGTCGTAGTTCGACTTCACGTCGGCAAACACGGCCTTGTCGACCGCCTTCTCGGCGATCTTCTTCAGGCCCATCTCCGCATACTCCTTGTGCGAGACGGCCGCGACGATCGCACAGGCGCGCGGCAGTTGCTCCCAGGGCGTCAGCCGGATGCCGTATTCGTGCTCGCACTCGGCCGACTCGGCGATCGGGTCGTGCACGTGCACGCGGACGCCGAAGCTCTTCAGCTCGTTGATCACGTCGATCACCTTGCTGTTGCGCAGGTCGGGGCAGTTCTCCTTGAAGGTCATGCCCAGCACGATCACGTCGGCGCCCTTGACCGGCAGGTCAGCGGCGATCATCTGCTTGACCGTCTGCTCGGCGACGAATTTGCCCATGCTGTCGTTGATGCGCCGGCCGGCCAGGATCACCTGGGGGTTGTAGCCCAACTGCTCGGCCTTGTGCGTCAGGTAGTAGGGGTCGACGCCGATGCAATGGCCGCCCACCAGGCCGGGGCGGAAGGGCAGGAAGTTCCACTTCGTACCGGCGGCCTTGAGGACCTCGAGCGTGTCGATGCCGATGCGCTGGAAGATCACGGCCAGCTCGTTCATCAGTGCGATGTTCAGGTCGCGCTGGGTGTTCTCGATCACCTTGGCCGCCTCGGCCACCTTGATGGAACTGGCGGGGTAGACGCCGGCGGTGATCACCGAGCCGTAGACCTCGGCCACCTTCTTCAGCGTCTCGGGCGTGTCGCCGGAAACCACCTTGGTGATCTTGGTGACCGTGCGCTCCTTGTCGCCGGGGTTGATGCGCTCCGGGCTGTAACCGACGAAGAAGCCTTCCTTCCACTTCAGGCCGGAGTGCTTCTCGATGATCGGGATGCAGACCTCCTCGGTGGCGCCAGGATAGACCGTCGACTCGTAGACGACGATGGCACCCTTCTTGATGTGCTTGCCGACGCTTTCGGACGACTTCACCAGCGGCGTGAAGTCGGGCTGGTGCGCGTCGTCCACCGGTGTCGGCACGGCCACGACGATGAAGTCGGCCTCGCCGATCACCTTGGGGTCGGTGCTGCAGGTGAGCTTGGTCGCGGCCTTCAGGTCGGCGCTGCTGACCTCGCCGGTCGGATCGACATGGCGGCCGTAGGCGGCCACCTTTTCGGCAGATAGGTCGAAGCCGAGCGTGCGGTACTTCTTGCCGAACTCGACGGCGAGCGGCAGGCCGACGTAGCCCAGGCCGATGACTGCAATGGTGGTCATGTCTTTGGATCTGTCGACTTGTCTCAAACCTTGAAGTAGTCCCGGTACCACTGGACGAAGCGGCCGACACCGCCCCGCACCGCCGTGGCCGGGCGGAAACCGGTCCAGGCCTCGAGATCGGAGACGTCGGCCGAGGTGGCCGGCACGTCGCCGTCCTGCAGCGGCAGGTACTCCTTGATCGCGGTCTTGCCCAGCGATGCTTCGATGGCTTCGATGAACGCCATCAGCTGGACGGGGTCACTGTTGCCGATGTTGAACACCCGGTACGGTGCGTTGCTGCGCGCGGGATCGGGCGACGCGGCATCGAAGGCCAGGTCGGCGGTGGCCGGCCTGTCGAGCACGCGCACGACGCCATTGGCGATGTCGTCGATGTAGGTGAAGTCGCGCACCATCTTGCCGTGGTTGAACACCTTGATCGGCTCGCCGGCGAGGATGGCCTTGGTGAACAGGAACAGCGCCATGTCCGGGCGTCCCCAGGGGCCGTAGACCGTGAAGAAGCGCAGGCCGGTGGTCGGCAGCCCGAACAGATGGCTGTAGGTGTGCGCCATCAATTCGTTGGCCTTCTTGGTGGCCGCGTACAGGCTCACCGGGTGGTCGATGTTGTGGTGCTCGGAGAACGGCATCGCGGTGTTGCCGCCGTAGACGCTCGAGCTCGACGCGTAGGCCAGGTGCTGCACGCCGTTGTGTCGGCAGCCTTCGAGGATGTTGGTGAACCCGACGATGTTGCTGTCGATGTAGGCGTGCGGGTTGAC